>JANOZJ010000339.1:0-2050 GCA_031429315.1 Akkermansiaceae bacterium
CGGTGATGCCCGAGTGCTTGGTGAAGGCCTTGACGATGGGCAGCAGCGAGTAGGTCGCGAGAGCAGGGGCTTCGTCGGTCTTGGTGTAGATAATGGTGGGGATCTCGGACATGAATTTGGCGGTTTGAAACTGGGAGCGGTCGGTTTAGGGCATTGACCAGCGGTGGTCAAAAGCAATTGCTTCGCCAATTGATCGGTAAAATCCGGGCGTGGAATCCGCCTGCGGAATGCGACTGTGAATAACTTGGTGAAAATGTTGGAAACCGCTTGTTTCGGCCAATTTGCGGGCGTTCCCGCTCAAGCTACTTGAGAGTTGGACTTGGCAAGGCTTCGCGGAAGGGGATACGGGTTATTACCAGTGCGGGGGTGGCTTTAAGCGGACAATAGGACATCAAGTGATTGATTGAGAGCGTAATGGGAGGTTGTAAAGCGGTTGCTCGCGATTGTTGCCAAGTTGTTCACATGCGGATCTAGCATTCGGGTTGGCGGATTATGATGACCGTCGTCGGATTTGATACCGCCCGGAATGTTGAAACATGCTTAAGAGTTCCGATGTGAACAACTTGGGAGTTTCTCAGTTTTCACCGTTCGAAAACCCTATGAATTCAACGAATCAAGAGATTGGCCGGAAAATTTGTCGAATGATTCGCCGGGAGGTGTTTGGCGCGACCTGGCAACTCGCGGGGCGATTGGACAAATCATCTGCGTCCGGTGGATTCTTTGCGCTTTACGCTTGGCTGCGATCCCTTCAGACAAGTGGCCCCGCATCACGAAATCCGTGCCGCAGAACTGCTAGAATCCATTCAAAACATCCATCATGGACATCCAAATCGCCACTCTCTGTGACTTCGCTGCCGACTACAATGGCAAGCTGGTCATTTCCGGAACCTTCGACACCCTCGCGGCCCGTGCCGTGCCAGTGGTTCATCCGTCATGCGCCTTGGCCATGCGGTTCTGCTTCACCCCGGAAGACGCAGGTCGTCACAAGCTTTCCATCAACATCATCAACGAGGATGGCGCGTCGCTAGACCCGAACAACATGCCGATCGAGCCGGAGTTCGAAGTGCAACTGCCCAAGAACGTGCCGTTCCTGACGCGCAACATCGTGATGAATCTCCAAGGCCTGCGCTTCGAGGAAGCCGGCATCTACTCGATCGACATCGGTTGCGACGGTGAAATCCTCGTGCGCCTGCCGCTGCGGATCGTCCAGGTCACCCAAGGACCTAACGGCGAATCTCAGATGGCGTAATTCAATGGCATGGTGTAACACAACGCCATGTCTGAGACCGCTTCTTTCTCTTGTGCCCTCGTCACCGGTGCCTCATCCGGTTTAGGCGAGGAGTTCGCCCTTCAAATCGCGCCACGAGTCGGCAAGCTCGTCCTCGTGGCGCGTCGCGAGTCGCTGTTGCAAAAACTGGCAGACCGCATTCGCGCGGAGTTTCCGCATGTCGCCGTCGCGGTGTTCGCGGTGGATTTGCAGCGCTCGTCGGAGCGCGATCAACTGGTCGCCACACTGACTGCCAGAGGATTTCTACCCGATCTGTTGGTCAACAACGCGGGCTTGGGCGACTACGGTGAATTCGCCTCCGCCGAGTGGGACAAAATCCAGTCGATGCTCGACGTCAACATCGAGGCGCTCACCCACCTCAGCCACTTGTTGGTGCCGGAAATGATCCGGCGCGGTGGCGGGGCGATCATCAATGTGAGCTCGCTCGCGAGTGTGATTCCGATCCCGGATTTCGCGGTGTATGCCGCGACCAAGGCTTACGTCAGCAGTTTCTCCGAGGCCCTGCGCATCGAGTTGCAGGAGCACCAGATCCGGGTCCTGGCAGTTTGCCCTGGGCCGGTGCGGACTGAGTTCGGCAAAGTCTCGCGCCGATCTCCCGATCTGCCGGGGATGCCGTCGAGCAAGTCGTTCTACGTGCCCAAGGAGCAGGTCGTCGCCGAGGCTCTAACGGCGCTGGACCGGAACGCGGCGCGCGTCTATCCGGGCTTGAAGACCGCCGCCGCCGCGCTTTTTCTAGCAGCGTTGCCGATGGTGGTGTTGCGC
>JANOZJ010000340.1:0-3469 GCA_031429315.1 Akkermansiaceae bacterium
CCGGTTCCGCGCCGCTCGCGATCAAGCCCTACAATTGACCACCTAGGGGGAATGGACGTGTCGTCCATTCATCCTCATCCTCTTGATTCTGGTCTCTGGCATCTGGACTCTAACCCCTCGGGTGAAACTGTTTGTGTACCGCCTTCAACCGCTGCCGGTCCACATGCGTGTAAATCTGGGTCGTCGAAATATCCGCGTGGCCTAGCAGTTCCTGGTGAGTCCTTCCTTTTCGCGCCACGCGAGCATCTCCTCGTCGCTGCCGAAATGAGGATCGGGGAAATTACTGGAGGGCCTGCACATACAGCATTTTAAATCTGTATGTGATGCCGTGCTTCGAATTGCGGAATGTGATTCACGGCTTCTAAAAAAACCGCCCCTGCCGTTTGCTCAATTATTGTATAATGGCGCTGCAAGAATTGGGCAATCGGAGTCCAACTCGTGTAATTCTGGAGAAACAAGGCCCGGCTGGATGGGTCGTGAGGCCATGGGATCTCTCGTTCTGTTTCAATTTCATCGGGCCAAAGCAGTTCCCCTTCCCAATTTGGCCGAGCGACGGTCATCCAGCCATGCGTTAACGCATTCCGCACGCTGCGCACACTTTCGACTGCAGGGTCGTTACAGATCGGAGCGAAGCCACCCAATGCAGTAGAACCAACGAAATCAGATCGCAGCAGACTTCCCCAGTCCGTCAGGTTGCGCCTGTATCTGTCCTTAGATTTATTCATCGCCGTGGCTGCGTCGGCGACGATCAGGCTGTAAATGATCCGAGCCAGACTATCCAAAACCGATCCGAGGCTTTGATAGAAGCTCATCAGCGTATGATGAACTTCTAGTGGGGCCGCAGAGGTCCGTAAATTGCTTTCCAGCATCACTCTCTTTGAATCACCCAGACAACAGATCGCGTGATAATGATTCGGACCGAATTCGCAATACATTGACTTAACAGTGTTAGGAACTGGTCCGGCTCCAATACTTGTAAGGACCGATGAATCCGTTCCGATGGCGATGGCATGACGAAAAGTGGCCCAACCTGTGATGTCCACCATCAGGTGGTCGCGGATATAAATTTCGTTCCCGTCAAGCGGGAGACTGAGAACGTCGAAAGGCACTGGAATAGCTCTCATTTGGAAGGTTTTGAATGATTGAATGCTATCACAACTGGCCGATGGCTTTAAGGGTTTCGACGATCTCGGCGATCTGCTGGGTGCGCTTGGCGGCCTTCTTGCCGAAAAGGGAGGAGAGGATTTCCGTATCCTGGCCGTGCGTGGCGATGAGCTTCTGGATGGCGGTGACTTGCGCTGATAGAGTGGCGGGCCACGCGAGGACTGCGGCGGGCTTTTCCGGCTTGGCGGTTTTCGCAGTCTCCGTGCCGATCAGGTCGCCCTGTAGCGGTGGTCTGTGATCGGCGCTGTTAGCATCGCCGGATCTTGCCGGGTTCTGATATTCCGGGCGCAGCCAGCGAATGAGGCCTTTCTTTTCCTCGGCGGCGCGGGCGTGGTTAAGGGCGACGAGGCGAGTGAGGAGAGCATCGCCCGGCAGGGACCGACCTCCGGGCGGTCCGGCGCATGGGGTGAGAATGGGGACGTCCTTGTCTTCGGGCGCTTCGGCGCTGTCCAAGGGCGATTCATTCGCCGGACCGCTGCGGAGAGCGGTCCCTGCCAGATCGCTCCAGCCATACGCCTCCAACACGGCGGCATCCAACTCGTCGTGGATCTGTTGGAGGATGGAGACCAGACCCTTGTCATGGATCGCCTTTTCCTTGGCGGTCAGCGGGGTGCCGGAGCGGACGGCTTCGAGCACGTTATACATGCCCGTGAGCGTGAGGTCCGGGTGAATCGCCTGTTGTTTCTTGCGGTGCGCATCCAGCCGCTCGCCGAGATCGCGGATGCGTTGCTTCAGCGGGGATTCTTCGAGCGCGGGGAATGGGAAGGTTTCGAAGCAGCGACTGTTATTATATCGAGGGCGATCTTCCAACGTGCCGCCTTGGACGAGAGCCCACATCTTGTGGATGCTTGACGAAAGAATCCCCAGATAAAAACTATCATCAACTCCAACTCCGATAACTTCACTCTCAAAACACCAGTCGTTTGAGCGGAAACTAAAAAAGCGGTGTTTGGCAGTTCGTGGAGTTACTATAAATCTTTTGATTCCCGTCAGCGCAGGGCGAAAGGTGGAAATTGTCTCTCCAAATAACCACCAATTCTCACGCCTACTCTGACGATTGTTGGCGTCTCGCTCTGGTTTCACATGAGTCAAAGCGATCTGATATGCTTCTGGGTATTCTGACTGCGCCATTTCTTGCGACAGCCCGAAAAAATCGATTACATAACAGTCCCGCTGTCGATCGGTGATGTCACGGCCACGCACAAAAGGTCGGATTACATTTCTGGAACTGATGGAAGACTGCTCTAATAGCTTTTTCGCAATTTCCCCTTCGATCATGAAGCCCATGCCATTCAGGAAGACGCCTCGATTGCTTATTTTTTGATTCGCAACAAGTGAATCGCAAGTTGTTGATTCAGCACCGATTTGGAGATTGGGGGCAAGATTGCCCCGGCTTCCTACAAGAGTCACTTCGTTCTCGCCATCCTCGCGGGCGATTTCGGATACGACTTTTTCGAGGATGCCCTCAGCTTTGCCGGGTTCGGCGACGGTGAGGGCGATGCGCACGGCCGCACCGTCGGCGGAATCGACCCACGGATGATCGGCGATGGCGTAGGAGAGATGAAGCGGCTTCTTCTCGTTTGCCAGAAACGGTTCGATGACGCGGCGGTTGAAGGTCTGATGGATGGAGTTGGTGGTGATGAAGCCGAAGCGCTTGCTCTTGCCATCGCGGACGAGTTCGGCGGCCTTTTCCCACCAATACATGACGAAGTCGGCGGACTCGGGCACGAGGCCTTTCCATGCCTTGCGGATTGTCTCGGTGTAGCCATCGCCCAGTGCATCGCGCATGCGCGAGGCTCCAATGAACGGCGGATTTCCGACGATGATATCGGCGGACGGCCACTCGGCGCGTTTGGGATTGGTATAATCGAAGACAACCTTCCGCGCGGTTTCATCTGGCACTTCCTTGCCGGTGATGGGATGGGGCTTGGTGGTGATGCCGTCCCAGATGGTGACGGTTTCGCCGGTGCTAGGATCCTTGCGCGGGATGGCGGCATCGTAAGCGAGCACGGCATCCTGTTGGACGATGGAGGCTTCCTTGGGCAACAGCGGGCGCTCGTTGGTGTCGGCTTTGCCGGTGGTTTTGCGCTGCCACTGAAAGAAGCCGATCCACAGGACGAGCTGGGCGATGGCGACGGCGCGGCGGTTCAGCTCCAGCCCGAGAAACTGGCGCGGGCCGATCTTGAAGCTGGCCATCTCGAAGCCGACATCGCCGCCGAGTTCGTCGAAGGCTTCAATGACCTCGGCTTCGAGGCGTTTCATGAGTTCGAGTGAGACGTAGAGGAAGTTCCCAGAGCCGCAGGCG
>JANOZJ010000341.1:0-1594 GCA_031429315.1 Akkermansiaceae bacterium
ATCGCCGTTAGGAAAATGGTCGGTCCACTGGCGCTGGCCTTGGAAGCCCGCAGCGATGGCATTGTGGCCGTGCGCCTGCTCGCCGAGTCCCATTTCCGCGAGCTTGGGATTGCCGACCATCAGGTCGCGGGCGATCAACGCCATTTTCACGCTGTCTTCCCACTCCTTGTCGATCTGTTCGCGGCTGCGGGTGGTGGAAGGGGAGTTGTAGTCCTTTCCTTCCGGGCAGTTTTGCCTCACCCATGTTAGAGCTTTCTGGTATTCCGCTGGATCGTATTGGCCTTTGCTCATGCGGCCGACGAATTCGGTCATGTCGATGGCTTCCACGCGCATGCCCAGCCATTTCTCCCACATCGCCGGATCGACGACCGAGCCGGCGATGCCCATCGAAGTGCCGCCCATCGAGAGGTAGCTCTTGCCGCGCATCAGGGCGACGGCGAGTCCGCATCGGATGAACGAGAGCAGCTTGTCTCTAACATCCGCCGGGATTTCGGTGTCGGTGGCGGATTGCACGTCCTTGCCGTAGATGCCGAAGGCGGGCAGGCCCTTCTGGGTGTGACCGGCCAGCACGGCGGCGAGATAGACCGCGCCGGGGCGCTCGGTGCCGTTGAAGCCCCACACCGCCTTTGGCAAGTGCGGGTCCATGTCCATCGTCTCCGAGCCATAGCACCAGCACGGCGTAACAGTTAGGGAGACGCCGACGTTGGCGGCTTTGAACTTGTCGGCACAGTCGGCGGCTTCCTTCACGCCACCGATGCAAGTGTCGGCGATGACGCACTCGACGGGGCTGCCGTCCGGGTAGCGCAGCTCGGCGGCGATCAGCGCCGCGACCGCGTGCGCTTGCTGCATGGTGCGCTCTTCAAGGGACTCGCGGACGCCGCCGAGGCGACCGTCGATTGCCGGGCGAATGCCGATTTTTGGATACGATGAGTGTTTCATAATAGCGGGTTCAAAGTGGGTTGGGCGGATTTATGGCATATTTGTAGCACTTGTCATTTGGAATCTCAGGGGAAACGGGCATGAACGTTGTGAACTGACCTAGACAATATTGTCTTGAGTGTTGGAAGGTCTGGCTGTTGAGTCGGCCATGCCCGAAGGCCCGTCACCCAACTCATTTATTTCACAGGATGTGGAGTCGTCACGGTTGTTTTTCCTCGATCCGGTCGAGGACGAGGATTTCGCGGTCGTCTTCGGCGGGTTCGAGCGCTGCGTGGCGGACTATCAGATCGACCGCCGGAGTTTCCCGTGGTATTCGCTGGAATTTGTCAGTCATGGCGCGGGGAGCGTGCGCTTGGGCGATACCGAGGCTGAGATCCAGCCGGGCAGTTTCTTCGTTTACGGCCCGTCGCTGCCGCACCGGATCACCAGCGCGGCGGGCCATCCGTTAGGAAAATACTTCGTCGGCTTCACGGGTGCTGGCGTCGAGGGATTTCTCGAACGCTACGGGATGCAGCCGGGAGTCGTCGCCCGCTGCCAGAATGGCGAGCCGATCCGCCGCGCCTTCGACACCCTGATCGACCGCGGCGTCCGCAAGTCCCGGCTCGCACGGCCGCTGTGTGAGACCATCACCCGCCAGTTGCTGCTGATGTGCCGC
>JANOZJ010000342.1:0-2113 GCA_031429315.1 Akkermansiaceae bacterium
ATTTAAACGCGAACCCCAACCTGACCTAAAACGTTACTAACAACATGAGTGTCGATACCAACCTTCGCGAACTATTCGGTGTGGACGAACGCCCTGAGGCCTTCGATCAAGTTTCCATCACCGTGGCCTCCCCGGAAATCATTCGCTCTTGGTCCAAGGGCGAAGTGAAGAACCCGGAAACCATCAACTACCGGACCTTCAAGCCTGAAAAAGGCGGTCTCTTCTGCGAGCGGATCTTCGGACCCACCCGCGACTGGGAATGCGCCTGCGGCAAATACAAGCGGATCAAACACAAAGGCGTGATCTGCGACCGTTGCGGTGTCGAAGTGACTTTGAGCCGCGTCCGTCGCGAGCGCATGGGACACATCGAACTTGCTGTTCCGGTTTCCCATATCTGGTTCTACAAGTGCATGCCTTCCCGCATCGGTCTCATGCTCGACATGAGTGCCCGCCAGCTTGAGCGCGTCATTTACTACGAAGATTACGTCGTCACCGAACAGGGCAACACCGCCCTCGAAGTCGGCCAGCTTCTAACCGAGAACGAACTGCGCGAAGCGGAAGACACCTATGGCGACGGATCGTTCCAAGCCAGCATGGGTGCCGCCGCAGTGATGGAATTGCTTCGTCAGTGTGATCTTCCATCGCTCATCGTCGCTCTCGAAGAGGAACTCGGAACCACTCGTTCCAAGCAAAACAAGAAGAAGCTCTCGAAGCGTCTTAAGATCACTCAAGGTTTCCTTCAGTCGAAGTCGCGTCCCGAGTGGATGATCCAAACCGTGCTTCCCGTGATCCCGCCGGACCTGCGTCCGTTGGTGCCACTCGAAGGCGGCCGTTTCGCCACCTCCGACCTCAACGACCTCTATCGCCGCGTCATCAACCGCAACAACCGCCTCAAGAACCTCCTGCTCCTCAAAACGCCGGAAGTCATCATCCGCAACGAAAAGCGGATGTTGCAAGAAGCGGTTGATGCGTTGTTCGACAACGGCCGCCACGGCCGCGCCGTCACCGGTGCTGGCAATCGTCCGCTGAAGTCGCTTTCCGACATGCTCAAGGGCAAGGGTGGTCGTTTCCGTCAGAACTTGCTAGGCAAACGCGTCGATTACTCGGGTCGCTCCGTCATCGTCGTCGGTCCCGATCTCAAGCTCGGCCAGTGCGGTCTTCCGAAAAAGATGGCACTCACCTTGTTCGAACCGTTCATCATCCGCCGCCTCAAGGAGCTTGGCTATTGCCACACCGTGCGCTCGGCCAAGAAGATGATCGACCGCAAGACCACCGAAGTGTGGGACATCCTCGCGGAAGTCACCAAGGGTCACCCGATCCTGCTCAACCGCGCGCCGACCCTTCACCGGCTTTCGATCCAGGCCTTCGAGCCGAAGCTCATCGAAGGTGAGGCTATCCGCGTTCACCCACTCGTTTGCACGGCTTACAATGCCGACTTCGACGGTGACCAAATGGCCGTTCACGTCCCGCTTTCGATCGAGGCCCAGATGGAGTGCCGCCAGCTCATGCTTGCGCCTAACAACATCTTCTCGCCCGCATCCGGTCGTCCCGTGACGGTTCCTACCCAGGACATTATTCTGGGAACTTACTATCTCACATGGGCGGGCATCCGCACTGAGAAGGACCGTGAAAAAGAGGAGCACATGCCACTCTTCGAGAACGCCTCGGAAGTCGAGTTCGCGCTCGCCGCGGAAAAAATCGACTATCACCAGTGGATCCGCATTCGTAACCCCGACCACGGCAAGACCTCGGTCTTCGGTTACAAGGGCGAGGAACTCACAGCCAAGGACCGCAAGGAACTCACGCCGCTTCAGCAGGCCCTCCGCCAGGGCAAGATCATCGAGACCACTCCGGGTCGCGTTCGTTTCAATGAAATCTGGCCTGAGGGCGTTGGTTTCATCAACAACAACGTCGGCAAGAAGCAGATCGGCGACATCATCTGGCGTTGCTATCAGGTCTCCGGCAAGCCGAAGACCGTCGAGGTGCTCGACCAGCTCAAGACCCTCGGTTTCCGCGAAGCGACCCGTTCGGGAACTTCCATCGGGATCGTTGACATGGTCATCCCCGAGGAGAAAACCGAAGTCATCGCCAAGGCCTACGAGGAAGTGGACAA
>JANOZJ010000343.1:0-10252 GCA_031429315.1 Akkermansiaceae bacterium
GCAGCCGATGCCGATGGTGGGAACGGCCAGCGCGGAGGAAAGCAGCCGCGCGGTTTGCGGGAAAATCGACTCGAAGACGATGGCGAAAACCCCGGCGTCGATGAGGGCCTCGGCCCCCTTGCGGATGGCTTCGGTTTGCTCAGGGGTCTTGCCTTTTTTGCGGTAGCCGCCTTCTTCGACGACGCGTTGGGGCAACATGCCGAGGTGGCCCATCACCGGGATGCCGGCCTGGGTGATGGCCCGGACCTTTTCGGCTTGGCCGACGCCGCCTTCGAGTTTCACCGCTTCGGCACCGGCGGCGACGAGGCGGCGGGCGTTTTCAAGGGCCTGCTCGGGCGTGTCGTAGGTGTGAATCGGCAGATCGCCGACGACGAGCGCCCGCGGTTTGGCGCGGGCCACTGCCGCGACGTGGTGGAGCATGTGGTCGAGGGTGACCTGGGTGGTATCGGGGAAACCGAGGACGACCATGCCGAGCGAGTCGCCGACGAGCAGGACATCGACACCGCATTCGTCGAGCAGGCGGGCGCTCGGGTAATCGTACGCGGTGAGCGCGGCGAGCGGGCGGGTGCCTTTGCGCGAGCGGATGGATTCGGCTTTTTGGAGGGAAGTCACTTGGGTGAAATGAATTTGCGACCGCTCCAGGAATCAAAAAGCCCCCGCAGGGCGGAGGCTGATTTAAATGGCGACCCGTAAGGGAGTCGAACCCTTCTTGCCAGGATGAAAACCTGGAGTCCTAACCGATAGACGAACGGGTCGTGTGTCGCGAAGCGGGCGGAAAAGAACCTCACCGGGCGAGTCATTGCAAGGTTTTTCAGGGAAAAATTTCCGGCGCGCGGGAATCATGCCGGAAATGAGCGGCATTCGCGCACGAGGCGGGATTAACCCGAATGCTGGCTTGTCAAGCGGGGGAGGATTTCTAGGGTTTGCGCACTCCGCCCCCTGACAATCACAGCGGACCTCCGATCTGATGAATACGATACTGCTCGCGCAAGCCGCCAATGAAGCCCGTGGCCTCGCCATCGATGCCGTCCACGCCTGTAACTCCGGCCATTTGGGCCTTCCGCTTGGCTGCGCCGAGATCGGTGCCGTGTTGTTCGGCGAGTCGATGCGCTATTATCCGGACGCGCCGAAATGGTTGAACCGCGACCGTTTCGTACTTTCGGCCGGCCATGGTTCGATGTTCCTCTACGGCTGGCTGCACCTTTCCGGCTACGCGGTTTCGCGCGACGACGTGAAAAATTTCCGCGCGTTGCACTCGATCACGCCGGGGCATCCCGAGTTTCACGAAACGCCGGGCATTGAGGCGACCACCGGCCCGCTCGGCCAAGGCGTGGGCAATGCCGTCGGTTACGCGCTGTCCGGCAAACGCGCCGCCGCCCGCTACAACACCGCCGAGCACACGATTTTCGACCAACACATCTTCTGCATCAACGGTGATGGTTGCCTCCAGGAAGGCGTCGCCAAGGAGGCTATCGCCTTCGCCGGGCACAACGGGCTCGATAACCTGATCCTCATTTATGACTCCAACGACGTGACGCTCGACGCCATGGCCGTGCTCACCCAAGGCGAGGATGCCGAGCAATATTTCACCTCCCAGTGTTGGGACGCAGTCACCATCGACGGCCAAAACATCGCTGCCATCGCCGCCGCAATTGAAACCGCCAAGGAGAACAAAAACGGTCGCCCGAAGGTGATCATCGCGCGCACCTTGATCGGCAAAGGCATCCCGGAAGTGGCCGGCACCGCCAAGGGCCACGGCGAAGGCGGGGCGAAATTCATCGAAGCCGCCCGCGCGGGTCTCGGGCTTCCGGCTGACGAGCATTTCTTTGTTTCCGAGGAAACGCAGGCATTTTTCGCCAAGAGAAAGGCCGCTTCCAAAGTCCAGTTCGAGGCTTGGCAGAAGACTTACGACGCGTGGTCCGCGGCCAATTCCGAAATCGCCGCGGAACTCACCGGTGGCGTGGCGATGTCCGTGCCGCTCGACCTGACGGAAAAAATCCCGGCGTTCGCCGCCGACTACAAGGACGCGACACGCTCCGCCGGTGCCACGGTGATCAACGCGGTGGCCAAGGTGATCCCGCAATTTCTAACTGGCAGCGCCGACCTCTTCGGCTCGACGAAAAATTACCTCAAGGACGGCGGCGATTTCACCACCGTCAATCCGTTAGGCCGTAACATCTGGTTCGGCATCCGCGAGCACGCGATGGGCGCGATCTGCAATGGCATCGCCTACGACGGCCTGTTCCGGGCCAGTGGCGCGACCTTCCTGGTCTTCGCCGATTACCTGCGCGGCTCGATCCGTCTGGCATCGTTGTCGGGTCTCCCGGTGACTTACATTTTCACCCACGACTCGGTGGGTGTCGGTGAGGACGGCCCGACCCACCAACCGGTGGAAACCGTTAGCGGCCTGCGCGTCATCCCGAATCTCGACGTGATCCGCCCGGGCGACGCGGAGGAAACGGCCGGTGCCTTCATCGCTGCGATGAGCCGCACCGACGGCCCGACGGCGTTGATTCTAACACGCCAGGCGATCCCGCTGATGAACGAGCTTTCCGTCGATGTCCGGCGCGATGGCGTCCTGCGCGGCGGCTACATCGCCCGCAAGGAAACCGGCGCTCTAACGAAAATTTTGATCGGCACGGGTTCCGAGCTCCAGCACGCGATGGCCGCTGCCGCCGAACTGGGGGACGGCGTCCGCGTGGTTTCGCTGCCGTGCTTCGAACGCTTCGAGCGCCAGAGCGCCGAGTATCGCGAAAGCGTGCTGCCCAAGGCCTGCACCAAGCGCATTTCGATCGAAGCCGGTGTCACCGACCTTTGGTGGAAATACGTCGGCACCGAAGGCAAGCCGCTGGGCATCGACCGCTTCGGCATGAGTGCTCCGGGCGACGTGGTGATGAAGGAACTCGGCATGACCAAGGATCACGTCGTGGCCGCCGCGAAGTGAACAAGGAGTGTGGGCATCTTGCCCACATGTCTTCGTCTGAAAATTCGTGGGCAAGATGCCCACGCTCCTTGAGGGCCTCACCCGCGCTTGATTTCCAGCGCCAACTGCCCGGCGAGTTCCGCCAGGCGGTTTTGCTCAGCTTGCACCCGCGGCAGCGGATCGAAGCGCAGGCGTTGGTGAAGTTCGATGGCTTCATCGAGGATGCGGGGATCCGTTAGCGCCGGTCGTAGCCCGGTCAGCCATTCGCCTAACGGCTGACCCGGCGGACGGCAGCCGAGACGTTTTTCCGCCTGGAGCTCAAGTGCGTTGAGGGGCGTCGGGGCGATAGGACCCTCGTAGCCGTTGGTCTTGGATGCCGCTTCTAGCAGCTGCTTGGACCGCCACAGCCTTTTCACGACAAATGCCAGCACGGCGAGGCCGATGGCGGTCATGACGAGCGTGGCGGCGAGCCGGTTCGCGGGGCGGTTGCGCCACAGGAAAAAGTCCTCGCGGAGCCGCTTCACCTCGTCGTTGAAGCGCTGCATGACGGAGCTTTGCGGGGCCAAGGTGGCGAGCCAGGATCCGGGAGTCGTGTCGAAATCGAGCCACTGTTGCGAGTCCTTGTCCCACACCCGGCACCAGGCGTGGCCGTGGGTGCCGCGGATGACGAACTCGTTGCGCTTGGCGTCGCGCTCTTGCACCGCATAGCCGATCGCGTAGCGGGCTGGGATTCCGGCCTGCCGGAGCAGCAAGGTGGTGGCGGACGCGAAGTACTCGCAATGCCCTTGCCGCGACTTGGTTAGAAATTGGCTGACCGCTGTGGGGGTCGAGGCGAACCCCGGATTGTCGATTGTTAGATTCCGGGTGTAGCGGAAGTTCTGTTGGAACCAGGCGCGGATGACCTGCAGTTTTTTCTGGAGGGTGGGCTGGTCTTCGAGGTGGAGTTCCTGGAGCACCTCGTTGAGGGCCGCTTGCTCTTGTTGAAGGACGATCAAATCCTCATCGAACGGGGGACTCTCCGGGCTGATGACGCCCTGCCACAGCACGGTGCCTTCGATGACCGAGTTTTTCGGGAAAACCCGGACGGTGCCCAGTGAATTGCGCTCGATCGCGTCGAGTTCGAAATCGCGGGCGCTGGCGGCATCGCCGGGAAGCGCGAGCGGGGTCTCGGCGAAGGCAGCGCCGCGCAGCGTGAAGCGGGGCAATCCCGGGCGAACCGCATCCTTCTTGGCGGCGGGCGGCAGGTTGGCGGCGAGGAGTTGATAGATTTCCCCGGTGGCCGGCTCGACGGTGTCGAGATCCTTGAAGAGCGACTCGATCACCGGCAGGATTTTCCAGCGCCCGCTGGCATACGCGTTGTAAGTGGCGGTTCGCAACAAGGTGGGCGGCGGCGCCTTTTCGGCGGCCCGCAAGCGCCAGACGATGTCCGGCGATTGCTCGACCACGCCTGACCTGCCGACCAAGGTGGCGACATAATTGGGATCAAACCCGGCCTGTCCCGGGCCGCTGTTGCCGAGCCATGTCTGCAGTTCCTTGATCCCTAACTGGCCCACGATCGCGATGCCGCCGGCGACTGTTAGCGCGACGAGCAGATAGGCCGGCCGGCTGTGGCTGGAGGACAGGAGCATCCAGCCTGCGAGGATGATGATCCCTGGCAGAAACGGCCACGAGTTCGACTGGCTGCCCAGGGTGGCGGCGATCATCGCGGTGACGAAATAGATGTTGCCGAAGTTGACGTGAATGACCGACTCGGCGAGTCCGAGCCGGAGGTTGCGCTTGCGGCGGTGACTCGCGAGAAACGAAAAGATGTTCAGCGGCATCGAGTCGCTGAGTCCGTAGGATTGCACAAACTGCATCGGCAGCAGCAACGCGGGCAACCACGTCAGCAAGTTGGGCAGCGCTTCATAGGGAGTGCCGTCGAGGAAAACGAGGACGGCCGCCAGCGCTATCGCGATGGTGGTGAACTGCCACGCGCGGCCACAGGCCTCCTCGTTGAAATCCCAGCGGAATTTCGTCCAGCGCGCGCTTTCAACCACCACGGCTAACAGGATGCCGGTCAACGGCCGCCCGCTCATCGCCCCCCAGAACAGGAGCGATGCGCCGAGAATGAACCGCGGAGGTGGATGGACGTGATGAATGGCGGTGGCTGGGCTGGAGTTAGGCTGTTAGGCGGGGAGGCAGGCGGCGGAGGTCGCGGGCGATGTGGCCCGACTCCAGCCAATGTCCGGGACTGCCGGAAGGAGGCGGGCCTTGACCGATGATGATCGGAGCGCAGAGGATGCCACCCTGGGTGAGGGTCTGGAGAAACTCCGCGCGGGACTCGTCCCAGCCGTTGAAGATCACCAGGCAGGATGTCAGGTCGTCGCGATGGCGGAGGACCAAGCGGGCCAGCGCCTGGAAATTTTCCGTCCGCTCGGGCATCACTCCGGCGAGCACTTCCAACAGTTTTTCCGCCCGCTCCAAGCCGCGCCCGGCGGTCACCAGGTGGGCCTCGTTCTTGATGAACATCAGGTCTAGCAGCGACTCGCTCGTGTCGATGGAAGCGGCGAACGAAGCGGCCACCGAGATGACTTCTTCAAATTCGAGGTCGGTCCGCTCGCACGACAGGGTGTCCACCACCAGCCCGTAGCGGGGATAGTAAGTGTCCTCCAGTTCCTTGACGATCGGGCGGCCGGTGCGGGCCCAGCTTTTCCAATGGATTTGCCGCAGCGGATCGCCGGGGCGGTAATCGCGCAGCCCGACAAACTCGCCGGAAGTGCCGATCGAGTTGGTGTTGGACTCGCCGGAAATCTTGAAGGCCGCGCCGCCCGGCAGCTCGATGGGCGGCAGCGGAAACCGCCGGGGCAACACGATCAGGGTGGCTGCCGGGGCCTTCACTTTCCGGCAACGTTGGAACAGGCCGAAGGGATCGGGCAGCAACACGCGCAGGTCGTCCAGGCGGATCACCCCGCGGCGCAGGGGGGTGAGTTCGATGGCGATTTTCGCGTGTTGCCCGTGTTTGAGGTCCAGGTCATCGCGCGAGTGGCCGCCGGAGAACAAGCGGTTCCCCAGCATCAGCCATTGCCAGCGGAAATAGGCCAACTGCCGGTCGAAGCCGTTGCGCTCCTCCTCGCCTGGCTCACGGAGGAGGCAGAAATCCGCGAGGCATGGCCGCGGATCGGGCGGCGAGTCGGACAGCCACGCGCGGCTGAGCCGCCGCTTGCCGTGATGCCAGACCCGCACGGTGTAGCGCAGCGGCTCGCCGGCCGTGCCGAAGCGGGGCAGCTCGCGTTTCGCCTCCACTGTCGCGCGGCGACTCATCGCCCACGGCAGGCCGATCATCACCATGCCCAGGCTGAGCGAAAAAAGCTGATAGACCGCGGTGCTGTCGTGAGCCGCGCCGAGGCAAGTGGCCAGGACTAACACCAGTCCCAGCGCGATCGCCGCCGGCCGGCAGCGGCGGGCGAGGAAATGATGCATCCCGGCTCCGCTGAAGTAGATCCGGTGCAGCCAGGGATCCACGCGTCTCCGGCGAATCACGCTGGCCGGCGGTGGTGAATGCGGGTTCATCGGCGCGGGATATTAGACCGGCACGGGCGTTTGTTCAATCAGGTCGGCGACGATCTGGCGGGCGCTGGCTCCCGAATATTTCGCCTCGGGCGCGAGCACCATCCGGTGCGCGATCACGTCGGCAGCCACCGCCTGGATCAGCTCGGGACTCACGAAGTCCTTGCCTTGGAAAACTGCCAGTGCCTGGGAGACTTTCATCAAGGCCAGCGACGCCCGAGGGCTGGCCGCAAGCTGGATCGCCGGGTGGCCGCGGGTTGCCCCGACGAGCGCGACGACGTAGTGGCGGAGCTCCTCGCTGAAACGCACGTGCCGAGCCGCAGCCATGAGTTCGAGGATTTCCTCGCGGGTAGCCACCGGCGCGAGGACGTCCACCGGGTGGGCCTCGGTCTGGTCGGCGAGAATCGCGGCCTCCTCGGCCGCGCTGACGTAGCCCAGCGAGCACTGCATCGCGAAGCGGTCCATCTGCGCTTCCGGCAGCGGATAGGTGCCGCGAAACTCCACCGGATTCTGGGTGGCAATCACGAAGAAGATCCCGTCAAATTCATACCGCGTGCCTTCGACGGTTGCCTGGCGCTCGCCCATCGCTTCTAACAAAGCGCTCTGGGTCCGTGGCGAGGCGCGGTTGATTTCGTCAGCAAGCAGGATGTCGGTGAAGACGGGGCCCGGGTGGAATTTGAAGTCCTGCGTGCGCGGGTCCAGAATCGAGACGCCGAGAATGTCGGAAGGCAGCAAGTCCGGGGTGAATTGCACCCGCTTGAACCTCGCGCCGCTGATGGCCTTGGCGATGGCTTTGGCGAGCGTCGTTTTACCGGTTCCCGGAAAATCTTCCAACAGGACGTGGCCGCCGGAAATCATGCACGCCAGGACGCGGCGCACCACTTCCGGTTGGCCTCGCACGACAGAACAGATCGCGGTTTCCAAGCGGGCGGCGGTGGCGGAAATACTCATGGGGTTGGGGATTTGATTTCAACGGGCCAAGGCATGGCCGTCGAGGCTTTCCTAAGGGGCGGGGACATTCTTGTGCCCGCTCACAACTTCCTCGCCAGCTCCCTAACTAATTTCGGTCCCTGATAGATGAACGAGGTGTAGATCTGCACCAGCGTCGCCCCCGCGCGGATTTTTTCCCTGGCATCTTCCAACGAGGAAATCCCCCCCACGCCGATGATGGGGATGCGTGAGCCGAGATGACTCGCGAAATTTCCCAAGGTCGCCGTGCTCTTTTCAAACACCGGTCGCCCGGAAAGTCCTCCGGCTTCCGCTGCCCGCGGATGGCCGGCCACCTTGTCCCGGTCGAGCGTGGTGTTGGTGGCGATCAGGCCGTCCAGGCCGCCGTTGAGGAAGACTTGCGAGAGTTCGCGGATATGGATTTCGTCGAGATCTGGAGCCACTTTGAACAACAGCGGCACCTGTTTGCCATGCTCGCGA
Source organism: Akkermansiaceae bacterium (assembly GCA_031429315.1). GTDB lineage: Bacteria > Verrucomicrobiota > Verrucomicrobiia > Verrucomicrobiales > Akkermansiaceae > Luteolibacter. The sequence continues at coordinate 7,898 of JANOZJ010000343.1, forward strand.
GCCAGTTTTTGCTGCTCCTGCTTGAGCGTTTCCAGCAGCCGCGCGCTGGCCTCGGCACCTTGCAGATCTCGCAGGCCGGGCGTGTTAGGCGACGAAAGGTTCACTGCCACATAGTCGGCCACCGGGTAAGCCTTGCGCAGACAGGCGAGGTAATCATCCGCCGCGCTTTCGTTCGGGGTGTCTTTGTTTTTGCCGATGTTGAAGCCGACGATCCCACCAAACGATTTCGCCGTGCGGACGTTGGCGACGCCAGCGTCGATGCCGGGATTGTTGAAACTCATGCGGTTGATGATGGCCTCGTGCTCCAAGAGTCGGAACAGCCGGGGCTTGGGATTTCCCGCCTGCGGACGCGGGGTAATGGTGCCGATCTCGATGCAGCCGAACCCCAAGCGGCCGAGTCCGTCGATCGTGTTGCCCTCCTTGTCGAGGCCTGCCGCCAGGCCGATCCGGTTGGGAAACATCAGTCCCATCACTTCCAGCGGAGCGGTCAATTCATCGGCTGGCGACAACCCGCGGAGGACGCCGGACTTCTCCGCGATCCGCAAGGCGGCCATGCTCACATGATGAGCGACTTCTGCATCCAGGCGGAACAATCCAGAGCGGGCGAGGGGATAGAGAGCGTCAAGCACGCGGAGAAATTGATTCACGCCAGTCGGATTGTCGAATCTCATGCGCCAAAATGGCACGATCAATGGGCAAATTGCTTCGAGTTCGCATTTTGGCGCAGCGATTGATTTTATGACCACTCATAATCAATCACATACGATCCGAGAAGCGAAGGCACGCCGATTGCTAGGTAGTGACTGTTGAGTGTCATCCGGTCTGAGGACCATTTGGGGTATCGACAAGGTATTCACAATGAATTCTCGATTTTTCAAATAAAAGGGAATAAATACTCTCCGGAGACGTTTAACGGATAAGCAACCAACCCAATACTACCATGGCCTACGAATCAGACAGCAGCCTGAAGCTTTACTTGCGGGAGATCTCGAAAACCCCTCTTCTCACCGTTGAGGAGGAAGTGTCTCTAGCAGAGCGCATCAAGAACGGTGATCCCGAGGCCCGTTTGCACATGATCCGTGCGAACCTGCGCTTGGTCGTGAAAATCGCTCAGGATTACTCCAACTATGGCATGCCCCTGACCGACTTGATTTCCGAAGGGAACATCGGCTTGATGAAAGCCGTCGAGCGCTTCGACCCCGAAAAGGGTGGCAAACTCTCGACCTACGCCGCGTGGTGGATCAAGCAATCAATCAAGCGCGCTTTGGCCAACCAATCCAAGACCATCCGCCTGCCCGTCCACATGGTCGATAAGATTGCGAAGATGCGCCGGATTGCGGCGATTCTCACCGAAGCCCTCGGCCGCGAGCCGACCGACGAGGAACTCGCCGACGAAGTCGGACTTCCGCACCGCAAGCTCGCGTTGCTCAGGCAGGCTTCTTACCGTCCGACCTCGCTCGACGCGCCGATCAACGAAGGCGAAGCCACCGAGTTCGGTGAAGTCATCAGCGACGAGCGTGCGATCAATCCGCTGGATATGCTTTCCGACAAAAATATCCACGGCGAACTCGATGGTTTGCTCGCGGTTCTCGACGAACGTGAACGTCGGATCATTGATGAACGCTTCGGCCTGAACGGTCGCAAGGCGCTGACGCTCGAGGAGGTTGGCCGCGAATTCGGGGTCACCCGGGAACGCATCCGCCAGCTCCAAAACTCGGCGCTCTCCAAAATGCGCCGCGCCCTTCGCAAGAAGGAAAAGCCTATGCCCAAGCCAGTCCCGGTGATTTTGTGAAAGCTTGATTTCCGTGTGTGTTGTTTCCAACCAGCAACCGCAGTGGGATTTCCCGCTGCGGTTGTTTCGTGAGATAGGCATTCGTGCCTGTTCTTCAAGTTCACCTGGCCAGGCGAAGTGGATTCTATCTCAACATTTCCACGAGCAGCCTCGTCATCGGTGCCCCGTTCATGGTTCTGCGGGGCATCGATGCCTCTCTGCGGCAGCAGTTGCGGCGAGACGCAGCACCTCGCTGGAAACAAAAATGCCTTCCGGTGGAAAGCCGGAAGGCATGATGGGTTTGAGACGGTTTACATCAACTGCGCGCCGGCCTCGGCGAGTTCGGAGCGCTCGCCGCGGTTGAGCGCGATGTGCGCGACGAACGGCTGGCCCTTGAGCCGGTTGCGGGTGTAAACGAGGCCGTTGCTGCGGCTGTCCACATACGGGTTGTCGATCTGCGCGGGATCGCCGACTAACACCAACTTGGAGTCGCGCGACATGCGGGTGACGATGGTTTTCGCTTCCTGCGGCGTGAGCTGTTGGGCTTCGTCGAGGATGAAGAAGCGGTTGGGAATCGAGCGGCC
>JANOZJ010000344.1:0-20287 GCA_031429315.1 Akkermansiaceae bacterium
CGCGGCGCGGCCTATCCCCCACCCACAAATCATGGCTAGCACACCGATCATCAACCTCCGCAAGGGACACGCCGTCCGCCACAACAACGAAGTCTGTCTCGTGATCGATCACGAACTCAAGACCCCACCGCGGATGGCGTCTTATGTCCAAATGTCGATCCGCAGCGTCGCCACCAAAAAGGTTTTCAACCTGCGCATGACCTCGAACGACAGCGTGGAGGGCGTGATCCTCGAGCGCACCCCGCATGAGTATTCCTACAAGGACAGCAGCGGCTACCATTTCCTCGACCCCAACACCTACGAGGACGCGGTCGTCTATGAAGACCTCATCGAAGGGGTGAAAAACTACCTCATCGAAGGCCAGATCTACAACCTGATGGTCGCCGACGGCATCGTCGTCGCGGTGGATCTCCCGCTGTCGATGGTGATGACCGTGGCCGAGTCCTCGGAAGGCGTCAAAGGCGATTCCGCCAACAACGTTTACAAGCCCGCCGTCATGGAAACCGGACTCATCGTGCAAGTGCCGCTGTTCATCAATGTCGGCGAACGGATCAACGTGAAGACCGAGGACAACTCCTACACCGGTCGGGCGAACTAAGCCGGTCCACACCAGTTCTCACGCCAACGGGCGGTCCTTTCGGGGACCGCCCGTTTTTTGTTAGCCTCGTCGCCAGGCGGGATTGCGCCGATGTAGTTAATAAAATTTGATTTTATCTTGATCTTAATGATAATTTTTGAAAGAAGCTATTTCGTCATGAAACCAACTTTACTGATCGCCACGTTGTCGATGGTTCTTGCGTCCCCAACCGCATTTGCCAAATCCGAGCTCGAAGCGCTTCGTTCGCTGTGTAAGGAGCAAAAGCGACAGATCAACGAGTTGGAGCAGACCAACGAAAGACTGCGCGCCGATCGCCGCGAAGCGCAATCGCCGCCCGCCAAGACCGAACCCATTTCGTCGCATGACACTGCGAAACCCACCGCCGTCACGAAGCCGGCAACAAGCCCAGTCACCTACACGGTCAAAGCCGGCGACAACTTTGACAAGATCGCCCGCAAGGTGGGGACGAAGCCCGAGGTGCTGGCCAAGTCCAATGGCCTGAAGACCAGTTCCATCATCCATCCCGGCCAGAAGCTCAAGGTTCCGGGCACCACCGCCGCTGCGATTTCCCATGCGACTCCCGCAGTGGCGGCCATGACTGATTCGTCGCCGAAAACCTCCGGAAAAACCCACAAGGTGCAGACCGGCGAAACGTTGTTCAGTATTTCCAAAAAACACGGGATGAGCACCGAAGCCATCGTCGCCGCCAATCCCAAGGTGAGGGCATCCTCGCTCCGTCCGGGCCAGGTCGTCAGCCTCGTCGGCGATGCCCCTGCCACCACCATGATCAGCGCACCGGCTCGCGCCAAGTCTGAGCCAGCCGTGGAAAAAACCGCGGATGCCGCAGCCACTGCGCCGGTCCGCGAAGCAGCAACGGCTTCCACCACCGCGCCGCCTGAGACACAATCCGCTCCCGCAGCGGAAAAGGATGCGCTCTCCGCCACCGCCGAAAGGAAGATCCGGCCTGTCACGATCGAAGGTGAGATGACCTACGGCGAGTTCGCGACCAAGCATGGGACGAGCGCCGAGCGACTCAACGCCCTCAACGGACTCGATCTCACCACCGCGACCGTCCTCGCCAAAGGTTCGGAACTCTACGTTCCCGCCCAGCCATAAGCGACCCGCCCTCTGGCTTCCTGGATGAAGAAAACCCGCCCGGAGTGACGCTCCGGGCGGGTTTTGCGTTGAGTGAATTCAATTGGAGGAAACGGGGACACCATTGCGGTAAGTCACCGATTGCACGCTGCCGTCGCCGCGGCTGTGCCTAACCCAATTTTGCGGCGGCACCTGACTTTCCATTCCGGGCGGCCCGATTTCGCTTGGGGCATTCGTGATGGTCACCGGCGTGCCGACGTTTACGGACTCGTAAAGCACCGGCACGAACTCCTTTGGCAGGCGGATGCAGCCATGCGATGCCGGTTGCCCGGGTTCCGGAATGACTCCGCCGTGCATTCCCACTCCATACGATGTCAGCCGCATCCAGTGAGGCATCGGGGCCGGGACGTAAACCATCCCCGGCGGCACCTTCTGGCCGGCCTTGGCATCGCCATCGGTCACGTTGCCGAACTCGTCCTCGAGCCAGCCGTAGATGTTCGAGTGCTTATCCTCGATCTTCTCCGTGATCCGATAGCTGCCCGGTGCCGTGCCGTGGCCTTCCTTGCCGGTGGCAACGTAACACCAGCCGATCTCCCGGCCGCCGCGTCTGAACTCCGCGATCTGGTCGGTCAGGCTGATGCGGATCGAAACCTTGCCCTCGCCGCCGTCGTCATACCATTTGTACAACACCCGGTGATCCGCCCGCCGTGAATGCGCGGGCACCGAGCCGACCGGTCCACAAGAAGTGGCTAACAGCGCGATCGCCACACTGGCGAGTCCGATAAGAGAAGTGAATGGAAGACGCATGAAAATCGAGGATGGGCAAATGAACTGGCAAAGCGCGTCGCGACTTATTTCGCGACTCCGGCCAAGCGTATAATCGGAGAACCCCGGCGGGTCAAGGCTTGGCAAGCGGCTTTCAGCCAGGAATTCCCTTGCGGGCCTTGCGCACCCTGGCATTTCCACCTACCGAGTGCCCGCATGATTCGATTTTCCCTGTTTGGAATCCCCATTGTGGTCCAGCCGTTCTTCTGGATCACACTCGTCATTCTCGGAGGTGCGCTAAGAGCGGATTCGACCGCTGCGATATTCCAAATCGTGCTGTTCGTCCTGGCCGGTTTCATCTCCATCCTGATCCACGAACTCGGCCATGCCCTGGCCGCCCGTTCGTTCGGGGCCACCAGTGCCATCACGCTTCAGGCCTTCGGCGGCTACGCGGCGTATTCCGGAGCGCGGATGAGCCGGCTGCAAAGCTTCTTGATCACCGCCGCCGGTCCGGCGATCCAGATTGTCCTCGGTCTCGCCGTGTATTTGTTGCTGCGGTCCTTGCCGGATCTGAGCAACCACGGCTTTTATTTTCTCAAGATCCTCACGATCATCAGCTTTGTCTGGGCGATTCTCAATCTCCTGCCCGTTCTGCCATTGGATGGCGGGCAAATGCTCAATGCCGTTCTTGGCCCAGCACGCATCAAGATCACGCTGACCATCTCCATCGTAGTCGCAATCATCGCAGGTCTGGCGATTTTCGCCAAAACCGGGTCCATCCTGTTTCCCATTTTCCTCGGCATGTTCGCCTGGCAGGCCTTCCAAGGCCTCCAACAGCACCGCTGAACACATCCCCTCCGGCAAGGCGCAAAGGCCGCCAGGGAACGCAAAGAAGACGGCGCGGCGTTGATTTTCCATGACATTTAACCCCTGAGCGATACGTATTTCACGCCACGTCCATGCCCACACCCGTCATCCAACGCATTCTGCCGTTTTTTTTCTGCCTGGTGATCACCGCCCGGGCGGACGATCCATCATTCAGTCGCGATGTGCGGCCGATCCTCTCGGACATGTGCTTCTCGTGCCACGGTCCGGACGATAAAGGGCGCAAGGGTGAACTCCTGCTCAGCGAGTTTGACGCGGCCATCAAAGGCGGGAAATCAGGTGAGCCTGCGATCGTCCCCGGGAACCCTTCCGTGAGTGAAATGATCAAGCGCCTGCACTCCGATGATCCGGACGAGGTGATGCCGCCCCCATCCACCAAGAAAAAGCTCACCCCGGAGCAAATCAGCGTGCTGGAGAAGTGGATCGCCGTTGGTGCCAAATACGAAAAGCACTGGGCTTTTCAGGCTCCCATCGCGCCTACCGTCCCCAAGTCGGATGCCGCCCATCCCATCGATGCTTTCGTGCGCTCCACTCTCGCCGGCAGCGGACTGAAGCCCTCTCCAGAGGCTGACAAGGCGGCGCTCTACCGGCGGGTGAGTTTTGATCTCGTCGGCCTGCCACCCGCACCCGGCGATTTGACAACGTATCTGGCAGATCATGCTCCTGATGCTTATGACAAGGCGGTGGATCGATTGCTCGCCTCGCCGCAATATGGCGAGCGCTGGGCTCGCAAATGGCTCGATCTCGCCCGCTATGCGGACACCAATGGCTACGAGAAAGACAACCCACGCACCATCTGGCCCTACCGCGACTGGGTGATCAAGGCACTCAATGACGACATGCCTTTCGATCGGTTCTCCATCGAACAAATCGCCGGCGACCTCCTGCCTGGAGCCACCACCGACCAGCGCATCGCCACCGGGTTTCATCGCAATACCATGCTCAACGAGGAAGGCGGGATCGATCCCTTGGAGTTCCGCTACAATGCCATGGTGGATCGAGTGGCCACCACCGGGGCCACCTGGCTCGGCCTGACACTCCAGTGCTGCCAGTGCCACACCCACAAATACGATCCGATCCAGCATCGGGAGTATTTTTCCATGATGGCGTTCCTGGACAATGCGGACGAACCGGCATTGGAGCTGCCCAATCCGGATCAACAACACAATGCCGCCGCACGGATGGCAAAAGCGGACGAACGGGTCGCCTCGCTGCCACTCAAGTGGCCGGTCGAAGACCCGTCCATCGCCTGGACCGCTCCCGTTCCCGCAGTGACCACGGAACCCACTGAAGCCACCCGCGTCCTCGATGACAGTTCCGTTCTATTCACCGCTCCAGGACCTGAAACCAGCACCGCAACCGTGAAGTTTGCCGGACTCAAGGGAAAATTCACCCACCTCTGGATCGAGGCTCTAACGGATGATTCCCTTCCCGGCAAAGGCCCCGGCCGCACCGCCCACGCAAACTATGTTCTTAGCGAGTTGGAAGTCCGCGTGGCGGGCCAACCGGTCAAACTAACACAACCAACTGCCAACGCCGAACAATCAGGTTATCCCATCGCCGCCGCCATCGACGGCAAGAACGATTCCGGTTGGGCCGTCCAGGTGCCGGGGCAGGACATCCATGGCAACAAATCCGCCACCTTTGCGTTTGAAAATCCAATCGATGCCGATGCCACCACCACCGTGGTCGTCAAACAGATGCACGGCACCCAGCACACCATCGGACGGTTGAAAATCAGTTTCGGCATGGCCGCCACACCCGCAGCGACTCTGGAAGTCCGCCGCCGCGAATCACTGGACAAGGCTTTCTCCGCATGGCTCGATCGCCAGAAATCCACCACCGCTAACTGGCAGGTCGTCGCCCCGGTCAAAGCCACCTCGAATCTTCCGCTTCTAACCATCCAGCCGGACTCCAGCGTCTTCGTCACCGGCGACATCACTAAGGCGGACACCTATCAGGTTGATCTCGGCAAGCCGCCGGAAGCCGTCACCGCCATCCGCCTGGAAGTACTACCGGATCCGCGATTGCCGGGCCGCGGCCCCGGCATGGCCTACTACGAGGGCCCCAAGGGTGATTTTCTGCTCGGTGAATTCCAACTCACCGCAGACGGCCAGCCAGTCAAAATCGCCAAGGCCAGTCAGAGTTACGCCAAGAACCATTTTGGCTCGCAGGCAAAGGCGAGCTTCGCGATCGACGGCAATCCCGAGACCGGCTGGAGCTGCGCGGAAGGCCAAGGGCGTGCCCACGAGGCCATCTTCCAGTTAGAGAAACCGCTCACCGCCTCCAGCCTCAACCTCACGATGATGTTTGGTCGTCACTATGCTTGTTCGTTAGGAAAATTCCGGATTTCCCTCACCACCAAATCGGGCGAGGTGGTCGCCAGCCAAGTCGCCTCCGATGTCCAGGCGCTGATCCACAAGCCGGACCGGACCGAAGCGGAAACCCAGTTGTTGAAAAACGAGTTTTTACTCAGCGCCCCGGAACTCGCCTCCTCGCGCGCCGAGATCGACGAGTTGCGCCGCCCGCAATCGTTCCTCACCTCGCTGGTGCTTCAGGAACGACCCGCCGAGAACCCCCGCCGCACCTTCATGCACAACCGCGGGGAGTGGACCCAACCCACCGACCCCGTCGAGCCCGCCGTTCTATCAGTTCTCAATCCGCTGCCCGACGGTGCTCCAAAAAACCGCCTCAGCTTCGCCCGTTGGCTCGTCAGCCGCGAAAATCCGCTCACCGCCCGCGTCGTGGTCAACCGCACTTGGGCCACCTTCCTCGGCCGTGGCATCGTCAAGACCCAGGAGGACTTCGGCTTCCAAAGCAGCCCGCCGTCCCACCGGCATCTGCTCGACTGGCTGGCCATCCGTTTCATGGACGACGGCTGGTCTTCCAAGAAACTCCACCGCCTCATCGTCACCAGCCAAACCTACAAACAATCCAGCAGCTCGAACCCGGCCGGCGAAAACAAGGACCCGGAAAACATCCTGCTCTGGCGCGGCCCGCGCCTGAGACTCGACGCCGAGGAGGTCCGCGATGCAGCGCTGCGGTCGGCCGGCATCCTGTCCGTCAAAATGTTAGGCCCCAGCGTCTATCCACCTCAACCCGCCAGCGTCACCACCGAAGGAACATTCGGAGCACTCAGTTGGACCACCAGCACCGGCGAGGATCGCTACCGCCGCAGTCTTTACACCTTCGCCAAACGCACCGCCCCATTCGCCTTTGCCAACACCTTCGACGCGCCCACCGGCGAGGCCTGCATCGTCCGCCGGGACAAGTCGAACACCCCACTCCAGGCTTTGACCTTGCTCAACGACGTCACCATCATCGAGGCCTCCCAAGCTCTTGGCAAACACCTGGTAGAAACCCCGGGCACTCCCGAGCAACGGGCCACGGAGGCTTTCATGCGCTGCTTCTCGCGTCCTCCGGCACCGGAGGAACTCGCCGCCGTGCTGGAGTTCTATCAGAAACAAGAGCAGCGCTTCACCGCCGCACCTGATTCCGCCAAAGCCCTCGCCGGCGACGGCCCCGCCGAGACCAACATCCCTCGCGCGGCATGGACCGCCGTGGCCCGCGCCTTGATGAACATGGACGAATTCGTCACCAAAAGCTGATCACTTGTCATGCACTCGTTTCAACACCGCTGTCTCGATATCACCCGCCGCCACTTCCTCCGCGATTGCGGCGTCGGTGTCGGAAAAATGGCGCTCGCCGGATTGCTAGCCGATAGACTCGGCGCGCAAATCCCCGCCTCTTTCGTCAATCCCCTGGCTCCCCATCCGCCCCACTACGCGGGCAAGGCCAAGGCCGTCATCCATCTTTTCATGGCCGGCGCGCCGAGCCATCTCGATCTCTTCGATTTCAAACCGGACCTCACGAAAATGGACGGCAAGCCCCTGCCCCCTTCTGTCACGGATGGCCAGCGCCTCGCCTTCATCCGGGCCGATGCCGCAGTCATGGGTCCGCAATTCAAGTTCGCCCGCCACGGCCAGTCCGGCATGGAAATCTCCGAAGCCCTGCCATATCTATCAAAAATCGTCGATGACATCTGCCTGATCCGCTCCTGCCACACCGATCAATTCAACCACGCTCCCGCACAAACTTTTTTCCAGACCGGATTCGCCGTTCCCGGCCGCCCGAGCATCGGCTCGTGGGCGACGTATGGCCTCGGCTGCGTCACCAGCGAGCTTCCAGCCTTCGTCGTGCTCAGCACCGGAGCCGGCATCAGCGGCGGCAGCGGGCTGTGGTCCAGCGGATTTCTGCCCAGCATCCACACCGGCGTGCGTTTCCGCAATCAGGGCGACCCCATCCTCAATGTCACCAATCCCGCCGGCATCGATCCCTCGCTCCAGCGCGACACCATCGACCTTGTTGGTCATTTGAACCGCAAGCGTCTCAATGCCACCGGCGATCCCGAGGTCGCCACCCGCCTGGCCAACTATGAAATGGCCTTCCGCATGCAGACCTCCGCCCCGGAACTCATGGACTTGCGCAGCGAAACCAAGGAAACTCTAGAACTCTACGGCTGCGATCCCGGCGTGCCCTCGTTCGCCCGAGCCTGCCTGTTAGCCCGCCGCATGATCGAGCGCGGCGTGCGCTTCGTGAACATCTTCCACGAAGGCTGGGACGCCCACAGCGACGTCGTCGGAAACCACCGCAAGAACTGCAAGGAAACCGACCAGGCCAGCGCCGCACTCGTCATCGATCTCAAGCGCCGCGGCCTGCTAGACGAAACGCTCGTCGCCTGGGGCGGCGAATTCGGCCGCACCCCGATGGTCGAGAGCAACGCCGCACTGGGACGCTCGCGCGGCCGCGACCACCACCCGAAAGCCTACACCATGTGGATGGCCGGCGGCGGCATCAAACCCGGCCTCATCCACGGTGCCACCGACGACCTCGGCTACAACATCGTCAAGGACCCCGTCCACGTCCACGACATCCAGGCCACCCTGCTCCACTGCCTCGGCTTCGACCACGAGCGCCTGACATTCCGCGCCCAGGGCCGTGACTTCAGGCTGACAGACGTCCATGGTAAAGTGGTCAAAAGCATCCTCGCGTGATTCGTTGGAACGACGCGACACGGCTCCCCCCGCATCTACCAGAAAATCATCCGCAGCCCGGCGAGCGTCGCGAAGATCACGACCATCCACTCGAACGCCACCTGCGGCACGTGTTGCAGCAGCCATTTCCCGCCGAAGATCCCCACCGCCACCGCCGGCAACAGCCGCAGGTTATCCAGCAAACTATCCGAAGTGATCAACGCCAACCGCGCGTTCAACGGCACCTTGATCAAATTGATCAGCAGGAAAAACCTCGCGCCGATACCGATGAGTTCCATCTTGGGCACCCGCCGCGCCATCAGATAGAGTTGGATCACCGGACCCGCCGCGTTTGCCAGCATCGTCGCGAAGCCACCTAACACCCCGGCACCCAGGCCGAAGCCACCCGATTCCGCCAGCCGGTCGAAGGCCACCGGCTGCCATCGCCGCAATGCCTGCAGCGCCACCATCATCAGCACGCAGCCGCCGATCGCGCGCCGCGCCGTCGTTTCGGAAATCACGCCCAGCAGCCACCAGCCCACCGCGATCCCCAACAGCGCCGGCCCTAACAGTTTCCAAACCGGCCGCCATGAGCCGTGTTTGCGGAAGGCCGGATAGACGATCAGATCCGCCGCGATCAGCAGCGGCAGCGTCACCCCCACCGACGCCTTCGAGCCATAGATGTCCGCCAGGATCACCACCGACACCATCGAGATCCCGCTGAACCCCGCCTTCGACAGACCGATGCACAACGCCGCTAACAGCGCCAACGCATAAACTCCCGGATCAGACAACATCTCCCCGCGAAACAGCGGAAAATCACCCTCACCGGCAAGCACAAAGCAGCTCCCGTTTTCGATCCAACCGACGTCCGTTTCCCATCAGTTCAAAATCAAGGATCCCCACTTCAGGCAAGCCGCAAGCGATCCAGAAGCTGGCCTTTGATAAAAATGCGTTCGCGAAGCACGCGGGGACGCTATGGGCTTGTTGTTCCATGGAAAATCTTGATTTTCCCAATCCGCAAGCGCCCCACCGACACCGGTTGAGCCCTGCGCCCCCGCCCAGCCCGAGCCTGAAACACCGCGGCGGCAGATTCTCGATCCGATGGAAGCGACGAGCCACGGCTTGTCATCCGCCTCGGAAAACTGCCGTATTGCTACAAGCCTCGCTTGGCTTTATGCTGCATCCATGATCCTGACACTGCCCGACGATCCAGCCCTCGCGGACATGACCGAGTCCGACATCCTCTTGGATTTGGCCTGTGCCTTGTTCGCGGCAGGTCGCGTGTCCCGCACGGTCGCGTGCCGTATCGCGGGGATGGAACGCATCATCTTCGATCAGGAACTGATCCGCCGACGCATTCCCAGCTACACCGAGGAAATGCTGGATGACGACCTCGCCAACCTGCGCCGGATTTTTCCCCGGTGATTGTCGTCACCGACACATCGGTGGTGTTGAACCTCTGCTGCCTGCATCGGGAACGAACCAATTGGAGTCACAGGCAGGATTTTGGATTGCTCCGCAATTGCGGAAACGAGTTCTGGACATCGTCCATGAGTAGTCGTCCCCGGTTGGCCGCCTGGGGCTACAACGGCAACGGCGAGCTTGGCAACGGTGGCACGGGATACAGCCCGCTGCCAGTGACGGTCGACAACTCAGGCGTGCTCGCAGGCAAGACGATCCGCGCCGTCATCGCCGGATCATTCCACAACTTCGCGCTCTGCACGGATGGCACGCTCGCAGGCTGGGGTTACAACGCCTACGGCCAACTGGGCAACAACAGCACTAACAGCTCCACCGTGCCGGTATCAGTGGTTGCCTCGGGAACGCTAACAGGAAAGACGGTTGTATCCGCCAGCGCTGGATACTACCACACGCTCGCGCTTTGTTCGGATGGCACGCTGGCATCATGGGGCTACAATGGCGACGGTGAGCTAGGAAACAATAGCGCTGTTTCCAGCAACGTCCCCGTCCTTGTGAGTTCGACGTCGCTTGCCGCGGGTGAGCGTTTTGTGGCTGGCAGAAGCGGCCCCACATCGCTCCACACGCTGGCATTAGTCGCCTCGCCTCCGCTGCCCGTGGTGACCACCTTGGCGGCATCAGGAATCACTTCCACCAGCGCGGTCCTGAACGGCGCGATCAATCCGAATGGAACCGCCACCACGCCAACCTTCGAGTATGGCCTGACCACCGCCTACGGAAACAGCGTGGCCAGCTCGCCATCGTCCGTTACCGGGACGGCTTCGACCGCAGTGAGCGCCACCATCACCGGACTCGCACCCGGGACCACCTATCATTATCGCTTGAGCGGGACCAGTGCGGGCGGCACGACCCTGAGCGCCGACATGATTTTCACCACCTCCGGATACAACGCGAATCTCTCCGGGCTCGCCTTGAGCGCGGGAACGCTCGACCCGGTTTTCTCCACTAACACCATCGGCTACACCGCCAGCGTCCCCAGCACGACCACCACGATTTCCGTAACACCCACAGTAGCGACCCCGTCTTCGACAGTGAAAGTCAACGGAGCCTCCGTGGTTTCCGGATCAACCAGCACGCCGGTCTTCCTCCTTCCCGGAAACAACACGATCACGGTTGTCGTCACCGCGCAGGATCTCGTCACCACCAAGACCTACACAATTTCGGTCACCCGGCTCTCGCCAGCTCCAGAAATCGGGATCACCCAGTCTGCAATCGCGATCAGCGATGGCGGAAGCAAGGACTTCGGACCGGCCACTTCAAGTCGTCCCGCGCTTCTCTCGTTTGTCATCAAAAATACCGGAAACTCCAATTTGACCGGGCTCGGCATTTCTATCGATGGACCGGACGGTTCTCAATTCAGCCTGTCCTCCCCGCCGACCTCTCCAGTTTCCGGACCGACGGGTTCCACCACTTTCACTGTGGCATTCACTCCTGTGGGTGTCGGCATCAAGTCCGCCGCGCTCCACATTTCCAGCAATGACGCGGACGAGAACCCCTACGACATCGCCATTTCGGGAACGGGGCTGTCGTCCACCGTGGACACGGATGGCGACGGGCTCAATGACGCGGCGGAATTCCAAATGGAAGCTCTCGGGTTTGAATGGCAGGTGAGCCAGCCAGCCTTGGTAAATGTCTATTTCTCGAATGCCGAAACTGGCGGACTGGGCAGCGGCCAAGGCTTGTATCTGGACGCGCCGAAGCTTACCAAGAATCCGGTGAGCGGTTTGTTCACGCTGAAAATCGGCATCCAGAAATCCACAGATCTGCTGAACTTCACGCCGTTTCCCATGACCGCACCGCAGACGAAGATTTCCGGTGACGGCAAGCTGGAGTTCGAATTCGCATCGCCGGACAACGCGGCTTTCTACCGGTTGCTCGCGGAGTGAACTTCGATTCGGTCCGCTAGCTCAGAGCTCTTGTTTCACCCATAATTCGTGATGGCGCGAACACCCTCATTCGGCCAAGCATTTTTCCGTAATGATCAGCTTCGATGAACTGGTTTCAGGACTCCGGCTTCGTGGCCGCTAGATTCCATCGCAGGGTCCAAGCGGATCAAGCAGGATCAACCTCATCCCGCTTGCGGTGGGTGGCGTCCACGAACCTCACCAAGGCGTCCCGGTTTTCTGCGCGGCCGCGCCTGCGGCTTCCAACGAAGCCCAATGCCTGCAAATCGTGTATTACAAGTTTTTTGTAATTTGCCTAATTTTAGTCAAACTCATGGGATAATCCGCCGGTTGTCGGAACCCGCAGACGCAAAAAATAAATCAGGCAGAACCGTGATAGAGGCATTCCCGCCTGCTTCATCGTCGTCACCATCAACAGGCGCGAACGATCTGACAGGCATGCCAAAGAGAACGAAGCATCCCGGGAATTCTTCCCCTTTCCAAACCCCGCATCCGACCGCAGTCTCCCGAATGACCATCCTCCTGCGGATTCTCCGCCACACCTTCCGCTATCCCTTGCAGAGCGCGCTGTCGCTGCTGATGGCCGTCGCCTGCACCGTACTCGTTCTCGTGCTGCCGGGCATCACCATGCAGTTCATCGATGTGATCATCGCGAAAAAACGGCCCGATCTCATCATCCCCACCGCCGCCATCGGCATCGGTGCGATCTTGGTGCGGCAGTTGTTGTTCACGCTGCGCACCTATTTCAACAACTCGCTCGAACTGAAACTCACCCACCTCATCCGCGTGGAACTCTACGACAAGCTCCAGCGCCTGCCGGTGAAATGGTTCGATTCCAACTCGTCAGGCGAAATCATGTCGCGCGTCGCCAACGACGTGCCCACCACCAATCGCGTCATCATTGAGGGCGTGGACCAGGCCATCGCCGCGGTGCTCCAGTTCCTGATCGTCATGGCTTACATGTTCTATCACTCGTGGCAGCTCACGCTCGTCACCTTGATTCCACTGCCCTTCATCGGCCTCATCACCACCTGGTGGAGCCGCCGCTCCGAGCCGATGTGGCGGGAGTCCTCCGAGGCCACCTCCGCGCTCAATGCCATCCTCCACGACAATCTATCAGGCATCCGCCAGATCAAGGCCTACACCGTCGAGCCGCAGGCCTTGGAAACTTTCGACAAGGCTTCCCGCAAGGTCGGGGAAAAGCACATGACCGTCATGCGCGGCCAGTCGCTGGTGTGGCCCGGCGTGTCGTTCATCGCCGAGTCAGGCATCATTCTGATGGTGGCGTGCGGCGCGTGGTTCGCGCTGGAAGGCCGGATCCAGCCGGGCGTCGTCGTTTCCTTCCTCGTCGCCTGGGGCTTCCTCTTCGATCCCATCTCGCGCATCAACACGCTCTCGCAAACCTTCACCCGCGGCATTGTCTCCGCCGAGCGGGTTTTCAAAATCATCGACACCCCGGACGAAGCCAACCTGACCGAAGGCTTGTGTCCCGCGCTGATGACCGGCCATGTTAGATTTGAGGATGTCTCGTTTTCCTATGCCGACGAAGCGCCCACCATCAACGGCCTCTCCCTCGAAGCGCTGCCCGGCCAAACCATCGCCCTCGTCGGAGCCACCGGTGCCGGCAAGTCCACCGTCCTCAATCTGCTCACCCGTTTCTACGAACCCACCTCAGGCCGCATCCTCGTCGACGGCGTCCCGTTAGACAGCCTCTCCAAGGAATGGCTGCGCGACCAGCTCGGATACGTCACCCAGGAAAGTTTTCTCTTCAACACCACCCTCCGCGAGAATCTCCAGCTCGCCAAACAAGACGCCAGCGACGAGGAAATCTGGGCCGCGCTCGAAGCCGCCAACGCCGCGTCCTTCGTCCGCGCCAGCCCCGACGGCCTCGACACCGTCGCCGGCGAGCGCGGCAGCCGTTTCTCCGGCGGGGAAAAACAACGCCTTTCGATCGCCCGCGCCCTGCTCAAGAATCCGCCGTTGCTGCTGCTAGATGAAGCGACTTCCGCGCTCGACAACCACACCGAGCGGCTCGTCCAGGAAGCGCTTGAAAATCTTCGTTCCGACCGCACCTGCTTCGTCATTGCGCACCGCCTGTCCACCGTCCAAAAGGCCGACCGCATTTGCGTCCTCCACCACGGCAAGCTCGTCGAGCAAGGCACTCACACCGAACTCCTCGCGCTCGGCGGCGGGTATGCGAAACTTTGCGAAGCAACTTTCGCGAATGATCCTCGACCCGCCGCCTGATTTCCGCCAGTTTACACCCGATCCCTTTCATCATTCTCCCACCGCCACATGGAAACCATCATCAAGCTCCCGGAGTCCGCAACTCCCAGCCCCGTCACCGAGATCCTCGCCGCTCTCCGCAAGGAACATTTCGAGCCTCGTCATGAAGCCAAAGCCTGGGGCGATTGGATCTATCTGGACTGCTACACCACCGTCATCTCCATCGAATGCAACCGCGGCCTCAGCAGCTCAGCCACCATCGAGCACGGCGAGGGCGAGGAAGAAGGCGAACCCACCGTCTCCATCCTCCGCGCCTTCGGCCGCCTCGGCTGGTATGGAATCGACGGCGACGGCGAGTACCCGTTAGGGTGAGGCGGGAGTGCGGAGTGTTCCGTTAGAAGGCCTTGATCGCCGCTGCCATCACCGGATCGTCCCAAGCCTCGACGATTTTACGTTCTTCCGGCGGCAAGGTGTCGAGCTGGCAGCGTTTCGCAAAATTCGCGCGGCTCGCCTCGTCGATCCCCACCGCGACGTCGGGCGTGATTCCCTTGCGGTGAGGCGTGTTCCCCGACGGCGTGTGATAGGTGGCGATTGTCAGGCGCAGCGCGGTGCCGCCGCCCAGCGGGATGATGTTCTGCACGGATCCCTTGCCGTAGCTCACCTCGCCGACGACGGTGGCGCGCTTCAAGTCCTGGAGCGCCCCGGCGGTGAGTTCGGAAGCGGAAGCGGACATCCGGTCGAGCAGGACGACTATCGGATAGTCCCGCCGCCGGCGCTGGCGGTCGGGTGTTTTCATCGGCTCGGCGGACTCCCCTTCCCGGCCGCGGGTGGTGACGACGGCGGTGTTAGGCGGGAGGAACAGGCCGAGGATTCTGACGGTTTCGTTCAAGTCGCCACCGCCGTTTTCGCGGAGGTCGAAGATGAGGGACTTCATGCCGCTGTCTTCAAGTTCGTCGAGGGCCGCTTCCATTTCGCGGGCACAGCCGTTGCCGAAAGTCGCGAGGCGGACATAGCCGAGCCCGCTTTGCTTGTTCCACATTTTCGATTCGGCGACCGAGCGTTGTTCCACCACGCGATGCACCAACGTCACCTCGAACGGACGGGGTGCCGCCGGCGATTTGAGCAGCAAGCGGGTGGACTCGCCCGCCGCGCGCCGGAGAGGCCCAAGCAGATCGGCGAACTCCACGCCCTGGGTTTTGCGCCCGTCGATTTCCAACAGACCCGAGCCAGGAAGCAGCCCGGCACCGGCGGCCGGACCTAACGGCGCGACGGCCGCAATATACAGTCCGTCGTCGCGCAAGCCGAGGGTGAGGCCGAGCGATGGCGAGTCAGGATTAAGATCCTTGTTGTCGCGCATCTGCGTGGCCATCTCCGGGTGGATGAACGACGAGTGCGGATCGAGGCTGGCGAGCATGCCTTCGAGCGCGTGATTGACCAAGCGTTCGTAGGCCAGGCGGTCAACGTCCGGATGGCGCTTGCGGACCGCTTCGAGGACTTCGACGAAGCGCCCGAGCGCCGGATAGGCCGCGTCATCGGCATCGGGCGGCGCGGGCGGGGCGGCGAGGGCGACGGTGCTGATCCCGCAGAGTAGGCAAACGAATTTCATGGGCGCAGACGTAACATTTGCCGCGCCGGGTGATAGAGAAAAATCGACATTCGGGAGCAACGAAATCCGATTTGTGAAGCACATTCTTTTTTATGTTTTGGATTGCGGGAACGCGGGCCGGGGCTACTCTGCCAACGACTGCTGTGTACGACTAATTTGGTAGCTGGCCCGAACCGATATGATTGAACCGGGGTCATCTCCCGACGTAATATGTCATGCCTTTATAGGAAGACGGAAAAGCGCCGGACGACCCCACCTATAGAGTTTACGGAACGTGGCTCACAGCGCCAAGGACGGCACAGCGGTTTTCTTTTTTTCCCCTTCCAACGAAGGTAGAAGCGAGGTCGTCCTTGCTTACGTTTCCCGGAACCCGCATCGTCCGCGCATGATGCGGTTTGCGGTGTTGGGCAGCGGGAGTGCGGGAAACGCGGCGGTCGTCGAGTGCGGCGGGCTGCGGCTGATGATCGACGCCGGATTGAGCGCGAAGCAATTGTCGCTGCGACTGCATCAGGTCGGGATCGATCCGGCGTCGCTCGATGGAATCCTGCTGACTCACGAGCACGGCGATCACGTCCGCGGGCTGAAGGTTTTCCTCAAGCAGAATCCGGTGCCGGTGTTCACGACCGCCGCCACCGCGCGGGTCGTGCGCGAGGCGGGAATCGACGGTGGGACGTGGAAGTTCTTTGAAGCGGGCCAGGTGTTTGCCATCGGTGGAATCGCGGTGGAGACCTTCGCGATCCAACACGATGCGGTGGACCCGGTCGGCTTCGTGGTCGGCCATGACACGCGGCGGCTCGGATTTCTATCAGACGCGGGATTCGTGACCCGCAGCATGACCGAACGGTTGCGCGGTCTCGACGGGATTTTCGTGGAGGCAAACTACGACGAAGGGCTGCTGGAAGCCGACACCAAGCGGCCGTGGTCGATCAAGCAACGGATCGCTTCGCGCCACGGGCATTTGTCAAACAGCCAGGTCACCGAGTTGATCCGGGAGATCGCCCACGCGGCGCTCGGGCGGGTGGTACTCGGCCACTTGAGTTCAAATTGCAACGCGCCCGAGATCATCCTGGCAAAGCTGCACGCGTGCCTAACGGAACTTGGCCACGGCCATGTCGGCCTCCATTGCGCGTGCCAGCACGAGCCGTCGGACTGGTTCAGTGTTTGAGTGCGCAGGGTGATTCGTCAGCTCCGCGGCGGACTGGTGGAGGGGGCGGGTGGTGAAAGCGGAAAAGTCATGAGAGTTCCGCACCACCTGGAGCAGAGCTGCCAGCACTCCAAGTCATTTCAAATCATCCAGCCGCTGGCGGCACCAGGCGAGGGCTTCGTTGTATTCCTCGCTCTGCGGGCGGGATTCCAGCAGGCGTTGCCACAGGGCCACCGCGTCGGTGAAGGCGTGGACGGCTTCGGGCTTGCGGTTGGCGAGCTGCAGCGCGTGGCCGTGGTCGCCTAGCAGATAGGCGCCGGAGCTTTGCAGTTGCTCGGGCCGCGGGCCGTTGGACGAGGGGCCGGTTTCCAACTTGCCGAGCAAATCGCGGGCTTTCCCGATGAGCGCGATTTCCCCGTCG
Source organism: Akkermansiaceae bacterium (assembly GCA_031429315.1). Lineage (GTDB taxonomy): Bacteria > Verrucomicrobiota > Verrucomicrobiia > Verrucomicrobiales > Akkermansiaceae > Luteolibacter. Next base: position 17,160 of record JANOZJ010000344.1, read on the forward strand.
CGCTGGCCGGCCATTCCTAACATCCGGCCCTGTTGCCACCACAGCAGGGCGAGCCGGTAGGACACGAGCGCGTTGCCGGGGGCCGACGCGCGGATCGCCACGAGCATCCGGATGCCTTCCTCGTAGTCCTTGATCGCTTCCGCGGACAATCCCTTGTCGCGCTGGATTCCGGCACGCAGGCCGAGTTGGGAGGCTTTCCTCGAAACGGCTTCGACGTTGTCCGGCTGCTCGACGACGAGCTGGTCGAGAAGTTTCATCGCTTCCTTGGACATGGATTCCGCGCCGGCGATGTCCCCGGCGAGCATGGCGGACTCGGCGGTGGCGCTGTAGCAGCCGGCGAGGTCGAGCCGCAGCGCGAAGTCGTCGGGCTGGTCCTTCAGGAGTTTCACCAGTTCCACCACAGCCAGCGCGCGCAACTCGCGCGCGTCGCCGAGTTTGCCCATGCCTTCGAGAATCGTCGAGGATGATAGATAACAGTTGGCGAGCTCGGATCTCAGGAGCGCCGCATCCGGCCGCTGGTCGGCGATGCGGTTGAGCGTCTGGGTGGCGTGCAGCAGTTGTTCGAGGGCTTTGGCATCCTCGCCGCGGGCCGCGAGGATTTTGGCTTCGTGGAAATCCAGGATCGCGAGAAGCTGGTTCAAGCGGTCGCCATCGACCTCGGTCTGCGGCACTTCGGTTAGAGCCTTGCGGGCGGCGACGAACGCGAGCTCGGTCCCGGGATCGGCGGTGGACTGGCGGAGCAGTGCCAGCAGCAGGGAGTTGGTCGCCAGCCGGAATTTTAACTCGGCGTCCATTGGCAGTCCGGCCCACGCGGCCAGCGCCTCGCCAAGCCGTTTGCTGGCGGCTGGCGCATCACCCGCGGCGAGCGAGATTTCCGAGAGTTGCAGGCGGATCCGCGCCCGTTCGTCGGCAAGGGCGGCGACGCCCGCCGTGCGTGTTAGAAAATCCTCAAAATAACGTTCGAGCCGTTTCAAGCGCAGCTCTCTGCCGTCGAGCGGCGGCAGCAGGCGGTTGCCCTTTTCCATAGCCCATGCAAACAAGCGGTCGCCTATCAGCCGTGACGCTTCCAACCGTGCCAGAGACATTTCGCGCTCGTATTCCAGCGCCTGCCGGGCCGCGGCCATGTTCGTCCTGGCGTCCGACTCCGCGGCCACGGCGGCGGCCACCGCGGACTTAAGCGTGATCGCTTCCTGGCCGCGCGCGGCGCGTTCTTTCAAAAGCTGCGAGCCTGTTAGCAGCCACAGGCAGCCGAGTACCATGCCGACGGTGGTGACGACTCCCGCAAAAAACAAGGTCCGCCATCCCCGCCGCTCGGCCCGCCGCCGCTGGTCCATCAGGCCCTCGCGTTCCGCCTCCGCCGCCGCCTGGATTTCCAACAGCTCAAACCCTGCCGCCACTTCCATCATGGTGGCCGGGCGTTCCAGCGGATCGAGGGGCAGGCAGCGCTCGATCCATTCGCGGAACGCGACCTCCAACGGATTACCGGCGGCGTCCGGCCAGATGACTTCGGGCCGGGATTCGAGGTTGCGGGCGATTTTCCCGAGATCCGCCTGGATGCCGTCCTTGCGGGTCTCGCCGGGCGCAGGGGCGACGAAATCGAAGGTGTCGTGGCAGCGCGGGAACCTGCCGGTTAGAATTCGATAGGCCAGCACGCCGAATGAGAAAACATCCCAGCGGTAGCCGGCCTCATCGAGATAGCCGGATGGATTCCGGAGTTGTTCGGGTGCCTGATAGAGCACCGCGTCGGTGAAGGTGAAATGCCCGGTGCCGGGCAGGTTGCCCATCGCCCAGTCGCTCAGCAGAACTTCCCCGTCGGCGGCGAGGAAGACGTTGCCGGGTTTCAAGTTGCCATGGGCGACCCGCCGCTGGTGCATCCGCGCGAGGGCGCGGGCGAGCGATCTAACCATTTTCCAAGAGTCGGAGCCGGGGTGCTCGCGCAGCAGGTTTTGCAACGTGCGCGGGGTCGGCCCGGTCCCATTTTCGACATCCACCACCAGCGGCGTGATCCAGAACGGCTGCGCCGCCTTGAAGTCTGCGGCGATCACGGGCATCACGCCGGAGGGCCAGCCGCCGGATTTCAGCCGCCCCGTCATTTTTTCCAAAAGCTGGCGCGAGATCGCCCGTTCCTCGAAAACCTTCACCGCACAAGCCCCGTCGGCCGCATCCTCCGCTTGAAAAACACGCCCGCAGCCGCCGCAGCCGATCAGCTTCCCAAATTTCAATCCATCCGCGCGCGGCACTTCCATTGCCGCCTTTCCTAGGGCACAAATTCCTCCGCGCCAACCCCTAAGGTGAAACATTTCATTTTTGAAACGAACCCCTGCCGACGACCGTATCGGCTGCTTGAGTCAATCCAGCCCGTGACCTGCAATCGCCATGATTCACAAATGCCCCGGCAATCCACTTGAGCGCCACTCGTCGCGCCGCGAGTTTTTCCACGTCGGTTTGCTAGGCGGGCTCGGTCTCACACTGCCGCAGTTCCTCCGCAACCAGGCCATGGGCGAAACCAAATCCTTCGCCAAACACGACGCGGTGGCGCAGGGCATCATCCACATCTTCCTGCCCGGCGGACTGGCCCATCAGGAGTCCTTCGATCCCAAACCCTTCGCCCCCGCCGAATACCGCGGCCCGTTCGGAGCCATCGATACCAAGCTCCCAGGCATCCAGTTCGGCGAGTTGATGAAGGAAACGGCGCAGATCGCCGACAAGATCACCCTGATCCGCTCGATGTCCCATGGCGAGGCTGCCCACGAGCGCGGCACCCACAACATGTTCACCGGCTACCGGCCGTCGCCGGCGTTGGAGTATCCGTCGATCGGCTCGGTGATTTCCCACGAGCTGGGATCGCGCAACGACTTGCCGCCGTATGTCTGCGTGCCATCCGTCCCTAACGAATACGCGAACTCCGGCTACCTGTCCTCCGCCTTCGGTCCCTTCGCGCTCGGCGCGGATCCGGCGCAGGAAAATTTTCAGGTGCGCGACCTGAACCTGCCCAACGGCGTGGACGACGCCCGCTTCGCCCGCCGCAAGTCGTTGTTGGAAACGGTGGACCAACACTTCCGCGCCTTGGAGGAATCCGATGCCCTCGACTCGATGGACGCCTTCTATCAGCACGCCTACAAGCTCAT
>JANOZJ010000345.1:0-3675 GCA_031429315.1 Akkermansiaceae bacterium
CGGCGGCGCACCTTCACCACCACGACTCGGACGAGCGCCACCACCACGCTGCGCACGACCTCGGCGTTCTTGAGATCGCCAATGCGCAAGACAACACGTTCGATGCGGGTGTCTTCGCACTCGCCGCTGCATTCGCGCTGATGGCCGCGACCCTCGCCCGTGCCTGACCGCCGCCGAGGTGATCGTCGCCCGTGCGGATCGTGCGCTGCCCAACATGGGGCTGACGAACTGGGAGGGAGCACGCGTCCGCAAAGCCGCTGTCAGCATCGCCAAGAACTACCTGAGCGAGCCGGAACTCCGCGCCCTCGGCAATCTGGTGGAGCAATATCTCATCTTCGCCCAATCCCAGGCGGAACGCCGGGTGCCGATGACCATGCAGGACTGGATCACCAAGCTGGAAGGTTTTCTCAGGTTGAATGACCGCGAGGTGCTGCAAAACGCAGGCAAGGTCTCGGCGGATCTCGCTAGGCAGCACGCTGAACAGGAGTTTGCCGAGTTCCGCAGGGCAGAGGATCACGTCCTGGAATCCGACTTTGACCGCGCCGTCCAGCAACTCCCACCGCCGCGTCCAGACTGATGAGCCTCCAAATCACCCCCTTTGAAACGATCCGCCGCACTAACCCGGCAGGCAACGAATTCTGGTCCAGCCGCGATTTTGCCAAAGTGCTCGGTTACGCAGGCAAACTGGATCATCGGTCAAATCGAACTTAATCAAACCTCAAAAGATTAGAGTCCATGCCGCGCGAATTCAGAACCCCCGAAAGCTACCAGGCCGAACAGATCACCCGGGCCATGTTGGTGGACCCTACCGGGCATGACGTTTCCATATCCGTTACCTCCTTCATCGACATCACCAAGCGCCTGCAACCATGACCGTCACCGCTCCAGAATACTTCCTCCTCATCCCCGCCCTCGCCTTGGTCGGCTGGTTTTGGCGCGGGCTGAGATTGCACTCGCCGCTGCGGGCGGTGCTGTTGGTTCTCGCGGTCATCGCGCTGGCGGAGCCGGTCATCCAGCATCAGCAGAACTCGCTCGACCTCTATGTGCTGCTAGACCGGTCGGACTCGACGGAGGATCTGATCGACAAGGGACTGCCGGAGTGGCAGCGGCTGTTGGAAAGCTCGAAGCCGAGCCGGCGGGACACGCTTCGTTTTATCAACTACGCGAGCGAAGTCGCCGAGGTCGGCGCGGACGGCTCGTCGTTCACCGGTTCCCGGAAACTGACGAAGACCGGGCTGGCGCTGCAATCCATCGCCGCGCAGACGAATGAGAAGCGGCCGGCGCGCGTGCTGTTATTCACTGATGGTTACTCGACCGAACCATTGCAGGAAGCAGCGGCACAGATGCAGGCGCGGGGCATCCCGCTGGACTTCCGGCTGATCCGAGAGGAAACGGAGAACGACGCCCGCATCGCGCGGATCGGTTTCCCTGAGCGGGTCCAGATCGGCGAGCCGTTTCTGATCTCGATCACGGTTAGAGGGGCGGCGGATGCGACATTTCCGCTGCTCCTGCGGCGCAATGGCCAGACGCTAACGGAATCCTCCGTCACCCTGGTCAAGGGCAGCGCGACGGTGGAGTTCACCGACCGGATCACGCGCGGCGGGGGCTTCGAGTATCAGGCGGAGATCCGCCCGGAAAACGACGCGCACCCGGGGAACAACCGCGCCACGCGCTGGATTGAAATCACCGGCGGCCCGCGCATCGTGCTGGCCACCCGCTATCAGGACGATCCGGTGGCGAAGGCGCTCGCGGCGCTGGATTTCACCGTCGAAACCGTCACCGACCCCTCGAAGTTGAAGCCTGGACTTCTCGCCGGCGCGCGCGCGGTGATCCTGAACAACGTGCCCGCCCACGAGGTGCCTAACGACTTCATGAAATCGTTAGACTTCTTCGTCCGCGAGCAAGGCGGCGGGCTGCTGATGGAGGGCGGCGAATATTCGTTTGGCTCGGGCGGCTATTTCCAATCGCCCATCGACGCGCTGCTGCCGTTGTCGATGGAGTTGAAATCCGAGCACCGGAAACTCGCGGTCGCGCTGGCGATCGTGATCGACCGCTCGGGGTCGATGAGCGTCGAGGTGGGCGGCGGGATGGCCAAGATCGATCTGGCGAATTCCGGCGCGGCGAACGCGATCGACCTGCTAGGGCCGATGGATCAGATCGCGGTTTTCGCGGTGGACAGCGAGCCGACGAAGACGATCCCGCTGACCCGCATCGAGAACAAGAAGGCGGCGCTGGGCGCGCGGGTCCGCAAGATCACTTCCGCGGGTGGCGGCATCTTTGTTTACGCCGGACTCAAGGCGGCGTGGGACGAGTTGAAAAAATCCCCCGCCGGGACGCGGCATGTGATTTTGTTTTCGGATGCCAATGATTCCGAGGAGCCGGGCGACTACAAGAACCTTATCAAGGAGATGACCGATAACGGAGCGACGATTTCGGTGATCGGCCTGGGGACCGACAAGGACTCGGATTCGGCGTTTCTGGTCGATATCGCGAAGCTGGGGAACGGCCGGATGTTTTTCTCTAACCAACCGATGGACATCCCGAAAATCTTCGCGCAGGAAACGGTGACGATCGCGCGCTCGGCGTTCATCAAGGATCCGGTGGGCGCGCAGGCGACCGGGCGTTGGGCGGAAATTTCACCGAAGCCGGTGGACTGGTTCAAGCAGGTGGACGGCTACAATTTATCCTACGCCCGCGAGGATGCGACGGTCTCGCTGGTTTCCACGGATGAATACCTCGCGCCGCTGGTGGCCCATGCCCGCCGCGGTCTCGGGCGCAGCGCGGCGGTGTCATTTCCGCTAGGCGGTGAGTTTTCCGAAACCGCGCGCAACTGGCCGGGCTACGGCGATTTCCTCCAGACCATGGGCCGCTTCCTGATGGGCGAGGACACGCCGCCGGGCATCGCCCTGCGGCACCGGCTGGATGGTACCCGGCTGACGCTGAATCTGTTATACGACACCGCCGCATGGTCACAAAAACTCTCTGCCATGCCGCCGAAAGTGCGGCTTCAGGACGACGCCGGCGGCGCCACGCTGGATCTGCCGTGGCGGCGGATCGCGCCGGGGCACTTTTCTCTAACGCGTGATCTGGACGAAGGCAGCGTGGTGCGCGGCGCGGTGCAAGTCGGGGAAAACGCACTGCCATTCGGGCCGCTGAGCGTGGGCTCATCGGTGGAGTGGGCGTTCGAGCCGGAGCGGCTAACGGAATTGCGGGCGGTCTCCAACCAGACCCGCGGCCGCGAGCTGTTGGACATTTCCAAAGCCTGGCTGCGGCCGCCATTCGTGGCGGAGACTTCGCTGCGGTTGCCGTTAGGCATCGCGCTGATGCTGCTCGTGCTGGCGGAAGCACTGCTAACAAGGACCGGTTGGAAACTGCCGCAGCTCGCGCTGCCGAACCGGGTGCCGAGGGAGCGTCGCGTGAAAGTCGCGAAACCCAAACGCGCGGCGAAGGAAGTGGAGCTGCCGACGATTCAACCGGATCGAGAAGTGCAACCCATGCCCGAGGCAGGCGCGTCTGCTAGAAGCGCCCGGTTCCAGCGGGCGAAGGGCAAGAAGTGAGGGAATAAAGGTGACGGAAGGCGGCGGGCAGAATGCCCCCGCCCCAGTGGTGCGGGCCGTCAGCCCCCCGCCCCATGATTCACATGAATAAAGGAAATTTATATAAGTGCTCGGGGGT
>JANOZJ010000346.1:0-7223 GCA_031429315.1 Akkermansiaceae bacterium
GAAGCCGTCATCCGCGCCATCGACCCGCGCAAGGACGTCGATGGCTTCCACCCGGAGAACGTCGCCAAGCTCGTGTTAGAAGACCCCTCAGGCTTCGTCCCCTGCACCCCGGCCGGCTGCATGAAGCTGCTGGAAATTTCCGGCATCAACACCAACGGAGCCGAGGCTGTCGTCATCGGCCGCAGCATGATCGTCGGCAAGCCGATGGCGCTGTTGTTAGTTTCCAGGAACTCCAACGCCACCGTCACCATCGCCCACTCGCGCTCCAAGGATCTGCCCGCCATCTGCCGCCGCGCGGACATCCTCATCGCCGCCGTCGGCCGGCCGGAAATGGTCAAAGCCGACTGGGTGAAACCCGGCGCCGTCGTCATCGACGTCGGCATCAACCGTGTGCCCGATGCCTCGAAAAAATCCGGTTACCGCCTAACGGGCGATGTCGCCTATCAGGAAGTCGCCCCGCGCTGCGCCGCCATCACCCCCGTCCCCGGCGGCGTCGGCCCGATGACCATCGCCATGTTGATGAAGAACACCCTGCAAGCCGCGAGGCAGCAATCGTAGTCCAGGACTTCAGTCCGTCTCTTCTGGACTCACCCGGACGTTCCTCGCAATCCGCCGCCGTCAGATTCACTCAAAACCAATTATGATCCTGGCAAATGTGACTTTCGGGAGCCTTTGTGGAAAAAAGAGAGAAGAACTCGAGGATGCGGCCGAAAGCTATCTCGCCTCCCTGTTTTACGGCGGACAGATTTGTGGGGAGCGATTCCTTACTCTGAACAAGGGAAAGTTGAATGCCCATGTTCTGCTAGCCGCGCCGGGAGCCATGAGTTTGGGGTTTCATACCGCTCGGGGGAAAAAGGGCTTGGCCAAACTCGTCAATCTGTTCGGCCGGGAACCGGTCTGGAAAATTCTAGACGATGATGAGGGCAAGACCTCCTCCAAATGGAGGGGTGCACCATTTCTTTACTTGTTCACAAAGTGGTGTGATTGGTATTCCCCCCTGTGCCGTGGAGATGGCAAACGCCCGGTCCCGCTTTTTGCTCTGCCCGTTTCCGATCAGATCAAAGAAGATCTGTATCGCTGGCAGAATGAGTATCGCGAGCTCGACAGTGTATGGATGAGATCAGGGCCTGTCGAAATGCCAGCGTATCGTCAACTTGCGGATCCTCGCAGTGCCTTATCAGAAGAGGGGCGGCGATTGTGTCGGGAGATTGAGAACGCTACCGGACTCCCAACGTTCTACTATCTGATGCGTTATTGGGGGCGATCAAAGGGCGAGGAGGAGAGAGTTTGTCCGGGATGCGGTGAAGGCTGGAAGGCCTCGGAGCCGGAGTATGGAGAGAAGTTCCATCAGTTCCATTTCAAGTGTGAATCATGCAGGCTGGTTTCCCACGTGGGAAATAGTGCCGACGGGCGTCATGCCCGGATTGGTGAGTTCATCGCCAGAGCTCCCACTGGCTAGCCGATGGATATGGCAAATAACCATGAAAATCCCACACTTGATATTCAATTTTCATGGTGAATGACCCTTTCTGACAAAATTTACTTTCAAAAAACAATCATGCGCCTCGCCGTTATCAATCTCGTCGGACTATCCAAATCGCTGTTAGGTGGAATGCCGGGCTTGGCGGACTTCGCGGCGAAGAACGGACTGCAATCTTACAAGCCCGCGTTTCCCGCAGTCACTTGCACGGCGCAGTCTTCCATCGTCACCGGCACCTCGCCGGCGAAACATGGCATTGTGGCCAACGGTTGGTATGACCGGGAAAACGCCGAGGTCCGTTTCTGGAAGCAGAGCAACCACCTGGTCCGCGGCGAGAAGCTGTGGGACAAACTGCGGCGGGAGATCCCGGGGTTCACCTGCGCGAAGTTGTTCTGGTGGTATAACATGCATTCCACGGCAGATTTCACGATCACCCCGCGACCGCTCTATCCGGCGGACGGGCGCAAGGTTTTCGATGTCCACACCCAGCCGATGGGTATGCGCGAGGAGTTGAAAAACGACCTCGGGCCGTTTCCCTTCCAAGCGTTCTGGGGTCCGGCCGCAGGGATCGCGTCATCCGAGTGGATCGCGGCTTCCGCAAAATGGGTGGAGGAAAAACATTCGCCGACGTTGAGTTTGGTCTATCTGCCGCATCTCGACTATCCGCTGCAGAAAGACGGGCCGCTCGCACCTAACATCCCGGACGAACTGCGCAAGATCGACACGCTGGTGACGGACTTGATCCATTTCTACGAGTCGCGCGGCATCCGCGTGCTGGTGCTTTCGGAATACGGCATTTCACCTGTTAGCCGGGCGATCCATCTCAACCGCCTGTTCCGCGAAAAGGGCTGGCTCCAGATCAAGGACGAGCTTGGTTTGGAGACACTGGATTGCGGCGCTTCGCGCGCCTTTGCCGTCGCGGATCACCAGGTGGCGCACGTGTATGTGAATGATCCCTCCATCCGCTGGGAAGTTAGGAAATTGCTAGGCAGCACGCCGGGCATCGAGGAAGTGCGCGAGGTGACGGACGTGTGGCCCGAGGGCGTGGCGACGGAGCGGGCAGGGGACTTCATCGCCGTCGCCGCAGCGGACTCGTGGTTCACCTATTATTTCTGGCAGGACGACGCGGTCGCGCCCGACTACGCGCGGACCATCGATATTCACCGCAAGCCGGGCTACGATCCGTGCGAGCTGTTCATCGATCCGGCGCTCGCCATTCCCAAGCTGCGGATCGCCAAGTTTCTGTTAAAGAAAAAGCTCGGACTGCGGGGGCTGCTGGATGTGATCCCGCTGGATGCCTCGCTGGTCAAAGGCTCGCACGGCAGGGACCAAGTCACGGAGGCGGAACGCCCGGTCCTGCTAGGCTCGGCGTTTCCCGTGAAGTCGGCGGAAGATGTCCACCGCGCGATCTTGGACGCGGCGCGGCAGTGATAAAAAAAACCGCCGCTCCTTGCGGAGCGGCGGTCGTTTGGGGTTCGGTATCGGGCGGGGTCAGAACGAGTAGTTGACGCCGAACGAGCCGCCGTTGCTGGTGATGCCGTCATCGGTGGCGAGCTCGCCGCGGTAGCCGAGGTCGAGGCTGAGGCTCTCGGTTAGAGAGTAGCCGGTGCCGATGGTGATGAGGAAGGCCGAGCTTTGCGCGGCGCCCTCGACGTTGAACGCCGCGCCCGCGAAGCTGGCGGACTGGGTGACGGTGCCGTCCTCGAACTCATGGGCGTAGGCCACCGAGGCGTAGGGGCGGAACTGACCGAAGGCGGCGGTCGCACGGTAGCCGATGAGGGCGCGCAGCGAGTCGATATCGAAGCCGTTAGCCGAGATCGGCAGCGGGCCGGACTGGTTGTAGCCGTCGATATCGACGTTCTGATACTCGAGTCCGGCGAAGGGGCCGTGTTTCACGTTTTCATGGACCATGGTGTAACCGGCGGTCCACATGGCTTGGAAGCTGTTGGCGTCGGTATCGTTGGAAACCGAGGTGCCTAACACGCCGGCCGCGCCGAGCTTGGAGGTGAGGTCATGGGTGCCGAAGCCGATGAGCGCGTCCGAATAGAAACCTGCGCCCGAGCCCCAAGTGCCGTAAACCGCACCGCGGAAGCTGTCGATGTCCGAGCTGTTGCTACTGCTGCCATCGTAGTTGCCTTTCGAGCCGTCGAGCATGATGCCGACGACGAGTTGCGGGGCGACGAGCCAGTCGATACCGGCGGTGAAAGCGCCGGCATCGCCATCGAAGTCAGCGCCGCCACCGGCTTCGTAGTCCTGGCCGTCGTAGGAAACCGAGCCCCAGGCATTGCCGCGCTTGCCGTAGCTGGTGGTGGTTGCGCCAGCAGTGATGACGCCCTTGGCATCCGTTGAGGTGGCTCCGGTCGAGGTGTTGGTTTGGCTGGTTCCACGGATGGCGGCGAGGTGTTCCTGGGCGAGGCGGTGGAGGCGGTAGTTGCTGTTGACCACGGCGGAGGCGAGGCCCATCGCGTTGCCCGGATCGAGCGTGGCGAGGGTGTTTTGCACGGTGGCGAGGTCCGAGTAGTCGAGCGCGGCGATGAAGTCCTGGATGAGCGGGTTGCCGCTGCCGACGAAGCCGTTGATGGCGGAGGCGAGCGCGGCTTGGTTTCTGCTGAGACCAGGCAGCGCGCCGAAGTCGTGCGCGATGGTGATTTCCAGGTTGCTGCCATTTTTCACGCTGGTGGTCGGCGCGGCGAGGGGCACGACTTGGTCCGGGGCGACCGCTGCGGGATCGGTCACATGGGTGGTGGTGAAATACCTGGCGACGACGGTGTTCAGGTTGTTAGGACCGCCCTGGTTGGCAATGAACTTCCCGGTGTCCGGCGCGTTGTCGTTGAACTGGATGCCGAGCGTTCCGAGTTGCTTGGTGCCGAGCAGTGGAGTGTCGCTGTCGATGATGGTGTAAGTGCCGTCGGTGAGCGTCTGGTTGATGTCGGTGGGGGCAAGGCGGAGGTTGGCACCGGCGAGATCGAAGGTGTTGCCGGCACCGTTTTGGACGATGAGGTCGCTGTTGACGCCGTTGATGATTGCGGTCTGCGGGATGATGTCCACGCGGATGTAGGAGTCCGATGCGGCAGTGGGATTGGAGAAACTCACATTGCCGTTGAGGGTGAGCGTGCCGACGGAATCCATGGCGCTGGAGGTCGCTGCCTTCGACGCTGAATTGAGGGACGACGAGAAGGCAACGACGGTGTCGTCTCCGATCTCCAACTGGCTGTTAGTGCCGCCGGCGCTGAGGCCGCCGGAGCTGACGAGGAGGTCGGCGTTCCAGGTGCCGGTGCCGTCGAGGGTGCTGCCGTTAGAGAGGGTGACCTGGGTCTTGCCCTCGCTGAGCGAGGCGAGGTTGCCATTGATGATCAGGCCGCCGCCGCTGATTGCGATCTGGTCGGTGAAGACGTTGAAGGATTCGCCAGGACCGCCGATGAAGGCGAAGCCCGTGCCGGTCTTGGTGGTGGATTCAAAGCCATACACGTTGCCGTGCACGATGTTTTTGATCTCGTTGAAGGACTCGGAACCGGAGCCGAAGTTGAGCTGGTCGGTGCCTTCGCCGCCGATGACGTCGCCGGTGACGTTGGAGCCGTAGTTCAGATTGAGGGTGTCGTCACCGCCACGCAGGTCGATGGCGGCGGTTTGTCCGGAAATCGTTCCGGTGTTGGTGACGAATTCGATTTGTTGTGAGCCGTCGATTCCATTGCCGCTGAGGCCGACGATGGAGTGGGAGCTGGTGATGTTGGAAGTGGTCGGCGCGATGATTTCCGCGGCAACGTTAACAGCGCGGGAGAGGGCGAAGTATTGTTCCTCGAATTCCGATTCGGTGATGTCGATGCCGTGGACGAAGCCGAGGATCGAGCCGCTGTTGTCGATTTCCGCCTGCGCCCCCGCGACCACGCCGGAGCCGATGTACTGGGACTCGGGTGGCTGGACGTCGAGTGCGGTGGGGATGGAGTCTGGTGCAACGATGGAGCCGCCGGTGATGCCGCCGGCGTTGGTGAGCTTGAGGTCGCTGCCGGCGCGAATGCCGTTGTAGGTGCCGGTGATGGCACCGGTGCTGTGGTTGAGGATTTCCGCTAGATTGCCGGTGGAAATGCCGTCGCCATTGCCGAGGTAGTATGGAGCACTGACGGTGATGCCCTGACTGCCGGTGCCGCTGACCAAGCCGGAGTTGGTGAGCTTGAGGTTGTCGCGGGTGGTGATGCCGTTACTGCCGGTGATGCTGCCGGAGTTGGCGATGACGGCATTGTTGTTGGCAAAGACGCCGGAGCCACCGCCATACCTGAGGGTGAGTTTTTCGTTGGGAAATTGGTTGCTGCTGCTGCTGCTGCTGCCGCCGGTGATGCTGCCGAGATTGGTGAGGGCTAGGTCATCATAGGAGTAGATGCCATTGCCGTTGCTGCCGGTGATTTCGCCGGTGATGCTGTTGTCCACGACGAGTCCGGTGCCGGCGTAGATGCCGTTGTTGTTGCCGATGATGATGCCGTCGTTGTTGACGGTGCCATTGCTGCCGGAGATGCCGCTGATGACCGAGCTGATGGAGCCGATGCTTCGCGAGTCGAAGTTGATGCCGTCGTAGCCACCTTGAATGAGGCCGCCCGCCTGGTTGTTGACGATGGTACCGCCGACGTTCGAGAGGATGCCGTAAGCGCCCACATTGAGGCTGCCGGAGTTGGTGATCGTGTAGTTAGATGTGAAAACGGTGACGCCGTTCGCGAAGGGGCCGTTGCCGGTGAGGAGCGCGCCCTTGTCAATGGTCACGGAGAACGGCGGGGTGGTGCCGCCGGTGGCGAGGATGGACCAGTTCGAGCCGTTGGTTTCGTCGAAGGTGCCGGCCACCACGACATTGCCTGCGGCATCGGGGGTGATGTTGTTCCCTTGGGCTTGGGCGTGCTGCAACATGGCAGGAACGACAATCAGGGCGGGCAAGGTGGATTTGATGAGGTTTCGGAAACTAGGTTTCATGGGGATGATCGGGAATGGGTGTGAGGTTTGGACCGTGCGGATTTGCGAGTCTCAATTCGATGATTAGAATCGGATGATAATAAATCTAGCAAGGAGAATCTGTCACTCCCAGGGACGAGCGGTGCCCTGCGGTCAATCGTTCCTAACAAGAAACTCCAGCAGGGCTTGCGCGGATTTTTTCGAGATGCCGGGCATGGCGGCGATGTCATCCACAGTGGCCTTTTTCAACCTCGCGACGCTGCCGAATTTTTCCAACAGCAGGCGTTTTTTATTAGCGGACATGCCGGGGCATTCGTCGAGCAGGCTCTCTTTCATGCGGCGGCGGTAGAGCAGGGCGTTGTAGCCGTTGGCGAAGCGGTGCGCTTCGTCGCGGATGCGCTGGAGCAGCTTGAGCGCGCCGCGGTGGTGGGGGATGCGGATGGATTCGCTGCGACCGGGGATGAAGATTTCCTCGTGTTGTTTGGCCAGTCCGACGACGGGCAGGTCGTGGAGGCCGAGGGCTTGCAGCTCTCTAACGGCCATGCCGAGCTGGCCTTTGCCGCCATCGACGATGACGAGGTCGGGCAGGACGATCCTGGCTTTGCCCTCGCGGGCGAGGCGGCGCTGGGATTCTATCAGGTCTTCCTGTGAGAATTCGGCATCGGGGTTGGCGGCGCGGTTTTCCATGAGGATGCGCGAGTAGCGGCGGCGGATGACCTCGGCCATGGAGGCGAAGTCGTCCTGGCCCTCGACGGTCTTGATCCGGTAGCGGCGGTAGTTCCGGTTGTCCGGCTTGCCGTCGGTGAAGCGG
>JANOZJ010000347.1:0-19258 GCA_031429315.1 Akkermansiaceae bacterium
CATGGACAAGGTGGAAGAGCGCGGCTGTTATGTGGTCGATACCACCTGCGGCGACGTGATGAAAGTCTGGCGGCGGGTCCGCGGCTACGCCAAGGACGGCATCACCTCGATCATCCACGGCAAGTCGAATCACGAGGAAACCCGCGCCACCGCCTCGCGCGCGCTCGGCGAAATGGGCGATGGAACCTACCTCATCGTCCTCACCTTAGGCGATGTGGACTACGTCTGCGACTACATCCGCAATGGCGGTGACCGGGTGGAATTCCTCCAGCGCTTCGCGGGCGAGTATTCCGATGGATTCGATCCTGACAATCACCTCCGCCAGATCGGCGTCGCCAACCAGACGACGATGCTCAAGAGCGAGACCGAGGAAATCCAGCGGCGACTGCGCCAGGCGATCATCGACCGCGATAGTGACGCCAACGCGTTCCAGATGTTCGACACCATCTGCGGCGCGACCCAGGAACGGCAGGACGCGTTGTTTGAAATGCTCCGCAAACCGATGGACCTGCTGCTGGTGGTCGGCGGCTATAACAGCTCGAACACCGCCCACCTCGTCGAGATTGCGGAACCCGAGCTGCCGACGTTTTTCATCCGCAGCGCGTCCTGCATCAGGTCGCTCGAGGAAATCCTCCACTACGACCTGCACCGCCGGGAGGAGAAGACCTCCGACTACTCGCGCCTGTTCTCCGACGACCGCCCGGTCACCGTGGGCATCACCGCCGGCGCGTCATGCCCTAACAATCTAATCGAGGAGACGCTGGTCAAGGTGTTCGAACTCCGCGGCATCAGCCGCGAGGCGCTGGCGGAGGCGTGAGGGGCGGAGAGCTTCGGTTCCCATCCTCCCCGTGTCCTGCTTCGGCGGAGCCGTGGTTCATAGCAATCAGCGCGTGATGGCCCGCTTCAACCTAGAAAAATCCGTGCGCGTCATTCACGGCGGCAATCCAGGCCCAAACCCGACCGGCAAGGAAATCAAAGCCATCTGGGGCGAGCCCGGTCGCATCGCCGCGCAGGCCAGTGACTCCGTCTGGACCTACGACACCAAACCCGGAGTCGCCGGGGTCGTGCCCATCGTTTACCTTCCCCCGCCCTTGCTGGTCCCCACCCATTTCGACGGCATCGACTTCCATTTCCGCGAGCGGGCTAACCGTCCCTATCAGGCGATCGAACGCAGCTCAAGAGTCTCCGGCGGCTATTATGATTCCACCGGTGGGACGTTTGGAAAAGTGGCGCATTGAGCGTCAGGGGCAGGAGGGATCCGCGATCGCTTCCACGATGGCGCGGCGCTCTCTGGAAAAGGAGATGGTGGGTTCAAACCGAAGGGATGGGAATCTATCTCCGGAAGTGATTAAATAGTTGGAAGCCGGATGAGAGTTGCAATGTAGTGGGAATCCGATGAGTGCGAATTTTGCTAGATGGGGCTGGGGTTCGTTGGGCGTGATGTTGTGGTTGGATCCGGGGGTGGTGCGGGGGGATTGGCCGCACCCGCCGGACGACATTCAGGAGCTGGTGATCCCGGTGGACGGGAAGGATTCCGGGGCGGAGGAGGCACGGCGGGACATGGGGCAGTCGCTGGTCTGGCCGTCGAGGGAGTGGGCGAGAGGCGTGCGGCCGGCGGGACCGAACTTGGGCGAATGGGCGACGAAGAAGCGGGGCTACGGGTTGTATGGGGATCTGTTCGGGACGGGCGGATTCTTCGCGCTTTACGAGCCGAAGGTGGATGACAAATCGGGGATGCCCACGCTCGCGCTGGCGGAGCATGTGGATGCGGAGTGGCAGTTGCGGGGACTGTGGGCGATCCAGATGGACTGGCTGCCGCGGGACGAGCGGTGGACCGGAACAGAGGTTTTTACCAACCGGGAGACTGCGGCGCGCGTGCCGTTCGAGCTGGAGGACGTGGTCGGGGACAAGGTGCCGGAGGTGATCGTGGCGGGCGAGATGATGAAGTACCGTCAGGCGAGGTATGTGATGAAATTCGACCCGAAGTCGCACGGGCTGGAGTTGCTGGATTACTCGAAGATGAAGCCGGTGAAGGCGGGAAACTGCATGCGGGTTTTTTCGGACTCGGGTAACAAGGCGATCTGGGGGGAGTGGGCGTTTCTGGAATGGAAGGAGGGAAAACTGATAGAGCGGGCGGTGTGGCATTCGGAATCGCCGTACAACAATGTGGATCCGCCGTTCTATACCGCGCGGGTGGCGGGCAAGGACGGCAAGGCGGAGGATTTCAAGATCATCTCCGGGAATGGTTGGGAGGTGCTAAAGGACGGCAAGCCGTTCGCGAAGGTGGCGGTGACGTGGAACACAAAGGAACGACCGCAAGAGTGGGACTTGCTGCAGGGGGCGTGGTTTTTTGAAAAGCTAACGGGGCTGGCACGCGAGGATTTCCCGGAAAGGCACGGGCCGGAGACTAACGACAAGCCAAAGCTGGAGAAGCTGGAAGACCACGCGAAGGTGGAAATGATCCCGGGGAGCGCGAACGAGGAGGCGCAGGAGCGCTTTTTCGGGAAGAAGTGACGGGAGTTCACGGGGCGGAAGCCGGAAGCTCGTTAGGAGGGCGATGCCGGGTCGCCGATGTCCATGGGGGGCAATGGGAGGTGGGTGGCCTCGGCTCATTGACGCTTCATGGGCTTCGGCGGATCGGAGTCCGCCGGCTCCTTGGGGGAAGAGGCGACAGGAATGTCGCCACTCCTCACGCATATTTGATGAAGGCGGTGTAAACCTCGGGCGGGATGTCCAGCAGGGCGTAGTCCTTGGAGGAGACAAACAGCAGGCTTTGTTTGCCTTTGCCTAACAACTCGTTGTCGGAGCCGAAGATCTGGTGCTCGAGGGTGCAGAACTTGCGGTTGAAATCGCCCACCTTGAGCTTCACGGTGATGGTGTCAAACTCGCGGGCCTCGCGGACGAACTTGTGTTCATACGAGCGGGTGAGGATGTAGAACTTGGTGGTCTTCAGATCGAAGTCCGGCATCACGGTGTTAAAAAACAACTCGCGGGTTTTGCCGACATACATGCCATACATGCCGAAGTAAACATTGCCGACGGAGTTGGTGTCGGCATAGGTCGCGATCTGGGAGTAAACAAACCATTTGTCCTCGAAATGGCCGCCTAACGCATGGTGGTCATGCGGGGCGACGACGTCGGAACTGGTGACGACGGCGGCGGTCTTGGTGATGGCCTTGATGGCGGGAATCTCGGAGGCGGCGGCGACCACTTCGCCGGCTTTCTCGGTGACGACGCGCAGCAGGTCGGCGTTAAAAACGAGCCATGCGACGTAAACCAGCGGCAGGATCGCGCCGAGGATCATCAGCGGCGTCTGGCTGGTCATGTAACCGAAGGCGAAAACCACCAGCGAGACGCTCGACATCATGAACATGCGGATTTGCGGCAGCGGTTGTTGGGAGTTCGGCACATAGCAACGTGCGATCGCCAGCGCCGCATAGCCGACGAAGAATGAGGCGTAAAACACCATGAAGTATTCGAGCTGCACGAGCGGCCGCTTGGCCAGCAGGTTAGCTAGCAGGCAGCCGAGGGTGATCAGGCCGACGAGGATGAAGGTGGGAACGGGCGAGCCAAGAATCTGTTTCGGGATCAGCGAGATGAGCATGTTTTCGCTCTTCTCGACGTTCTTTTCCAGGAACCATTTGAGTGCGACGTAGCCGCTGTCCAAGGTGGTGACGGCACAAATCCCGAGGAAGCCGAAGTAGGCCATCCGCATGATGCCGTCGGCCCCGGGGTTGCGCTGGAAGTAACGGGTGACGAGGTCATGGGCGTAGTTGAAATTATCGAGACCCACGGTGGAGGAGAAATGGCCGCCATCCACTTTCATGACCCACATCGCGAGGCAGCCGTGGAAGAGCAGCATGAGGAAGAAGATCGAGCCGCCGAAAAAGTAACTGGCACGGATCGAGGTTTTTTCCCGGTGGATCTGGATCGCGCGCTGCCAGTGCTGGAGGTCGAGCCACGGCCCGACTAACAACCCGATCACCAGCGGAATCGCGTAGCCGTAAAACCGCGCGCCCCCCCATTGGTTCTGGAATG
The DNA here is from genome assembly GCA_031429315.1 of Akkermansiaceae bacterium. Taxonomy (GTDB): domain Bacteria; phylum Verrucomicrobiota; class Verrucomicrobiia; order Verrucomicrobiales; family Akkermansiaceae; genus Luteolibacter. The sequence continues at coordinate 4,039 of JANOZJ010000347.1, forward strand.
GCGAGGTCCACTGGAACGGCTCGGGTGAAAAGGGTTTCAGGTTGAAAAGGATGGTGCCCACGCAGACCACCAGCAGCGCGCCTAACATGCCGTGGCTGAGCTTGATTTTCGCAATGCCGAATTCCTCGCCTAGCAGACAGCCGGTTGCGAGGATCACGAAAACGATCAGGCACAGGTAAATCGCCAGCAGCGGCCCGGTCGTCAGCTCCAGCGGCACGAACAGATATTTCACCAGCGCGAAGACCGTCAGCGAGAGCGCGACGATCTGATAGAGATAGAGGATCAGCCGGAAGGGTTTGGAAAACTTGTCGAAGAAGATGGCCAGCGATTCCTGACCGCCGCTGTGGCTGTTGGCGACGTTTTGCGTCAGCACGCCGAACAGCATCAAGCCGAGCGCGTTGGGGATCGCGAACATCAGCAGCCCTTGCAGCCCGAACATGAAGGTCATCTGGACGCTGAAAAACAATCCCAGTCCCCACATCCACGCCAAAGCCACCGAATTCCCCCAAAAAATTGCGTTCAACCAGCGAAAGTTCATAAAGTCCGCCAAGGAACCCGCTTATGCGCCGGTGGGCAAGCCAGTTTCTTGCCGGATTTTCCATCAAACCCACCCGCGATTCCATCAATCCCCGCTTGGGCCAGCACTGCGATTCGGCCCGCAATCCTCGTGATCCGTGCAGATCCGCCACGGGGAGACTCGCGGAACATTTGAAATCCGCCGAAAATTCGCCTTGAGACGCCGGACTTGATGGAGAGACTGCCGACTCGCGCCGCGAATTACCATTGTCGCGGCGCACATCACCGTCTTTACTCCCCGCTCTTCCAGCAACGGCAGCCCTAACATTTCATGATTGAGAACCTCCGCAAATACACCGGCCTGATTATCGTGATCTTCGTGATCCTGTTCATCAGCTTCTTTTTCCTCGATACCAGTTCCGTCCGGAACATGAACAGCGGCCAAGCCATGATGAAAATCGGCAGCCGCACCTACGACGACAAGGAATACAGCAATCTTGGCAAGTCCTCGCGCGAGCTGGCTTACGGCCTCGTCGGCCGCGGCGATTTCGACCTCGTGAAGTTCGTCGCCGAACTTTCCGGCGGCGAGCAAGGCGAACAGGCACCGGAGAAATTCTTCATCGGCCGGATGCTCCTGCGCCAGGCAAAAGAAGAATTCGGGATTTATCCCGGCGACGATGAGATTTCCGCCTACCTCCGCACGCTCAAGGTCTTCGGCGGGCCGGACGGGAAATTCAACCCGGAAACCTACCGCACTTTCATCGACAAAGGCATGGGGCGGCTCGGCATGACCGAAAAGGATCTGCGCGACCTCGCCGCCGACTTTCTCGCCTTCAAAAAAATCAGTGCCATCGTCGGCTCCGGCCTGAGCGTGGACCGCGATGCCTTGGCCAAAGACCTCGCCTTGCGGAACCAACAGATCAGCGGCGAACTCGCGAAACTGGAACTCTCGCCCTTCGAAGCGAAGATCGAGCCGACCGAGGATGAGATCAAAAAATACTGGGAGAGCATCTCGGACTCGTTCACCACCGAGGCCCGCCGCAAGTTCACCTACGTCATCGCCACCCCGACCCTCCCGGCCGAGGCCGCCACGCCGGACGTCCCCGAATCCCTCGCCGACGCCGCTGCCAGCGAAGAAGTGAAAAAGGCCGCCGCCAAGAAGAAGGACGAGGAAAAAGCCAAGCGCGCCACCGAACTCGCCGAAGAGCGCCGCAAGAAACAACTCGAACTCGACTCGCTGGTGGATGATTTCCTCTTCAAGCTCGAGGAACAAAAAGGCAGCGGTTTCGAGGAACTCGCCAAGGCCGACGGCTGGGAAGTGAAAACCACCGAGTTCTTCGCCCGCGGTGCCGCACCCAAGGAACTCGACGTCAATCTCCGCTCTAGCAGCCGCGGCGGCAAGGCCGTCGATCAGCTCTTCCAGATCCAGGAAACCTCGGATCCGTTCTCGAAAATCTCCGAGGCGATCGCCATCGGCGACAACCAGTGGCTCATCGCCCGCATCGACGGCGAGGAAAAATCCCGGCCGAAAACCTACGAGGAAGCCCGTGCCGAGGCCCGCGCCCAATACATTTCCGAAAAGGCCATCGAAGCCATGAAAACGGCGGCCAGCGAGAACCTCACCAAAATCAAAACCCTGCTCAGCGCCGGAAAATCCTTCGCCGAGGCCGCCAAGGAAGCCGGAATTCCGGAAACCCGCGCCTTTACCGCCATCCTCAGCACCTACCGCCCGGAAGGTGCCACCGAACCGCAGAACCTGTTTGAAGCCGCCCGCACCAGCGATCCCGGAACCCTCGCCGACGTCATCATCGAATCGGACCGGGCCTTCATTCTCTACGTCGCCAAGCGCGAGGTCGTCAAAGCCGCTGACGCCGCCACCCGCATCGACAGCGAGGTCGCCACCAGCATCCAGAATAACCAGACCATCGCCTTCGCCTCCTGGCTGGTGGCACGCACCGAGGCCGCCAAGGTCGAGCAACTCTACAAAAAGTGACCGTGGCGGCGGTTTCCAACCGCCTGTCATCTTTTCAAAATGTCCTCGTCCGAAGAACTCCAAGACCTCTTCGACGAGGCCAACGGCCACCTCGCTGTCGGTGAATTCAACGAAGCCGTCGCCCTCTACCGCCGCTGCGTCGCGCTCGACCCCGCGTTCTTCGACGGCTGGCACGCCCTCGGCATGGCGCTCTTGAAAACCGGCCTCATCAAGGAAGCCATCGGCTGCGGCCTGCAGTCCGTCACCCTCCAGCCCAACGACCTGTTAGCCTGGACCAGCCTCTCCCAAATGTACGTCCGCGACGGCAACATCCCCGAAGCCGAAGCCGCCAAAGGCAACGCGCGCATCCTCTCCCTCGGCGGGAAAGTGGTCAGGGAATAAGGAGTGCCGGCGCTTTTGCCCGCACCTGTCCAGTCTCGACCAGCAGCCCCTTCGGCCTGCATGGATAAGGTCGCGAAATACCTTCCCAAAATTTGTAACCGCCGTGCTAGTTTCCGTCAGTTCTAAGTGTGATTGCCAAAATTTGCCCATCCTGCCATCGCCCGTTGCCATCAGAGGCTCCGGGCGGTTTGTGTCCCGCCTGCGTGTTGCTCGGCGCTTGTGGTGAAGTCGATCCGCCGGGAGTTCCTCTGTTAGACGAAATCCAAGCCGCGTTCCCGCAATTCGAAATCCTCGAATGCATCGGCCGCGGCGGCATGGGCGTCGTTTACAAAGTCCGCCAACCGCAGCTCGACCGCTTGTTAGCGCTTAAAATCCTGCTGCCCGGACTGGAGCATGACCCTGGCTTCGCCGAGCGCTTCTCGCGGGAAGCCCGGGCGCTCGCGAAGCTCGGCCACCCTAACATCGTCGCCGTCCACGACTTCGGCGAGACCGGCGGCTTCTTCTGGCTGACGATGGAATACGTGGACGGCGTGAATCTGCGCCAGGCGATGCAAGCCGCCCGCTTCACCCCGGCCCAGGCGCTGGCGTTGATTCCTGACCTCTGCGCCGCCCTCCAATACGCCCACGACCACGGCATCCTGCACCGCGACATCAAGCCGGAAAACATCCTGCTAGACACGCGGGGCCGCGTGAAAATCGCCGATTTCGGCATCGCCCGGATCGCCGGCGACGAGCGCGGCGAGTTCACGCTCACAAGAACCGGCAGCGTCCTCGGCTCCGCCGCCTACATCGCCCCGGAGCAAATCGAGCGCCCTCACGATGTCGATCACCGCGCCGACCTCTACAGCCTCGGCGTGGTCTTCTACGAGATGCTAACCGGCGAGCTGCCGTTGGGCCGCTTCCCCGCCCCAAGTGAAAAATCCGCAAGCGATCCGCGGCTGGATGAAGTCGTTTTCCGGACGCTGGAGAAAGAGCGGGAGAAGCGCTATCAGAGCGCGGATGAGTTGAGAGCGGGAGTGGAGAAATCGGAAAGCGCACCGATGGCCAAAAGCGAAATTTCCAGCGCCGCACCCACCGGACTGCCCTGGTGTGTAAAGCTGCCTGTGTTGCTGGTTCTCGGAGGCCTGTTAGGGATTACGTTGCTCATCATGTCACTTCCTGAAGGAATGGGAGATTACTTCTGGCGACTGCTCACCTTTCGCGCAGGATACAGGGCACTCAATGTTTCCACCGGGCTTCGGATATTTCTCAATCTGTGGTTCGGGTTAGGGCTGGCGACCTTGGCATCCGGACTCGGCTTGGGTTTACGAACCCTCTACCACATGAAGTCGGCCCGCCAACCCGCCACAGGCAGGAATCTACTGTGCGGATACATCCTGTGGCCTCTCATCCTGCTTGTTACCGGCTACTTCATCAATTGGATAGCCGGCGGTAGTTATCCCATCGTCCTCGGGGAAGGAGTAATGCCTTTCGTCCAAGCGATCATCTTCGGCGGTGTATTCATCCTCTGTGGCACGCTCTTCTATCTCACCTCACCTCCGGAAAGCAGAAATCTCCCGTCGCGCGAGGTGCGAAAAATATCAGCAGCAGTTTCGATCCTTCTCCTTTTCTCCGCCGCGTTTGTCACAAAACGCCTCTACAATCACTGGAGCGAACACTATTCCTCATTCGAGTTTGGCTGGGACATTTCCTCGTTGCCGGAAGCCAAACGAACTGAGTTGACCAAGGTCGCAGCAAGCGCCGCAGGGCGATTCAAAGGCAAACTGATGCTCTCGCGTGATACGGAGAAACTCACGGTCAGATTTCTCGTTCCGCAAGGAGGAATCTACGTCATGGTCTATAAGAACTCGTTCCTCCAAAGATTCCGCGCATTGGCACCAGACGACCTGCGACCTTTGATCAAAGAACCAGGATATGACACCAACCTCTGGTTTGATGCGAAAAAAGAACTGCACTGGCCTACGATCTTTGTCGTCATCGCTACCGCGATTTCCGCGCTTCTGGCTGCTTGGTGCGGTTTACCTCTCGGCTTGTTACCCGCCATGAGCGGTCTGGTGATCGCCGGAATTCTCGCCGTCCTGCCTGCGTGGCCGATTCCCGAACACTTGGCCAACCGGGTAATCTCGGGAAACCCCCTCGATCCTTTACAACCCCTGTTTCCCGATTTCTCGGAACCAACCATCGCCGTCCAATCCGTGCTGGATGCCGCCTTTTTGGGTGAGGAGCGATTGGTAGCACAAGGGCTGTCAAAGCGATTCCTGGCGGAACTGGAGAACTCAGGAACTCTTGCAGAAGCGACAAGATTTCTCGGCAAGGGGATGTGGGCCACCCACAACTACGGAAATGCGCCTGACCGCGTGCATATCGAAATGGCAGATGGATCGAAGGCCCTCGAAGTCCAACTCGTGAGAGAAGACCGAAAATGGAAACTGGATGAGCTTCCTAAACCACCCAAGTAAAGATTTCATGCCATTCTCCAGCTTCCACTCCACTCGCTGGACGCTCGTCCGGCGGGCGCAGGGTGATGGAGCGGAAGCACGCGCCGCGTTGTCCGAGCTGTGTGATATTTACTATCAGCCGGTGCTGCTGTTCACCCGCCGCTGGTGTGGCGATGCGGACCGGGCGCAGGATCTCGCGCATGGATTTTTCGAAGACCTGCTAGGCCGCGAATCCATCGGCGCGGCGGATCCTGTAAAAGGACGCTTCCGGACTTATCTGCTAGGCTCGGTGAAACATTATCTCGCCCGCCAGCGGGAGCGTGAAGGCGCGGCGAAGCGCGGCGGCGATTTCACGCGGGTGCCGTTGGAGGATTCCCACAAGTCCGACGACGAGTGGGAGCTCGAGTTCGACCGGGCCTGGGCGCTGGCGTTGATCCGCCGGGCACTGGATTCCCTGGCTAACGAGGTGGAGAAATCCGGAAAGGCCCGCCAATTCGAAATTCTCCGTCCGTGGCTCGACGGCGGCGCGGCGGGCGATGTCGCGGAAGCCGGTGCCGCGCTCGATCTTTCCCCGACGGCTCTGAAAGTGGCGATCCACCGCTTGCGCCAGCGTTTCCGCCAGAAGGTCCGGGGTGAAGTGGTCGCCACCACGATGGATTCCAGCGATGCCGAGGCGGAGTTCCGGCACCTGGTCGATGTCTGGGTGAGCGGCCCTTGAGGCCCATGGACTGCGGTGGCAGAGCGGAGTCCACACTCGGGCATCTCAGTGTCCGGGAAATGGATCGGCGGCCCATCTCGTCCGGACTTCATCCCGGGACACCGGAGCGGGGGCCATTTTCCCCGGACCGAGCATCGGCAGCGCCGCTGCTAGTGTTAGAATGAGGACGAACAACACCATCAGTCCAGCGGTGCCCTTGGGTGGATGAGGGTTTAGCAAACGCCGCACGCGTGATTCCAAGGTGGAACTCGTGGCCATCGCCAGCATGGGACCGGACGGAGGGCGGGCTTCGGCGAAATCGCAGAGAAGATTTGCATAGGCGCGGACGGCCACGCCCTGCTTCAGGACCATGGCATCGCACGCGAATTCGCATTGGATTGTTAGCCTCCGGACCATCCAGATCACCAGCGGATTGCCGCCGTTGACCGCGCAGGCAATCCCGGCAATCCACCGCCACAGGGGATCGCGGCGGCGATGGTGCGCGAGTTCGTGATCGAGCACGATGCGGCGGGTCTCGTCCGACCACTCGTTCCATTCCTCCGGCACGAAAACGACGGGCCGGATGACTCCTGTGGCAACCGGACCTTTCAAACAGGGCAGTCGGCGGATTTCAACTCCATCCACCCGCTCCATCAGCAACGAATTCCTCCGCCATTGCGAGATCCCCCACGCAGCGCATCCCAGACGCAGCGCCATCGTTAGAAATCCCGCGCCCCACAGCAGCAGCAGCGCGTCCATCCACGGGAAACCGGAGCTTCCGGCAGTCGCGACCCGCGCCGGCAGGACCGCGAATTTCGGCAGGAATACCAGCAACACCGGGAACACCGCCAGCAAGGCCAGCGCAAGCACGGTCAGCCGCGGATCGCGCGCCTTGTCGTTCCTGCCTGCTAGATATACCAGCACCGCGGCGACTCCGGAGAATATCAGCATCGCGATCATTTGCCGTCGATGAGTTTGCGGATCCGGCCGATTTCCTCGCCACTGAGTTTCTGGTCCTGGGGATCGAGCAATGAAGCCACCAGTTTCTCGGGACTGCCCTCGAAGAATGTCGCGATGAGTTGATTCAAGGCGGACCGCTTCGCACGCTTCTCGGGCACCGCCGGTTGATAGACATAGCGCCGCGAGTCCTTGCCATGTTTGGCCAGCCCCTTCCCTTCCAAGGTCACTAACAATGCCCGCACCGCAGAGTAGCCCGGTGGATCGGGCAGCTCGTTGAGGACTTCCTCCGCCGTCGCTTTGCCCAGCCGGAATAGGATATCCATCACCTGCCGCTCGCGCCGCGAAATTTGACCGTCTTCCAACCGTTTCATGGCGGGACTCTCGCAAGTTCCGGAAAAACCGCAACCTAAATGCTGGTTTTTCTGCATTTAAACGATTGACACGCCGGTTTTCAAATGCTGTTTTTCCAGCACTATGAAACACAAACCTCTCCACCTGCTGGCGGGCATCGTCGCCATCGCCGGGCTTTTTTCCTGCGCGACCCAAGGTCCCAACCATGCTCCAAGCGCCGGTCTCCGCTCGGGGGATTCAGCGGTCGACCGCAACAGCATCGATGCGATCCTCAACCAACCCGCAGAACGCCCGGGCCTCGCCACCGGCTGGGGAAATGAGAAAGTTTCGACCCTCACCGGCCAGTCTTTCGTGCGTGCCTCGTCCAGCCCCAAGGGCACGGATGCGATTTACTACAACGACAAGCAGGGCATCGAGGCGATGGCCGGAAGAGTCAGCCGCGTGGAGGCCATGCAGACCGCCGCCGGAGATCTCGTCGAGTGGGGCGTGAAAGGCCGGGGCGGATTCCTGGCGACCTACAAGGAAGGCTATGCCGGCCGCCGCCTGGTCGCCGGCGAATCTAACGGCACCTACACCATCGTGGTTAGAAACCGTTCGAAGAGCACCTTGGAGATCGTCGCCAGCGTCGATGGCTTGGATGTGATGGACGGGAAACCCGCGTCATTTTCAAAACGCGGCTACCTGGTGAATCCCGGAACGACGCTTGAGATCGATGGCTTCCGCACCAGTGAAAACACCGTGGCCGCCTTCAAATTTTCCAGCGTCTCGAATTCCTACGCCAATCTCCGCCACGGCGACACGCGCAACGTCGGCGTCCTCGGCATCGCCGTCTTCACCCAAAAGGGCGTGAATCCCTGGACTTGGATGCCTGCTGAGATCAACCGCCGCGAGCAAGCGCGGCCGTTTGCCGAAGCGCCGGGCCGATAGATCACTCCAGCCCCTTGAGGATCTGCCGGCGGACTTCGACGATGTCGAGGCCGCCGGTGTGGCTCCAAAGGATCTTGCCGCCGGGAGCGATGAGCACGGTGTGTGGCAGGGCACCGGACCACTCGGGGTCGATCGCCTTGGCCATCGCGTCCGGGTTGCCGCCGGTCCAGTGGTAGTTGTTAGTGGCGCGGCCTTCTTCTTGCAACGACTTCGCCGTGGGATCGGGGAGTGCTGCATGGCGGGTTTCCAGGAACTTGGAGACGGCAGCGCGCTGGTCAACCGCATCAAGGCTGATGGATATGAATTCCACCGGCCGGTTCTGGAACCGGCGGCCGGTATCGACGAGATCGGGAAACTCCTTCACGCAGGGGCCGCAGGTGGTGGACCAGAAATTGATGAGCCGGAGATTTTTGGAGCCATTGGCGCGGAGTTTTTTCGAGAGTTCCTCGTCGAGGTCCGCCACGGTGACGGGGCGTTTTTCCCATGCGGCCTGGTCGGCGGCCACATTGGATTGCTTGAACAACCATTTCGTGGAGCAGCCAAACGAGCGGGTGACGGGTTCCTTGACTTCGGTGCCGGCGAGCAGCGCGTCGAGCGCGTCGCGCAGGTGGCTCTTGTCCACCGCACCGGATTTGCGGCCGGCGTCGTCCATGCGGCCGGTGTAGCGGAGCTTGCGGGCGGCATCGAACAGGAAAACGTGGGGAGTCGACTGGCCACCGCAGGCGGTCACGAATTCCTGTTTTCCGCCGTCGTAGAGGTAGGGAAAGGTCCAGCCGAAGTCTTTGGCAAAGGGCGTCATTTCCTCGAAGGAATCGGAAAACGGCGAGTAGCCGAGTTCGTCCGGGGTGAGACTGCCGGGGTTGTTGGCATTCACGGCCACCAGCGCGACGCCCTTGCCCTTGTAGTCCTGATAGACGGCCTCGGTGCGGGCACCGGCGGCGACGGCGTCCGGACAATGGTTGCTGGTGAAAATGACGCACAGCAACTTGGCGTCGTTGAAATCGGCGGGCGCGTAGGTCTTGCCATCGGTCGCGGGGAGCGAGAAACCCGGCAGATCCGCGCCGATCGCCAGCACTTTGGGCACCGCCTGCCCCGACACCGGCAGCACCAGTGCGGCGGCGATTCCCAAAACCACGTTCAACTTCATCATGCAGGTGAATACCCGCCGGGGTGGCAGTTTCCTGCAACAAATTTTCACCTGATGGACCCCACCGTCGTCATAGACACTGCTCAACCGCCGGGAAGGTGAGGACAATCTCGGTGTAGGCTCCGATGCCGGTGTCCACCCGGATGCTGCCTGCGTGACTGGTCACGATGCGGTGGCAGATCGAGAGTCCAAGGCCCATGCCGACTCCGACGTCCTTGGTGGTGTAAAATGGCTCGAACATCCGGTCGAGCACCTCCGGGGCCAAGCCAGGGCCGTTGTCCCGGAAGCGGATCACGGACGTTCCTCCCTCATTCCGACCGGTGATGCGGAGCAAGGGTCCGTCACCCTCCGGATAGTGTTTGCCGCCCATGGCGTCGATGGCGTTCTGGACGAGGTTGATCACGACCTGGACGAACTGGTTCACGTCGCCATAAACCGCGATGGCTGCGGGGAAGTCCGTTTCCAGAGTGACTCCATGCTTGAGCAGGTGGGAAAAGAACCGCAAGGCGGTATCCACGGCGGACTGCACATCGAAGACCTCTTTGATCTTGCTGGTGTCCCGGGTGAAGCTGCGGAGGTCCGAGACGATTTTGATCACCCGGTCCACGCCGTCCTTGATGTCGGCTAGGATTTCCTGGAAGTCCTCGCGCCGGGCATCGGGCAGCGAATAACAGGAGGACTGCATGAGGTAGATGCCTTGGCTGGCATAGTTGAGCGGGTTGTTGATCTCGTGGATGAGACCCGCGCTGAGCCGCCCGAGCATCGCCATTTTCTCGTTTTGGACGAGGAGTGTCTCGGTGTTACGAATCTGTTCGAGCGCGGTCTGAAGTTCGATTTTCTGTTGGAGAAGTCTTTTGCCGGTGAGGTGGGCGGTGGCGTGATGGTGCAGCCGTGCCATCAGTTCCGTGAGGTGAAAGGGCTTTGCCATGAAGTCACCGGCACCGGCGGCGAGGCAGTTGATTTTGGTTTCCTCGTCGGCCTGCGAGGTGACGATGACGACGGGAATCAGGGCGGTGGCCGGGTCCACCTGCAACTGCCGGGCGAGGTAGATGCCGTCTTTACCGGATTCCATCATGTCGCAGAGGATGACGTCCGGCAAATGGAGGCGGGAAAGGGCGATGGCCTGGTCACAATCCGTGGCGGCATGGACCTCGAAGTGGCTGCCGAGCTTCTGCACGAGGAAGTGGCGCATGATGGGTTCATTATCCACGATGAGCAGCTTGGGTCTGGCTGTCTCGACATCGTTCGGGTCGGGGCTGAAAATGCTTTTTTGGGCGATTTCGCAGGATGCGATGAGTTCGGCGGAGAGTGAGCGGGAGAGCTCGGCGAGGGCTGAGATTTCCTCCCGATGCCGGGTGTACGGCAAGTAGCAGCGGAGAATGGCCCCCTTGTGGAGTTCACTCTCGGCTTCCATCCAGCCGTGGTGGCGCTGGACGATGGCATCAGCGGTGGCGAGGCCACGGTCGGCGGTGCCGCAGCGGGCGGGATCGAAGAGGTGCCGCAGCGATTCGGGTTCGATGCCATGACCGGTGTCTGCGACAGTTAGGCAAACATAGTTGCCCTCGCGGGCGTCGGTCCGCAGTCCGGAACGGATGGGAAGGGCGAGTTGGTCGATTTCCGAAAGTGAAGTGGTGATGGTGATTTCCCCTCCCAAGGGCATGGTGTCGCGGGCACTGAGGACGAGGATGATGATGACTTGCTCGATGCTGCTCGAATCGGCGAAAATGACGGGCAGATCGTCAGCGAGTTCCAAATGGATGAGGTTCTTGCTTCCGATCAGGCGTCTGAGAAAGGCGGCGGTGCGCTCCACGAGCGGATAGATGGCGAGGGGCTGGTTTTCGAGGATTTGTTGTCTGCTGTAGTCGAGGAAGTTGCGGATCAGTCCGGTCGATCTTTGGGCGAGGCTGACGATTCTCTGGAGCGAGGTGTCGAGGGCGGGATCGTTGCCGGGGCTGTGGAGGTGGGCATCGGCATGACCCGCGATGACGGCGAGTGCGCCGCTGAGGTCGGTGGCCAAGCCGGAGGAGAGCTTGCCGACGATTTCCATTTTGCGGGAGTGGCGCAGTTCCATTTCGAGTTTCACCCGGTCCGCGATGTCCTGGAGGATGATGATGTGGTGCGGCTCGTCACCGAGGATTACGTGCTCTGCGGCGAGAAGGGTTTCGCGGAGTTCGCCGCCATAGGTGCGGATTTTCGTCGGGAAATTGGCGAAGCGTTGTCCGGCGTCGAGGCTGGAGCGGATCTGCTCGGCGGTGGTGGTGGGCAGCCATGAGTCATGGCCGCCTCCCAGCAGGATCTCGCGCGGCACATCGAGAAGGCGGATGAAACGGGCATTTGCATCCAGAAATCCGCAGCCCTTCGCGGGGCGGAGGGCCATGGCGACCGGGCTGTTGTGGAAGGATTTGGTGAAGCGTTCCTGGGCGGCGGCACGCTCCATGGATTCCGCATGGAGGCGCTGGTTGGTGGCGTGCAAGTCTGCGGTGCGGACGGCCACCAAGGTGTCGAGCTCGGTCATGCGCTGGTTGGCGATCCGGGTGAACTGCCACTTCTTGGTGAGGGCATGTGCCATCTGGATGACCTCGACGTTGTCGAAGGGTTTCCTCAGGATCAGGAGCTGGTCGGGATGGGGCGCGACGGCGGAGAGGGCGCTCCACGAATAATCCGAATAGGCGCTGCAGATTACGATCTGGAGGTCTGGCGCTTCTTTCCAGAGGTGGGTGATGGTCTCGACGCCATCCCAGCCGGGAGGCATGCGGACGTCGACAAAGGCGACGGCGTAGGGCATCCCCTCGCGGGCGGCGGCACGGACTTTTTCCAGCCCCTCGTGTCCCTGAAAGGCGGAGTCCAGTTGGAATGTGGCACCTTCACGGGTTTCCGCAGACGGGGCGTCACCGAAAATCTCGGCGTGGAGGTTACTGAGTTCGTGATCGAGGCCGGGGTCCTTGGCGCCGAGGATTTTCTGAAAGTCCGCATGGATCGCCGGATTGTCATCCACGATGAGAATCCGGGAATTGGCGTGGAGGAGTTCTTGGAAGTGGTTGTTCACGCCGCTGACGTTGTTGGCTTAACCAGGGGCAGCTTCAAGGTGAAGGTGGCTCCATGGCCTGCTCCGGAACTCTCGACGCCGAGTGTGCCGCCCATCTCGGCCGCCGCGTTGGCACAACTGTGAAGTCCGAAGCCGTGGCCGTTTTCCCGGGTGGTGAAGCCATGGCGGAAGATGCTGCCCATGTTTTCCCGGGGGATGCCGATTCCGTTGTCGGCGATGGCGATGCAGGCGTGGACCTGATCCACGTAGATTGAAATGCGGAGCGCCTTGTGAGGGTGGTCGCAGTCCACAAGGGCATGTTTCGCGTTGCGGAAAAGATTGACGAGGATCAGCAGGGTCTTGTGGCGATCCACGGGAACGGAAGGCGATGGGCTGAAGTCGCGCTCCACGGTGATTCCTTGCCGGTGAAACGCGTCCAAGTTCATGGCCAGCGCGTCTTCCACGATTTCGGCGAGTGGCAGAATTTCCAAGGCTCCGCTCATCTTGGCGTAGCCTTGCTGCGTGGCTACGATCTTGTTGATATGCCTGATGTTTTGGCGGAGCTGCTCGATTTCAGAGAAAATTTCAGCGTCTCTCGCCACCAGGTGTTGGCCGAGTTTGCCGAGGTATTCGGGAATCTTCCGACCGTCCGGATCGCGTGCGAGATATTCGGGGATGGCTCCGTCCTTGGAGGTCAACAGGGCCGCCAGTTTCTCCAGTTGGGAGGCTTTGGATTGTTGCAGTTTCTCCGCCACGATCGAGGCCGAGACGTTCACGCTGTTGAGGATGTTGCCCACGTTGTGAAGCACTCCTGTGGCGATCTCCGCCATCCCGGCCTGGCGCGAGGTCTGGAGTAATTTCTGATGAGTTTTCTCCAGCTCCTGCGCCGCGGCTTTCCAGGCAGTGATGTCGCGGTAGGTGCCGCAAACGAGCTGTGGCTCGCCGGCTTCGTCGAGCTGGACCGCGCCGCTTTCACGAATCCAGACCGTCCCTCCGTCCGCGGCGATCATCCGGTAATCCAGGGAATAGGGATTCTTCAGCGAAATCATGCGCTCGCTTTCCGCGAGCGCCCATCGGTCGCCAGGGTGAAGTTTCCTGTCCCATAGAAAGCTGTCCGCGATCCAATCCTCGGGGAGATAACCCAGAACTTTTTCACTTTGCTGGCTGATGAACGTAAATTGGTTAGATTTGGCGTCGAACTCCCAGACGATTTCCTCGAGCGAGTTGACCAAGATTTCGAGCTTCTTTTTTTCCGCCCGGATTCCACTCTGGGCGAGGATTTGATTTCTCAGGGCAGTCCTCTCGTCCAAATAATGGACCACGAACACACTGGAAATGGCCAGTAGCAGCAACGCGACGGAAATGTAGGCAAGCCAAGTCACCTTGGCTTGTCTCCCGGCGGCGACCCATGCCTGTCCGTCGTAATCCACTCCCAGAACCGCATCGACCTTTCCCTGGGCATCGTAGATCGGCATCACCGAGCTGACCCAGGTCCCCCATCGATCCGTATAGGGATTGGGCGTGAATGATTTGCGCCCCTTCATGGCCTGTTCCAATGCCGGCACGAGATCCCCGCCATAGGCCTCACCAATCGCGGTGCGTTGCTCCCGAGCCCCTTCGAACCGGCCATTGCGATCATAGTCGGTTTCAGCATCCACCATGAGCGCGAAACTCCCGTCGCTGACCTTGCGGATCGTGTAGATGTCGCTGGCCGCAGGATTCTGCTCAACCCAACGTTTGAGCGAATCGTTCATCCGCAGGTAGTCCGGATCCGCTGGCGAGGTATCCAGCGTGATCTTTTCATGGCCCAGGTGCTGCATCTCCCTCGCATAGGTTGGCGCGTATCCCTCCAACAGTTGCCGAATCCCCTGGTCCGCCCGGTCGGTCGCCCAAGCGGAAAACAGCGCCCCCGCCACGAAGATCCCTCCGACAAGCAGCCACATCCCCACCGCCATCCCGGCTTTGGTGTGCCCCCACCAAACCCAGCGGTGGAGGGCGGCGAAAAAAAACAGGAACACCAGCATGACAACCAAATAGGCTTGGTTCTCCTGTATGAGTCGGCGGATGGTGTCCAGAGTCATGTCAGAATTCAGAAAGTGGTGGAGAGACGGTCTTTATGAGGCGCTTCACTGAGGGGAAGAGGTTCTGCCAGGGTTTCGGGGAATGGATCGAGGCGGGCGGGTGGCATGGAGGGCGCATGACCCCTTTTTTAACATTTCAATCACCGCCTGCCGGGTTTCTAAAAATTTCCGCAGACCGAGATAAATTCACAAGCAACCTTGTCCGGCCACCGGAGTGACCAAAGCAACCGGAAGTGCCCAAGCAGCGAAGGAGATTTTCGCCCATGACATCAATCAAACTGACGGGTCAAAGGCTACATGACTTGTCATATTTGTCAACGAGCCTGCATTTCGCAGTCATGGCGGAAAACAGGATTGTGGCGCTGGCAGCGGCATCATGCTCGACCACGTCTTGCCCCGCGCCGTCGTGCCCGAGCTGGCCGCCAAGTTTTACAACCTGGAAGCCGTCGCCACCAAAGTGAATCTCGAAAAGAGCGCGAAGGTCGGCTCACGCGAGTTGCTGTTAGCCCGCCGCTGGAACGAGGAGGGACTTCTATCCGCCGCAGGGCTGGAGGCGATCGAGGCGGTGGCGAAGTAGCTGCCTCGGCTCGCTCGCCCCCGCTGGCACGCCGCCGCAAATTGATTCCGTGTTTTCCCTTTTCAAGATGGGGGGGATTCCGCTTTGATCCGTCAGCCCCAATCCTGCATGCCCAACCGACCCAAAG
>JANOZJ010000348.1:0-6908 GCA_031429315.1 Akkermansiaceae bacterium
GTGTGGGTTCGAGTCCCACAGCCGCTACTTTTCACTCACTGCGACAGCCGGTATTTTCCCCGACACACGCAGCATGGCCACTCCCACCCCGAGTCCCCGGACCATTGGAATCATCGCCGGCAGCGGCGTTTATCCGGAGATTTTCATCAACGCGGCACGGCGGCAAAGCCCGGGAATCCGGCTGGTGTTGTGTGGGTTTCCAGGTGAGACGAGGCCGGAACTGGAAAGTCTGGTGGACGCGACCGAGTGGGTGCGCGTCGGGCAACTGAGCAAGCCGATCAAGTTTTTCCGCCGGGAAGGGGCTAACGAGGCGGTGATGATGGGCCAGATTTCCCCGAAGAATCTCTTCGAGCTACGGACGGACCTGCGGGCGTTGATGGTGATGGCGCGGCTGAAGGCGCGGAATGCGGAAACGATTTTCGGCGCGATCGCCGATGAGCTGGCGAAGGACGGGATCACGCTGCTGCCCGCCACGACATTTCTCGAAGATCTCCTGCCGGGGCCAGGGCCGGTCTGCGGGCCTGTGTTTAAAAAACGCCAGTTGGCGGACGCGGAATTCGGCTTCCGGATCGCGAAACAAACCAGTGCGCTCGACATCGGCCAAAGCGTGGTGGTCCGCCACGGGACGATCCTCGCCGCCGAGGCCTTCGAGGGCACCAACGCCTGCATCAAGCGCGGCGGCGAACTCGGCCGCGGCAAGGACGTGATGCTGGTGAAGGTTTCCAAGCCGAACCAGGATTTCCGCTTCGACGTGCCGGTCATCGGCCCGCAAACCATCGAGACTTGCGCCGCCGCCGGGGTGGGCTGCATCGCGATCGAGGCAGGGAAGACGTTGATGTTAGAAAAGGAGCGGGTGGCGGAGTTGTGCGCGAAATATCAGATAGGGATTCACGCGGTGTAGCGGCGGTCTGTGACCGTCGCATGCCGTCCATGAGGTTGATGTGCAAATGAACGGAACGCGAATCGTCCCGGGGGGCAGTCCGAAGATTCTTCAACGATTCATTGGCATCGACGGTCGCAGACCGCCGCTACATTCTACGGCAGCAGGTCGTTGTAAGTCCCCGGATCGCTGCCGGGGATTTCAATAGCACCGCAGTTTTTCGCGTAAAATTCCTTCGGACCCACGCCGCCGATGATCGCGTAGGCGTAACCGATCTCACGCAAGCCTTCGAGCGCCTTGAACAACAGCGCTTTCCCCAAGCCCAACCCGCAGGCCTCTTCCGACACCCCGGTCGGGCCGAAAAATCCGCGCTGCGTGGTGTCGTAACAGGCGAAGCCGAGGATCTGTTTGTCGCGCGTGGCGATGAAGCAGGCGATCGGCTGGCGGCTCATCGCCACTTCCACCTCGCTCACCCATTTTTCCGAGAAGTGCTCCTTGGCGAAGGCCGCGACGGTGTGTTTCTCGAAGGCTCGCGCGCGCCGCAGGGTTACGCCTTTCGCGGCGGTTGCCGCATAGAGTGCCGCCGAATCCGGCAAATCATACAGTCGCACCAGCATGTCGATCATGCGCCGATTAAACCGCTGCTTGGACAACCGGGGAAGCAAGATTTTCCCGATCCTACCAGAATCCGACGGCTTGTCGGTTGACCCCGGCACTTCGGCCCCATAGCCTCCGGCCGTTCTTATGAAATCTCCCATTACCGTTTCCATCACCGGTGCCGCTGGCCAGATCGGCTACTCACTCCTGTTTCGCATCGCTTCCGGCTTCGTCTTCGGTGCCGACCAACCGGTCAACCTCCGCCTGATAGAAATCGAGCCCGGCTTGCCCGCGCTGGCTGGGGTGATCATGGAACTCGACGATTGCGCGTTCCCGCTGCTCAACGAAGTCGTCGGCACCGCCGATCTCGATGTCGGGTTCAAGGACGCCAACTGGTGCCTGTTAGTCGGTTCCGTGCCGCGCAAGGCCGGCATGGAACGCGCCGATCTGCTAGGCATCAACGGCAAGATTTTCACGGGCCAAGGCCAAGCCATCGCCCGCAATGCCGCTGCGGATGTCCGCATCCTCGTCGTCGGCAATCCCTGCAACACCAATGCCCTCATCGCCATGAACAACGCTACCGGCATCCCCGCCGAGCGCTTTTTCGCGATGACCCGGCTCGATGAAAACCGCGCGAAAAGCCAGCTCGCGCAGAAGGCCGGCGTCCACCAGTCCAAGGTCACCAACCTCTGCATCTGGGGCAACCACTCGGCCACCCAATACCCGGATTTCACCAACGCGAAGATCGACGGCAAGCCCGCCACCGAAGTCATCACCGACCACGAGTGGCTCAAGGGTGAGTTCATCGCCACCGTCCAACAGCGCGGTGCCGCCATCATCAAGGCCCGCGGCCTGTCCTCCGCCGCCTCCGCTGCGAATGCCGCGATGGACACCGTTAGAAGCCTGATCACCCCGACTCCCGCTGGCGACTGGCATTCCGTCGCCGTCTGCTCGGACGGTTCCTACGGCATCGCCAAAGGCCTCATGGCCTCGATGCCCATCCGCACGTTAGAGGGTGGCAAATGGGAAGTTGTCCAGGGCGTCCCCGTCGATGCCTTCAGCCAGGCCAAGATCGATCTAACCATCGGCGAGTTGCTCGAAGAGCGCGACGCGGTGAAGGATCTACTGCCCGGCTGATCATCCCAAACGAAGGTCACAAAAGGCGTCGGGCAGAATGCCCGCGCCACCGTGGCACGGGCATTCTGCCCGTCGCCTGGCCGCTTGGAAATCACGGTGCCGGATTGGACAACGCCTTGATGATCTTGTCGCGGACGGGTTCCTCGATGAGTTTGGCTTCCGCCAGCGATTCTGCTAGCCGCTTGGCTGCGGCGATTTCAAGGTCGGTTAGCGTGCGGCCATCCGCTTGAGGCGGCCGGATTTCGAGGTTGGCGATGACCTTTTCGATGCCCGGGGAAAGTGCGGCGCTGATGTAGGTGGCGACGACCGGCTTCTTGCCGACTTCCGGGCCGCTGGGGATGGGTGGCAGCGAGCCGGTCTTCATCGTTTCCAAAGTGTGGAAATCCGCAGTGTAGCCGAGCTTGAGGAAATTCTCGTAATTCGCCCGCAGGTTGGTGCGGACGATCTGCTGCCGATAGCTCGGCTCCTCCGGCTTTTCCTCGCTGAAGAACGTCTTGGTCTCGATGCCCAAAGCGCGGTCGATCGACGACTCGGGCGGGATCCCGAGTTGGTTGGCCTCGGCGATCAGGGCGACGGCGCGGACCAGCGACTTCTGCGCTCCCTCGGCATAGAACTGTTGAAAATACGAGCTGTCGCTGGAGAGCGACTTGAGATCGGCTAGAATGGCGGACTGGCGCTGCTTCTTTTTGTAAAAACTCACGCAGAACAGGACCACCACCACGGTGGCGATGAGGAACAGGGCACGGCTCAGGATATAGCGGGGACTTGGGGCTTCCATGATTCAGTTAGGTCCAGATGGATTTCGGTTTCTTGGCTTCTTTCGGCGGGGCTTCGAAGGTCTTGCGGTCGCGGCAGTTGAAAATCGCCTCGTCGCGGGTGATCAGGTGCGCTTCGAGAAGTTGCGCGATGCTTTGGTCGATGGTGCGGTTGCCTTCCTTGTAACCGATTTCCATCAGCCCGACGATTTGTTCGAGCTTGCGCTCTCGGATGCAGTTGCGGATCCCGTGGTTGGGCCGCAGCACCTCGGAGGCGAGAACCCGGCCACGGCCGTCGGCACGCGGGATCAACCGCTGGCAGACGATGCCTTCGAGTGCGTTGGCAAGCTGGGTAATGATCTGCGGTTGCTGGTCGGCGGGAAACACATCGACGATGCGGTCGATCGTCTGCGGCGCATCTGGCGTGTGCAGGGTGGCGAGGACGAGGTGGCCGGTTTCCGCGGCGGTTAGGGCGATCCGGATGGTTTCGAGATCGCGCAACTCGGAGACCACGATGACGTCCGGATCCTGGCGCAGCGCCTGCCGCAGTGCGCGGGGAAAGCTGCGGGTGTCGTTGCCGACCTCGCGTTGTTTGATCAAACAGGAGCGGTGTTCGTGGACGAACTCAATGGGGTCCTCCAGGGTGATGATCACGCCGTTGCGGGTCTCGGCGATGCGTCTAACCATCGAGGCAAGGGTGGTGGATTTTCCCGAGCCGGTGATGCCGGTCACCAGGATCAAGCCGCTGCGCAAATTGCCAAGCTCATGAATCTCCGAGTGGTGCCCCAGCGTTTCCAGCGCGGGAATGTCCTGGGATATGAAGCGGAACGCCGCCTCCACATGGCCGCGGGCGATGTGGACATTGCCCCGGAAGCGGCCGACGCCTTCGACCTGCAGCGCATAGTCGAGTTCCCATTCCTGCTCCAAGGTCGCGCGCTGGGCTTCGGTGAGCGTGTCGAGGATGAGATCGCGGACGGTGTTGGGATCCAGCAGCTCCTGGTCGAAGGGGACGATGGCGCCGTTGACCCGCGCGCACGCCGGAGCCCAGGCGCTGAGATGGAGGTCCGAGCCGCCGAGGGCGACGGTTTGTCGGAGATATGCGGTGATGTCGCTGGCCATGGCTTGGTGGGTTTATCCGGAGATTCCGCGCATCGCGCGATCAAAATCCTGGGGCCGGGCGCAGGCACCGCGGGCGATTTCAGGATCGAGGTAGCCTTGTTGGACGGACGCGACCAGATACTCTAGCAGCGAGCAGTTCGTCGTCTCGTTAGATTTCAAGAGGTGGTCCTGGAGGTCGGCCAGGCGGTTTTCCAGAATCCAGCGGCGGGTGGCCGCCTCGTTCTGCAGGTATTCGAGCGCCGGGAACAATCCGCCGCCGAGCCGCGGCAGCAGTTGTTGGGAAACGATGCCGACAAGCTGCGAGGCTAACAGGTTGAGCGCGCCATCGGTCTCCGACTTGAGCAGGTGGGAGAAGCGGTCGAGCGTTTCCACCACGCTGGAACTGTGGAGGGTGGAAATGACGAGGTGGCCGGTCTCTGCGGCGTGCAGCGCGGTGATCGCGGTTTCCGCATCGCGGATTTCCCCGAGGAACAACACGTCCGGACTCTGCCGCAATGCCGAGCGCAGGCCGGCGGAAAAACTGCTAGAATCCTGGCGGATCTCGCGTTGCGAAAACAACGAGCGCTTGTTGGTGAAGAGGAACTCGATGGGATCCTCCAGCGTCACGATGTGGCGGGCGAGGTTGCGGTTGATCCAGTCCAGACACGCCGCGACGGTGGTGGATTTCCCCGAGCCGGTCGGGCCTGTTATCAGGATCAGGCCGTAGCGGCGCTGCATCCACGACTCTAGCAGTGGCCCTGGCAGCCCGAGTTCCGCCAGCGGCGGGATGTCGTTGCGGATCGGCCGCAGCACCGCCGCGAGCCGACCGAGCGTGTGATAGAGATTCACCCGCAACCGACCGCCGCCGGGGACCCGCCACGAGATGTCGGCTTCCAAAAGCGCCGCCGGATTGATGCCGCAGGATTTCCAAAACTCGGCCATCGCGAGCTGCGGGATCGGCCCGGGATGGAGCTCCACCACATCGCCATCCCGGCGGATGCGCGGCGGCTCGTCCTCGATCAGGAACACGTCCGTCGCCGCGTCGGCAAAGGCATCGCGGATGAGTTGATAGAGGGCGGAGTCCATGAAAGCCGGGCGGCGGGTCGAATGTCGCGCATGTCTAAAAGATGCAACGGATGGGGAGAAGCGAAAACGGCGGGCAGGTGGCTTTTATCCGCAGTGCGGGACTTCACTGTTTCGCTTTGCCAGTCCCACCGTCCCGGCTCAGGTTCTCCGCCGTCATGAAAATTTCCCCGTACACCGGCGGCTTTGTCCAGACCAACGGCTATCTCATCGAGACGCCCGATGGCAATCTCCTCATCGACGCACCCGAGGGCATCGCCGATTGGGTCACCCGCCTCGGCGTCCGCGTCGATGACGTGCTTCTAACGCATCAACACTACGACCACGTCACCGATGCCGCCGCGCTCAAGGCCCTTGGCGCGCGGCTGCACGCCTTGGACGACTATTCCACCGATCTAACGCTCGAATCCATGGCCCGCTCGTGGGGCATGCCCATTTCCGTCACGCCCTATCAGATCGACCGCCGTTTCGTGATGGCCGCGCCGCTGCACATCGCCGGGCTCGAAATCGAGCTCGCCCATGTTCCGGGTCACTCGCTGGACAGCGTGACCTTCCATCTGGCGGATCACGGGGTGGTCTTCCCGGGAGACACCTTGTTTGCCGGCTCCATCGGCCGCACCGATCTGCCCGGCGGCACCACCACCCGGCTGCTAGAAGGCATTGCCCGCCATCTCATGACCTTGCCACCGGAAACCCGCGTCTTGCCCGGCCACGGCCCCGCCACCACCATCGGTGTGGAAGCGGCGGGAAATCCCTATTTGGATTGATGCCCACGGCGCTTGGCTATCGAGCTTCCTTGTGCGGGCCACTCCTTGATTTTTCCGCCCTCGACTTGTGGCTAACGGGCAGTGCCCGCCACCGCCCCCAAAAATCCCACTTTCCCGCTTGGCCTCCGCAGGTTCCCACGGTGTGATGGCTTCGCAATGGCTTACCTCGACGAAAACTTCCTCCTCCATTCTCCCACGGCGCGCCGGCTTTTCCATGAAGTCGCCAAGGACCAGCCGATCATCGACTACCACTGCCACCTCTCGCCCCGCGAAATCGCCACCAACCACCGCTGGGCTAACATCTCCGAGATCTGGCTCGGCGGCGACCACTACAAATGGCGCTTGATGCGCGCCAACGGCATCAGCGAGGATCTCATCACCGGCGACTCCACCCCGCGCGAAAAATTCCAGGTATGGGCGGAAACCGTGCCCTACACCCTGCGCAACCCGATCCACCACTGGACCCACCTCGAGTTGCAACGCTACTTCGGGATCGATCTGTTACTCACGCCCGACACCGCCGACGAAATCTGGGAACGGACCAACGCAACACTCGCGGAGCCGGATTTCTCCACCCACGGGTTGTTGCGA
>JANOZJ010000349.1:0-4677 GCA_031429315.1 Akkermansiaceae bacterium
ATACATCCTCATCCAGGACGTCAACGATTCGTTAGAACAAGCCGCGATCCTCGCCCGCCACGCCCGGCGGTTAGGCGCGAAGGTGAACCTCATTCCCTACAACACCGTCGAGGGACTGGAATGGAAACGCCCGCCTAACAACCACTGCCGCGCGTTCCAACAGGTACTCCAGAACGCCGGTGTCACCGCCAACCTGCGCCTCGAAAAAGGCCACGACATCGACGCCGCCTGCGGCCAGCTCCGCCTCAAGCAGGAGACCGCGGAAGGCATCATCGACGCGCCTTCAAAGCGTTAGACGTCAAGACAAGCGGAATGCCCCATTGACTTGACGCGTGTTCGGCGGAAAATCCTGCTTTCCTCACCACGCCTTTTCACCGCGGGCGTCGCAAGGCAGCCATAACAGCGCGACGGTTTGCACCTTCACATCGGACTTGGCGGGCTTGATGGATTCGGTTTCTAACGACAGCGACGCGGGCTCGTAAGACTCGGTGATTTTGGCGATGCCGGCTTCGAGTTCTGCCTGGGCGGCTTCGATTTCCGCCGCCACGCCAGAGACTTTGGCGTCGGCGTTGGCCACATCCTGATGTTGCTTGTAGGCACCGGTCGCCTTGCCGATGGCCGAGGTGCCGCGGCTGATGGAACCGAGACCCGCCTTGCGACCGAACAACGCACCGAGAATTCCGCCGAGCACCGAGACGCCCGCCTGCACCGTCGCCGAACTCGACTCGGCCTTTTGCCGGGCGAGTTGGCCTTCCGCCGTCTGCAGGCGGTTTTCGAGCGCGGTGACTTTTTTCGCCGCGGCATCGCGCAGTTTGTCGATGGCGGCATCCCGGGCTTCACGGGCCTCGTGAGCCAAACGCGCCCGGAAATCAGCCTCGCTTTCGCCGAGTTTCGACCATTCCTTGAGCGCGGGGCAGGAGAACACGTCGGCGCGCTCGTTCCGATAGAGCCACTCGGCGAAATCCTTTTCCACCTGCTTGTAGTTAGACGCGTTCATCGCGAAGCCCGGCAGCTCCGCGAAGCCCGCGCCGGCGGCGGGTTCGCTGGCGGTCTCGTCCAGCTTGAGCGGCGGCGGCAGGGTCTTTTCCCAGTCGATCCCGGTGGCGGTCACCGGGTTGACGAGACTTACCGTGCGCGAGCCGTCAACGCCCGCTTTCGCCGAGGAAAAATGCACCACGCCGACCCGCAAGAGGTGCGGCTGATAGGTGATGTCATCCGCAGATCCTGCGGGCGGAACGAACATCTCAGTCACCCCCGCGCCGACGAGCGGGCGGGCCGCCGGAGCAGCGCCGGAAGAAGCCATCCCGGGCATGCCCATCGGGTTCGCGGCGGCGGGGGCACTTCCAAATTCCCCGCGCTTCGGGTCCATCAGCAGCTTGATCTGACTGCGGGTCAGCGGGCCGGTTAGATAGCTCATCACCCAGCGGACGTGAAACAAGACCGGCCCGTCCTCGTGGACGTTGTTCATCAGGAAAACGCGGTTGCCGAGGCCGGAGAGCAGCCGCTCCATTTCCCCACGGTCGAACCGCGCATTCTGCGAGCCGGCGGCACCTTCGAGGCCGTCGAGCACGCGCAGCTTGTCGCGCTCGGTTTGCAGGCGGCCGAGGAACCAGGTGCCGATATTGGACAGCGCCTTGTAGTCGAGGTCCACCGGGTTCTGCGTCGCTAACAGACACCCAAGCCCGAACGCGCGGCCTTGTTTCAGGATCGTCATCATCGGCCGCTTGGACGGCGGATTGGCCGTCGGCGGGAGGTAGCCGTAGATTTCATCCATGTAGAGAATCGCGCGCAGCGAGGTGGTGCCGTTCTGCGAGCGCATCCAACCTAACATCTGGTTGAGCAGCAGGCTGACGAAGAACATCCGCTCGGTGTCGCCGAGGTGGGCGATTGAGAAAATGGAAATCCGCGGCTTGCCGGCGGGCGTGTGCAGCATCTTGGCGATGTCGAGCGGCGGACCTTCCAACCAGGTCGCGAAGCCGGGCGAGGCTAGCAGATTGTTAAATTTCAGCGCCAGCACCTGCCGTGATTTTTCCGGCATGAACGACTCCAGATCGATCACGCCGACCTTGTCGAACACCGGTTTCTGGATGTGCCGGATGAGCGTTTCCAAGGTGACGTTCTGGCCGCCCGCCCACGCCTTCTGGAAAATTGCCGCGACCAGCACCGCCTCAGGACTTTGGACCGCGTCCACATTCTCCCCGACGAGCGACAACAGCGATGAGACCGTGCTTTCCACCCGCTCGCCTAGCAGCTCGGCGTCGTCCAGGATTTCGAACGGCGGCACTTCCAGCGAACTCAGGATGCTAACCGGAATCCCCGCCTTGCTGCCGGGCGTGAAAATGTTGATGTCCACCTTGTCGCGCAACGTGGAGATGCGCTCGGGATTCTGCCCCCATTCGGCGAGGCCGGTCTTCCACATTTCCGCCGTCTTGGCGGCGTGTTCGTCGGGCGTGATGCCCTTCTTCGCCGCGTCGTCCTCATTGATCCACGGCCGGAAACTCTTCGTATCGAGATCGGGGAACATCAGCAGCAGGTTGGAAATGTCGCCCTTGGGATCGATGATGATCGCCGGGATGTTGTCCATGGCCGCCTCTTCTAGCAGCGCGAGGCAGAGTCCGGTTTTCCCCGAGCCGGTCATGCCGAGCACCACGCCGTGGGTCACGAGGTCCTTGGAATCGTAAAGGATCAGGTCGTCCTGCACTTTCTTCGCCTCGGGATCGTAGCCGCGTCCCAGATAGAACTGCCCGAGTTTTTCATAATCCGTGGGGGAAATGCTCATGATGCCGGAATGCTGGAAGAGCCGGGGAAAAACTCCAGCAGGAAGATTGCGCGGCCTGTTTCATCGGGTCTAACTGAAAGAGGCGGGCAAAATAGGGGGAGTGGACATTTCTGTCCACTTGCCGATGAGCCGCGAAAACTGGAGCGCGAAGCCCACCTCTTTCTCGTCCCATCGTCAGGGCGGTCCCCGAGAATGTGAGGCGAATGACCGGCCATGAACGGATTCCCAAGCTTTACATGGGCAGACTCATTCTCCATCCATTCGCTGGACCGTTGCGGAGAACGGTCCCTGCCATTTTTTAGACAGCCCCTGAGTGCTTGTGACCCACAATTCGAGAGAATTCAAGCGGATCGACGGACTCGTGATCGAGGACTGGGCTTGAACCGTTTGGAGTTAGAATTCGCCGGGCGATTCTTTCCCTTGCTCCATCCCAACCCCGCACTTATCGCTACGGGCTGACCGCACTCCTGCTGCCCCAACCCACATCTAACCCACCTTTATGAGATTCTTTGCATTCATCCTCGGTTTCTTGATCCTGATCGGAGGGCTCGCGTGGGGGGCTGTCGAGTTAGGAGCCCCTCATCTTTGGGTGACGATTGGATCGATGATCCTGCTGGGAATCGGGATCATCATGGGGGCGAGCGGCACCCGGGTCCAGCGGCCGAACGGCGACGTCACGGTGGTGCGGGAAAACGATCAATATTGAGCACGCACCCGCAAGCTGAACTTCCGCAATGGAGACTCTCGATGTGATGCCATTTCATCCGCGCCACCTTCTTCAGTTGCTAAAGACCGCCGCCTCCGACTGGGTGGAAGACGGCGCGATGCGGCTCAGTTCTTCGCTCGCTTACTATGCGATCTTCTCGCTTGCGCCCCTGCTCGTGATCCTGATCTCGATGGCCGGAGTGTTTTTCGGGGAGGAGGCGGCCCGCGGGCAACTCGCGAACCAAATCGCCACCCTCGCGGGAAAGGGTGCGGGCGAAGCCATCCAAGCGGCGGTGCAATCCAGCGCCGCGCATCAATCGGCGGGCGTGCTGGCGACTGTCGTCGGCACGGTGCTGCTGTTCTTCGGTGCCTCCACGGTTTTTACCGAGTTGAAGGATGCGCTCAACATCATCTGCGGCGTGGTCGTGAAACCCGGACGCCCGTTTCTCACGCTCGTGCATGATCGCTTCTTGTCGTTTTCGATCGTCCTGGCCATCGGTTTTCTCCTGCTCGTTTCACTGGTCATCAGCGTTCTGCTAGCCGCGCTGGGCCACTACATGAGCGTGCGTTTCCAGTTTCCGCCGGCGGTCTGGCAGGCGTGGGATTTTGTCATTTCGTTCGCGGTCATCAGCGGACTGTTTGCAATGATTTTCAAATTATTGCCAAACGTGAGGCTCCGCTGGCGCGATGTCTGGCTGGGAGCGGTGACGACTTCTCTCCTTTTCACTCTCGGGAAATTCGCCATCGGCTACTACCTCGCGACCAGCAGCATCGCCTCAAGCTTCGGCGCGGCCGGGTCGGTCGTGATCGTGCTGGTCTGGATTTACTACTCCGCCTGCATTCTGTTCTTCGGTGCGGAGATCACCAAAGGTTACGCCCGCAAATTCGGCTCTGGAATTGTGCCCAACAGCCGCGCCGTGCTGATCGATGACTTGCTCCGGGCGCGATTGGGACTCACAACGGCGACCATCGCCGCCGCATCCACGCCGCCCAGCATTCCGCCGCCTGCCGGGCATCCGCCTGCGGAGTGAAACGAGGCGCAACTATCAGGCCGGATCTTCATCAAAATTTCACACCTTCGTCATTCCCAAGCGCGGCAGGTTCGTTAGCCTCACGGCGAAATCCATGGAAAACGCCACCGAAACGGAAGTCGCCGATGCCGCCAAACACCTCCGCTCGCTCTCCAGCGGGCT
>JANOZJ010000350.1:0-1989 GCA_031429315.1 Akkermansiaceae bacterium
GCCCGTGAAAAACTGCGCGAGAGCGAGGAACTCTACCGCACCCTCAGTGAGGAGATCCATGTGGGTGTCATCATCCAGTCAGCGGCCGGTGAGGTCATTTTGTGCAACCCGAAGGCTTTAGAGCTGCTGGGCGTCACGGCGGATCAACTGCTGGGCAAGACCTCCCCAACCTCGGATTGGGACGTCATTCACGAGGACGGCGCACCATTCCCCGGCGCGACCCATCCGGTGTCGCAGGTCATCGCCAACGGTCGGCCGGTTCGCGATGTCGTGATGGGAGTTCATCGGCCTAACACCAATGACCGTGTCTGGCTGTTGGTGAATGCCGATCCGCAACTCAATCCGGACGGCAGCGTCCGGCAAGTGCTCTTCACGTTCGCTGACATCACCGAACGCAAGCAGGCCCAAGCCGCCACCGACAAAGCGGTGCAACGACTTCAGATCGCTCTGGAGGGTTCCCAAATCAGCGTTTGGGAGTTCGACCTGCGGACCCATGAGCTCTGGCTGGATGCCGCTTGGGAGACCTTTCTGGATCATCCGGCGGCGGAAACCCGCACCACTGCCCTCGAGTTGATCGCCCTCGTCCACCCGAAAGATCGTCGCCGTGTGGTCGCCGCCGCGATCAAGACCCTGAAAGGCGAGACGTCCGCCTACGTCATCGATCACCGGGTGCAAACCGCGAATGGCGGCTGGTGCTGGGTCCACAGCCGCGGGCGGGTGATCGAGCGCGATCCCGCCGGCCAACCGCTGCGGATGAGCGGCACGAATACTAACATCACCCGCCACAAGCAGGACGAAGCCGCCCGCGCTTTGCTCGAATCGCAATTGCAAGAATCACACCGACTAGAGGCCATCGCCTCGCTCGAAGCCCAACTGCGCGAATCGCAAAAAATGGAGGCCATCGGGACCCTCGCCGGCGGCATCGCGCACGATTTCAACAACATCCTCGCCACCATCCTCGGCAACACCGAACTCGCACGCTTGGACGCCGGCGCCAGCCCGCTGGCGCTGGAAAGCCTTGAGGAAATCCATAAAGCCGCCACCCGCGCGCGTGATTTGGTGCGGCAAATCCTCTCCTTCAGCCGCAGGCAGCCGACCGTGCGCAAGCGGCTCGGGCTGGCCCCGCTGCTGCAAGAATCCGCGCGTCTGCTGCGCTCCACCCTCCCGGCTCGGGTGACGCTGGAGGTCCACTGTGAAGCAGCCTTGCCGGCCGTCATGGCGGACGCCACCCAAATCCAACAGGTCCTGATCAACCTCGCCACCAACGCCATGCAGGCGATGGACGGCAAGCCCGGGCGTGTCCGTTTCCACCTCGATGCCGTCATCCTCGATGCGGAAATGGCCGCCGAGCACCCCGTGTTGCACGCCATCCACACCAAGCGCCCCGGTCCCACGCTGCGGCTCGCGGTGAGTGATAACGGCTCCGGCATGGATGCCGCCACGCTCGGCCGCGTTTTCGAGCCGTTCTTCACCACCAAGTCCGTCGACGAGGGCACCGGACTGGGCCTGTCCGTCGTCCACGGCATCGTGCAGGCGCATGACGGCGTGATCGCCGTCTCCAGCCAACCCGGCAGGGGCGCGACTTTCACGCTTTACCTGCCAGCCGCCGAGGCCGAGAGCGACGTGCCGGAACCCAAGCCCGGCCCTGCACCCGCCCGCCCGTTGTTGAGCCTGAGTAGCGGTTATAAAATCCTCTATCTTGATGACGACCGCTCGCTGGTATTCTTGGTCAAGCGCCTGCTCGAGCGGCGCGGCTGCCAGGTCAGTGCCCACACCAACCAGCGGGAGGCACTCGACACGCTGCGCGCCGATCCGGACTCATTCGATCTGGTGGTGACCGACTACAACATGCCCGGCATGTCGGGGCTCGACGTCGCCCGCGAAGTGCGGACGATCCGTCCCGACCTGCCGGTGGCGGTGGCCTCGGGCTTCATCGACGAGGTCCTCAGCGCCAACGCGGAAGGTGCCGGCGTGTGCGAATTGATTTTC
>JANOZJ010000351.1:0-1714 GCA_031429315.1 Akkermansiaceae bacterium
GTTTGAAACTCCGTCCCGCGCTCGATGCTGTTGGAGGTGATCCGGCCGTGGGTGCGCTGGAACAAATTCTGATAGTGGTCCTCCAGCGGGCTGGCGACCGTCGCCCGCAGCACCTGGTCCTTGGCTTGGTTGACTGCGGAAGTGCCGTTGCTGCCGGTGAACGAAAGCGCGCCGCCGCTGGTGATGACAAACTGTCCCTCGCTCTGGCCGATCTGGAACGCGGCATTTCCCGAGAGCGAAAAATTCATCGGCATGTAGTAGCCGCCGGTTTGTTCGGTGTTGAGCGCGGAGTGGATCACGTCCGCCGCGCGGCCGCCCCAACCTGATAGAACTGACATCCCCTGCGGCACCGAGGTCTGCCATTGCTCGATCTGGTCGCGGTGGGAAAACAAAGCCTTGGGAATCGCGACGTTGCCGTTGAGATACGCCTGCTTGCTGGCGATCGGCTCGATCAACGTGCCGATGTTAGCCAGCAGGGAAACGCGCTTCTTGGTGGTGTCGCCGCCCATCCCGTTGAACATTTCCGCCAGACGCGTGCAGGCGGGATGCAGGCCGAAGCTGCGGCCGAGGTTGTCGGTGAAATTGAGCGGCAGCAACTGGCTGCGCGGGATCGCCAATGTCGAGCGCGAAGCTGCGTATTCATCGTAACCACCCGGCTGGTCGCGGGGAATCAGAACATTGAACGTGTCACAGCCGCCTGATAGAAACAGGCAGACGAGCGCCTTGCGCTGGCCCGGCAAGCCGCCCTGGGCCGCCGCGTGGTTGGCCATCGTCAGGTTCAGCAAGGTCGAGAGGATCGGAGTCGAGCCGATGGCGGCACAACTGGTTTCTCCGAGAAATTGGCGGCGGGAGCGCATGGTGGAGTTATAGGTTATTAGTTATTGGTTAAAAGGGAAGAGGGCTGAGGTTCACATATAACATTTAACAAATAACTTTTAACATGATCATTTCTGCACGACGCCTTCCGGGCTGGTCATCGCGGTCCAGATGGCGAGGGCGACGCGGTCTTGCTGATTGAGCGCCGGATCGGCGAGCGCGCCGAGCATGATGCCGCGGGTGCGGGCCGTGAGATTGCCGGCACAGACGAGCAGATCGATGTGATCCACCAGCGCGGCGGGGCTTTCTGCTAACAGCAGCGCGTCGCTGTGGTCCATCGGGAGTTCCCAGGTCCACCCGGATTTGAATCCGTCGTGGAGATAGTCCCACAGCAGGTTCGGGAACGAGACCGCGGAGTAGGTGTTGATGATCTGGAAGCCCGGGCTGACCAGACCGCCGTTGCGGATCTCGCCGGGTGCCTGATAGACCGGTGTGTAGAAATTGAAAACGCTCGGCGAGTTCATCGGCTCCTGGATGCTGTAGCCGTAGAAATTCTCGGTCCAGTTCCACCACACGAACTTCGGGTGCGCCTCGGCGAGATGACCCAGGCGGCCCATGTGCATCGTCCGGATGACCGGCTCGCGGACCTTGCCGAATGATGGCGACAGCGACGGGGTGCGTGCCTCGGAATCGAGCAGGATCGCCTTGACCACGGCTGCTAGATTCCCGCGGACGCCGGTGCCGTCGTTCACGAAAACATCCTGCACCCGCTTGATATACTGAGGCGTGGGATTGTCGGTGACGAGGAACTGGATCAACTGGCGGCAGACGAACGGCGGCGTGTTGGAATGCAGGAACAGCGCCTCGACGGCATCGCGCACGTCCTGGATTCCGTTGG
>JANOZJ010000352.1:0-11041 GCA_031429315.1 Akkermansiaceae bacterium
TTGAGCACGAGGATGCAGACGGGGATGCCGGTGGAGTAGAAGAGGTTCGCGGGCAGGCCGATGACGGTGTCGATGTGGCCGTCCTTGAGCAGCTTGGTGCGGATGCGTTCCTCGGCACCGCCACGGAAGAGCACGCCATGCGGCAGGATGATGGCCATCACGCCTTCGTCCTTGAGGAAGTGGAAGCCGTGGAGTAGGAAGGCGAAGTCCGCGGCGGACTTGGGGGCCAGGCCGTGGTTCTTGAAGCGCACGTCGTCGGCCAGTGCGTCGGTGGGCTCCCAGCGGTAGCTGAAGGGTGGGTTGGCGACGATGGCGTCGAAGCTCGGTTTTTTCGCCGGGTTCGGCTCCCGCATCATGTCCCACTCGTTGAGCAGGGTGTCGCCGTGGAAGATGTCGAACTCCGAGTCCTTCACCCCGTGCAGCAGCATGTTCATGCGGGCGAGGTTGTAGGTGGTGATGTTCAAATCAGCTTCCGCCAGCAAGCGCCTTGCGTAGCACCTCTTTCACAAAATCAGGAATCGCAAGCCCTGCCTCGGCAGCGTCCGCTTTTAGTCGCTCGTATTGCTTCGTTTCGTCTCCCTGCCAGAGCAAATCAACCCGCCTCAATTGCTGCATGGCGATGTGCGAGTGATTTTCAGGATATGCCCAATAGCAGCTCAAGCACACTTCGCGCTTCTTGAGCGTTGTCCAGTTTTCACAATGCTCACACGACCAACTTT
This sequence comes from Akkermansiaceae bacterium, assembly GCA_031429315.1. GTDB lineage: Bacteria > Verrucomicrobiota > Verrucomicrobiia > Verrucomicrobiales > Akkermansiaceae > Luteolibacter. The sequence goes on from JANOZJ010000352.1 coordinate 720, forward strand.
TCGCCCGATTTGCTGAGCCGCACAGCAGCATGAATTCGTCGGGTGACATCGTCTCGGACTCTCCGGCAACCCCAAACGGAACGCGATGGTCGATTTGCAAATCTGCCGCTGGCATCTCCTCCAAATAGATAAAACAGCGGCACCCGTAGGTTTTGATGAGTGCTTCCTTAATCTTCTTAGACAGGCCTGTACGTCCGCTGGAACGACGCAAACTCACCTTCGTGGAATCTCCAAAACGATATGCCGCGATTTTTCTCCCGTCTCCCCCGGTAACGGTTACACGTTGGAGGGGAATTCCTTGTTCTTTCACATCACAAGCGGCTCTTGGCGGATGGTTATATCCATAGAGGTTTTTTAGTTCCTCTGTGGTGATTTGCCCATGCTCCAAAATGTGAGTGATAACAGTTCTGGGACGCTTAGCTGTTACCGAATGGCAAAGTTCCAGAAACGCCTTCGGATATTTCTTATTTGGCATAGCGAAGAATTCAAAAGAGCTCGGGTTGTTTCACCGGTCTGCGACTCGCCTTCTGTGGCATCGCTCCGATTTCTGCGGCAAGTGCGGGCGAAATGTAAAGAGACTCAAAAGTGTGCTCTTCGCGACCGAGGAGCGTCGATTGTGTTGAACGTCCTGCCTCCAACTCGATATGAGAGAGACTCAAATAAGAAGGAAGAGGCTCACCATAAGATTTGTCTCCCGTCCTCCCGTCGTAGCTGATCGCATAGCGCAGCCCCCGTGCATTCAGTCCGTCCAGAGCCACCACAAAGTCATCGTACGACAACCCGGCAAGATAGCGGGAATCCCTATCGCCCGATGTCCCCTGATACGGCGGGTCCATGTAAATGACATCTTCGGACTCCGCTGCCGCCAGCACATCGCGGAAATCGTGCGAAGTCACAACGGTCCTTCCCCGCAGCAACATGGAGACCGCCATGATATTCTGCCGCATTGTCTCGGGTCGCGTGCCCAGCCGCCGTTTATCGGGGCTTTGGTTGAACATGCCCTCGTTGTTATAGCGTACGGCCCCTTTGATGCACCGCGCCAGCAGATACAAAAAGAGTTTCGGCTCCTGAGTCCGGTTAAACTTCTCCCGCACCGTGTAGAAATGTTCGAGTGCATCCTCAGCCTCGCCCTTCCAAAGTTCAGCATACGCGTCTGCCAACTCTTCCGGACGGTTGATCATCAGGTTCAGCAGTTCCGCCAACGGCTTGTTCAGGTCGTTAATCCAATAACGTTCAGCCCGCCCACGTGCTGCACAAGCCAAGGTCATCGCCGCCGATCCCGCAAACGGATCCACCAATCTGCGATATTTGACGGGTAGGTAATTCAGAATCAGCGGCGCGAGAGCACGCTTGCTACCTTGGTATTGGAAGGGTTGTGGAATGGTCATGATAATTATTTGGTGTCGGGTTTGGCAGTGATTTCTTTTAGCAACCATTCCAGTTGCGTCTTCGCGCTGGCGATGACGGCTCGATAGCTGACGAACTTGGTCTTCTTGCCTGTGTAGTCGTCAACGAGCTTGGAGTCAACTTCCCCACCGATGATAAGGATTTCGAGGGGCATTCCAAGTTTTCCGGTGAGGGTGTCGGCATACGTCGTGGCTTGGAACTCGGCTTTACGACCAACTTTCATCGTGGGTTTCTTGAACTCAATGAGGAGGTGCTGTTTCAGAACGTTGCCAGCGAGGAAGAGGTCGGGACGGTCAGTGGCGTCGGGGCCGATGTAGTCTTCGATGATAGTGCGGAGCTGGCGATTGCTAGCCATCAGGCTGTATTCCGGACCGAAGACCCAGAGGTTGTTTTGCAGAGCGGTGTGCATCTGCTTTTCCGTGGTGGCGTCAGTGGTGGCGAGGCGGTCGAGGGAGTCGAGGAACTCAAGGCGGCGTTTGGCTTGGGTGCCCATGAAGGCGAGGTCGCAGAGACCGAATTCCTCGAGGGCGGTGGCGAAGTGAAAAATGTCTACCCGCTCTGCTTCGTGAATGTTATGACATACTGTCCAATATTCATCCTTTTCGAGAGCATCAACAACAAGGGTGGCTAACGGCTCGATGCGCTCCATCGTTTTTTCACCATCCTGAAAGGCCCGATGCATCAGAACGGTTAGCCGTGATTCCAGAATTTCGCGGCGGAACTCCGGTATGTTTTCCAAACGACGTTTTAGTTCTTTCGAAAAACGGGCTTTTGCGAGGTTGAACTCTTTGGTGTGGGTGGCTTCGAGGTTCTGCTTCAGCTCGGCAGGCATGGCCTGCATGAGCATTTCGAAGCCTTTGTCACTCTCGATGATATCGCCTCCGGCGGCGGTGAGTTCGAGAGAGTCGGCGGGGAGATTGATTTCTCCTACGATGCGGCGACGGAGTCGATCTGAGAGGGCGTCATCGTTTTCAAGCCCGAAGAGGTGGGGCTTGCCGATGCTCTTGCCGCCGACGCGGACGTTGAGTCCTGATTTTTTACCGGGCAGGGGTTTGTCGGCGATGGTGTAGGAGACGGTGGCGGTCTGGCCGTTGGGGAGGGTGATTTCGGTCTGGAACTTCTCGCCTTGGATGTCGTGGTGGAAGACACGCTCGCCATTGACGAAGATGACGAAGGATAGCTCGCGGCCATAGTCGAGGGCGAGAAGTTCCTTAAGCTTGTCGGGCTGGAGGTGAGAGAGCTTGGGATTGAGGTTGCGCAGGGTGATGGTGGTACCCTTGGCGTCGAGTGGGTCGGAATCGGCGACATCGAGAGGCAGGGGCACTTTCTCAAGGTCGCCAAGGGCTTCCATAAGAACGGTCTTGGAAATTAGAACGCTGGTGCGTTTGCCTGCGGCTTGCGTGACAAGCTCCATTTCGCTGGCTAGGATCAATCCGGCGAACTTTCCGATACCTTTTCGGCCTTTGACAATGCGGTTGAGATTGTGTGTCCGATCGCCTTTGCGGCTGAATCTAGGGCTGGCGATATTCAGGTATTCGGATTCGAGTTCGGCGGTTTTCATGCCACTGCCGTTGTCCTGCACGATGATGGGGGCGTCGGTGAGAATGGTCGGCACTGTGATGTGGACTTCGGTGGCCTCTGCATCCCATGCATTATCGACGAGTTCCTTGAGTGCTTTCTCGCTGGAAATGTAGTTCTCACCAAGGACATGGGCGAGCTTGGGATCGACTCGGAAGTGGGCAGTGCGAGACATTGGCGTGATGTTGGATGGAGACAAGGTGCTGGCGGAGGTTATAATCTATGCATCACGTCTGTATACGGCCCAAGAAACCGCCCGCCGTTGAAGTGGATCATGTGGTCAGGGTCTTCGGCGATCCAGACTTCGGATTCCCAGGCGATGTGTGAGACGAAGCTCTGCATGGTGCGGCGGGTCTCGACGGCGGTGACGAAGACGAGATGCGCTTTGGAACCGGCAAACAAGTCGTGGAGTTCTTTGCGGCGGTTTTCATCCACCGGGCCGGCTTTGATCACGGCTTCGATGAGGAAGAGCCGGTTCTTGGCTTGATCGTGGATGATGACATCGGGAAGCTTGGTGGCGGAATCCAAGGTGACGCCGAGCGCGGCCAAGGCTTTTGAATGCAGGTGGACAACCTTTCGCTTGGGGTCGCGGATACCGAGGATTGCTGCACCGGGAGACCATCGGGCGCAGAACACCTCGATGATGGCTTTTACCAGGAGGCCCCAACGATCTCTGGCAGTGCTGCTAGTGGCGCGCGGGCGCGGGCCGAACATGGAAGCCATGAAGTCAGCCACAGGCGTCGCGGTGAGGAACTGTCCGAGTTCCTCTTGGCGACTTCTGGGGTTTTCTATGGCCGCTATTTTCATGGCGTCATGCTACCAAGCTGAGTTCTGTTTCGCCAGCGGACAAACGGGCGCAGTTTAAAAGGTCGTCGGCGTTGAAGGCGAAATGGCGGGCGTTGTTGTTGGCGAAGTAGTAGGTGCGGTCGCGGTTGCTGACGATGAAGAGCTGCATGAAGCAGGGCAGCGTCTTGGTGTAGCCGTTGCCGGGATCGTTCTTGTATTCGACGATCTGTTCCATGGCCCGGCGCGGGCTGATGCCGAGGGTCTTCAACTCGATCTGGACGCAGGGCACGCCGTTGATGAGGAGGATGACATCGTAACGGTGGTGGCTGTTGTCTGTGTTGATGCGGAGTTGGTGGACGACCTCGAAGGTGTTTTTGCACCAGTCCTTGATGTTGACGAGAGTGTAGTTCAGCGGCGTGCCGTCGTCGCGGGTGAAGCTGTTGATGGCGCGCAGGGTCTTCGAGGCGGTGAAGACATCCGGCGTGACGATTTCGTCGAGCAGGCGGGCGAATTCCGAGTCGGTGAGGCGGACGCGGTTGAGGGCTTCGAATTTCTCGCGGAAGTTGGCTTCGAGTGTGGCGCGGTTGGTGATGTCCGGGCGATATTCGTATTTGAGCCCCTGGAGCGTGCCGATGAAACCGGTTTCGATATGCTCCTCCTTCAGGACGGAAGAGGAGTGGCCGGAATCGAATTCGGAGGAAGTCATTGAGAACTTTTGCTGGAAAGATAGGGAGAGGCGTTGCTTTTGGCCGACATTGGTTTTTCTGGAGCAAATCTTTAGGGGGGCGGGTGGATAGGAACAAGCAGGGAATGCGCATGAAGGCGGTCCGAGTTCCGAAGCACCGGCTGAGGACTGCCGGATTCCCAGCTCCGCCAACCGGGAACCGCACACGGCTGCGAGCATCCGCGCGTTTCCGTGTGGCGTGACTTTCACCGCTGTGCTCTTCTCTTTGCGTCCCATGGAACCCGCAGAAGAATTCACCACCATCGAATCCATCTTTGTCCGGCATCGTAACGCGCTGTTACTGCGCGGTCAGTTCACACCGATTTACACGGACTACTACCTGCACCTGATGCAGCACAGCGTCCACCCGCCGGGCGAGCTGGACCAGATGCTCAAGGACACGCTCGCCATGCTGGCGCTGCACCTCGTCGCCCGGCCATGGGCGGAGAGCATTGCGTGGACGGCGAACCTGCGCGCGCCGCGGATCAATCTGTTTGTGACCGGCAGTTCGTTCGAAGAATCCGTCGCCGGGCGGATCTTCACCGAAGACGTCCGCGAGCCTGATAGAAACTTCTTCTACGCCCAGACGACCACCACCGAGAACAACACGCCGCGGACCTCGACCCTGGAAATCGAAGGCAAGGACCCGATCGTCTGGCTCTCGCAGTATTACGACCAGTCCGAGCAGCGCCCCGCCCGCGCGTTCCGGTTAGACGATGAGAATTTCGCGATCATCGCCGCCCAACCGGATTGCGATCTCGAATGGTTGGCGTCGCTCGATGCCGCCGCCGTCGAGAAAATCACCGAGACCGAGGAAACCACCCTGCTTGAATCCCGGCGCTTCCGCTTCAATTGCGGCTGCACCCTCGACAAAATCCTGCCCATCCTCGGCGGCTGGCGCGACCGCCTCGACGAGCTGTTCGGCGACGCGGATTTCATCAGCATCCAATGCCCCCGCTGCGCGGCGAAGTATCACGTCACGCGGGACATGATCGTTTAGGGGAATCTTGTTGCCAACCCGCCGCGCCTTTGCTCCCTTATCCCCGTCATGGCAAATCCGACAAACGTACTTTCCAGCGGAATCGAAATCACCGGTTCCATCCGCTTCTCCAACGACATGATCATCGACGGCAAAATCGACGGTGAAATCACCTCCGACAAGGGTCGGGTGACCATCGGCGAGAACGCCATTATCAAGGGCGACGTCACTGCCGGCGAAGTCAAAGTTTACGGCAAGGTTGAAGGCAAGATCACTTCCCAACGCTGTGAACTGAAGGACAAGTCGAAGATCAACGGCGACATCAAGTCCAAGGTGTTCTCGATGGAAGAAGGAGCCCAGCTCTCCGGCCGCACCGACATCGGCGGCTGATCCGGGTTGCTTCAAATGATGGTGGCGCGGGATTGCGCTACCACAAGGTTGGGAATGACTCACCGTTCTTCCCAGCGCTCTTCCTGATGCTCTGCGGACTTCGGTTCGAGATGGGAAATGACGCGACCGTCAGGATGCAGCAACTCGGCGACGCTGGCTTCGATTTCCGTCGCCGCCTCGTGGGCCTCGCCGACAGTTAGAGCGTCGTCGAAAACGATGTGGAACTCAACCCAGTGGGTCCGCCCCGAATGGCGGTGGCGGAGATTATGATAGGACAGCCCGCGTCGGCCGACCTCGCGGTCGAGCAGGGCATGGATTTCGCGCTCCACTTTAGGGTCGGTTTCATCAAGCAGCCCGCCGAGGCTTTCGCGGATCAACTTGAAGCCGACGCGCAGGATGTTCAGCGCAGCCAACACTGCGGCAATCGGGTCCCACCAAACCCATTTGGTGAAATAGATGAGCGCCAAGGCGACGAGGACCGCGCCGCTCGACCACACGTCGGTTAGAACGTGCATGCCATTGGCCCGCAGCAAGGGTGAGCCGCTTTTTTTCCCAATATTGATGAGGGAAAGGCCAAGCACCAGATTGATGCCCGCAGCAGCGCCGGTCACTGCCGCGCCGAATCCGAGGTGGGAAATGGAGACGCCAAAAACGAACTGGCGGACTGCTTCGTAAAGGATCAGTGCTGCGGCGGCCGAGATCATCGCCCCCTCGAAACCGGCGGAAAGGAACGCCACCTTGTCGTGACCGAAGTGGTGGGTCTCGTCGGCGGGTTTGTGCGCGAGACGCAGCGCCCAGGCGGCAAATCCGACCGCCAGCAGGTGGACCACGGACTCCGCAGCATCCGAATAAACCGCAGAGGATTTGGTGACCACTGCGGCGGTGACCTTCGCGCCGAGCAGCACCACGGCTGCCACGAGCGAGAGATTCATCATCCGTTTTTGATCGTCGTAGTCGGCCACGGGGCGAGCCTGCATCGGTCGCCACGGTGTGGCAACCTCCGGCATTCCACGGAATCTTTCAAATGCGTGCTTGTTTTCCCTCAAAAACCAGCCATAGCCTCGCCGCCCGGCAAGCCAGACGATCTGCGAGTCCGGAATACTGACTCAAAATTGCTCATGGATACGCCTCCTTTCTCCGAACTCGGGTTGCCCGATGCTTTGCTCGCCGCCATTGAAACTCTCGGCTACGAGCGTCCTTCTCCGATCCAAGCGATGAGCATCCCCCCTGCCCTGCTGGGCAAAGATCTCGTCGGGCTTTCCGCCACCGGATCGGGAAAAACCGCCGCTTTCACGCTGCCGGCCCTTGCAAAGCTCAACGTGAAGGAGCTCTACCCGCAGGTGCTGATCCTTTGCCCGACCCGCGAACTCGCGGTGCAGGTGTGCGAGGAAGTCCACCGCCTCGGCGCGAAAATGCACGGACTGCACGCAACGCCGGTCTATGGCGGCGCGCCGATCGACCGCCAGCTCCGCGCACTGCGCTCCGGCGCGCAATTGGTCGTCGGCACTCCCGGACGGCTGCTAGATCACCTTCGCCGCGGCAGTTTCGACGCGTCGCGCATCAAGATGGCGATCCTCGATGAGGCCGACCGCATGCTGGACATGGGCTTCAAGGATGAAATGGACGAGCTGTTAGCCGCACTGCCCGCCGACCGCCAGACGTTGTTTTTCTCCGCGACGATGAATCCCGGCGTTTCCCGCTTGATCCAGAAATTCGGCAACAGTCCGGAAGTCATCCAAATCGAGCAAAAGGCCCGCACTGTTTCGACGGTCGAGCAGTCCTATTTCGAAGTCCGCCAGCGGTCCAAAGTCGAAGTGCTTTCGCGGATCCTCGACATGAACCCGCCGCGCCTCGGCATCGTTTTCTGCAACACGAAACGCTCGGTCGATGAATGCACCGAGGATCTGGTCAACCGCGGATACGCCGCCGACCGACTGCATGGCGACATCACCCAGCAAATGCGCGAGCGCGTGCTCAAGCGCTTCCGCGAGGGAGCGGTGGAAATCCTGGTCGCCACCGATGTGGCGGCGCGGGGGCTGGACATCGAGGAGATCGACATCGTTTTCAACTACGACCTGCCGACCGACCCGGAAGATTACGTGCACCGCATCGGCCGCACCGGTCGTGCCGGGCGCTCGGGCCGGGCGGTTAGTTTTGTCTATGGCCGTGAAATCTATCGCATGCAGTCGATCGAGCGCTACACCCGCAGCGTGGTGAAACGCGAGCGCATCCCGTCGGTGGAGCAAGTCGAAGGACGCCGCGCCGATTTGATTTTCGACGACCTCAAGGAACGTCTCGAAGCCGGCAAGTTCGATGCCTATCAGGACAACATCGACCGCTTGCTGGAACAAGGTCACACGCCCACCGACATCGCCGGCGCGCTCGTCACGATGATCCGCGAGGCCAGCGGCCGCGAAGGCTCCGCGATCGAGGAAGACCGCGAAGCGGATCGCCCGGCACGCCGCGAGGCCGTCCGTCCGCAGCGCGATGACCGCCCGCAATACGACGACCGCGGACCACGGCCGGAACGTTCCGGCCCACCGCGCGGCCCATCGCCTGGCTCGGAAGCCGGGATGACCCGCCTTTTTCTATCACTCGGCAAGACCCACGGCGTGATGGCCAAGGAAATCGTCGGCATGCTCTATCGCGAAGCCGGTTTGCCCGATGGCTGTCTCGGCCGTATTTCGCTTTTCCCGAAGCATTCGCTGGTCGATGTACCGGAGCAATTCGTCGGCCAAGTGATCGAACGCACCCGCAACGCCCGCCTCCGCGGCCGCCCGTTCCGGATGGACGTGGACCGCGGACCCGGTGAGCGCGAGGGGTGAACCAAGTTGACTTAGTCCATTTTTCGACCTAGAGGTTCCGGCGTGAAAACGATCACGACGCATGAGGCAAAAACGCATCTTTCCCGTTATTTGGCGGCGATCGAGCAAGGTGAGGAATTCGTCATCGCGCGCGGGAAGAAACCGATCGCGTTGTTGAGTCCGATTCCAAAAGAAGCCCAGCGTCGTCGCCCCAAGGTCGGAGAAACCCTGGGACCCCAGATGTCAGTGCCCGATTCGGCATTTGCTCCGATGACCGAGGAGGAGCTTAAACTATGGTATGGGGAATGAACGTGCTTTTGGACACATGCACGTTTCTCTGGCTCACCTTGGAAAAAGCGAAGCTTTCAAAGCTTGCCGTAGCGACGATCAACAGTGAATCGAACCGGCTTTTCCTCAGCGATGTGAGCTTGTGGGAAATTTCCCTGAAGTATCAGGCAGGCAAGCTGGGATTTCGCATCTGGTAAATCCACCGCATGACCGCCGATCTATAAGGTAACCCGCGGCGCTTCGTGCTGTTCACGGTTTTCTACAATGCCCGGGCCTAGTCCTCGCCCGCCAGGCTCGCGTTTCTCAAATAGTCACAAATCACCGGGATCCGGTCGCCCACCGAGTCCATTTCTAGCAGTCGCTGCCGCAGGTCGGCTTCGTGGATGAACTGCTGGCAGATGATGTCCGTCATCAGCCCCGGATCATCGGCCCGGTCGAGCAGCGCTAACACCCCGGCTTGCACTTCTTCCGGCAGCGGACGCACCGCATCTTCGACCGCCCCGCGCAGGGTTTTCATCGCCGCTTGCGACTGGTTTTCCGGCGTGAAGACCGAGATCACCGGCTCGATGCTGGCGAACGGATAGTCGCGGTCGTCATGCCACTCGTTAAAGCGGACGCGCATCACTCCGTGGATCAACAACTGCGAAGTGCCGTCGTCTTGTTCCCGCGACGCCCGCACCAGGCCGATCGTTCCGACCGGTGCCACGAAGTCCGCCGGATCGCCCACCTCAGCCCCTAACAGCCGTGCGACCGCGAAAAAGCAGTCCCCTTCCAGCGCCTCCTCGAGCATCTTGCGGTAGCGCGGCTCGAAAATATAAAGCGGCAGCCCCCCGTGCGGAAACAGCGTGCAGTCGGGCAAAAGCATCACGCCGCAGCGCTCGGGAAGGTGAATACTGGCCATGCTCGGGCAGAGAATCACCGCCACCCGCCCGATGCAAGTCAGATAGATTCACCCACAAGTAGATATTGGCTTGAAAAATCCGCCGAAACGGTTTTTTCAAACAAGAACGCTTTGCGACACCGCTTCCCGCGGAGTTCAAAGAGACAACCATCCTTTCATCCCATGATCGAAGTCGAGACCCTGACCAAACAATTCGGAACCAAACTTGCCGTGGACAACCTGACGTTCACCGTGAAAAAGGGCGAAGTCCTCGGATTTCTCGGACCTAACGGCGCCGGCAAATCCACCACCATGCGGATGATCACCGGCTTCATCCCGCCCACCCATGGCGACGCCCGGGTCTGCGGGATTTCCATCGTCGATAATCCCGGCGAGGCCAAAACCAAGATCGGCTACCTGCCGGAATCCGCGCCACTCTACAACGACATGACGGTCGTCGGTTTCCTCAAATTCTGCGCCGCGATC
>JANOZJ010000353.1:0-19101 GCA_031429315.1 Akkermansiaceae bacterium
CCTCGAGCCGTGTAAGAGTCCGCCCGTCATGGTATTTCGCCAGTTGGGCCATCGCCCGGCAGGCGTATTCCAATTTCTGTGAAATCTTCATGAGCGAATCCCAACAGGCCGGACCACTCCCGGCGAGCAAGAATACCGCCGGGCTGTGCGCCGGCAAGGTGGCGGACATCCACAGGATCTGGGAGGAACTCCGCAGCGAAGCCCTCCGCGTCGCCGTGGAGGAGCCGACACTGAAACATCTGGTCCACGATGTGATTCTTTCCCGCGACACTCTCGCCGCTGCCCTCGGGGCCCGGCTTGCCCGCCGGCTGGCCCGCGAGGACATGCCCCGGGCGAGCATGGAGCCGATGCTAACAGGTGTCTTCGAGGCCCATCCCCATGCGGTCCACGCCGCCGCGCGCGACCTGCTTGCCATGTATGAGCGCGATCCCGCGTGCTTCTCGCCGCTGGAGCCGCTGTTGTTTTTCAAGGGCTTCCTCGCTCTAACGACTTACCGCGTGGCCCATCAGCTTTGGCACGACGGCCGCCGCTGGCTGGCGCTGTATTTCCAAAGTGTCGCCAGCGAGGCCTTCGCCGTGGACATCCATCCCGCCGCCCGCATCGGTTGCGGTATTCTGCTAGATCATGCCACCTCTTTCGTGGTCGGCGAGACCGCGATCATCGAGGACGATGTCTCCATCCTCCACGAGGTCACGCTCGGCGGCACCGGCAAGGCCACTGGCGACCGCCACCCGATCATCCGTTCCGGCGTCCTGTTAGGCGCGGGCGCGAAAATCCTCGGCCGCGTGGAAATCGGCACCGGTGCCAAGGTCGGTGCCGGCAGCGTCGTCTTGAACGACGTCGCGCCGCACAATACCGTGGCCGGCGTGCCGGCGGTGGTCGTCGGCGTTTCCCGCGAGGAAAATCCTGCCATCGAAATGAACCAAACCCTTGATTGCTCCGGCTACATTTGAACCTATGAAACTCCACTACATCCCGATCCCGCTCCTTTGTCTCGCCGCGCTGTCCTGCGAAAAGGCCAAGAACCTCGCCAACCAGGCCCGCTCGACGGTGGAAGGCGAACTCGCCAAGCACGCCGGCCAGGCCGCCGACAGCAAGCCCGACCCCGAGCTGCAGAAACTCGTCGACCAATCGCCCGAAGGCGCCGTTTTCCGCAAGGATCTGCCGTTTCCCGGGAAACTCGAAGTGAAGACTACCCGTGTCCAGGAACTCTCCCTACGCACCGTGCAATCCTCCGCCATCGAGAACCAGGTGAGCACCACCAAAGGCACCCGCACCACGGTCACCCGGCTCGAGCGCGACGGCGATCAGGTGCGCTACACCCTGGTGGAATCCACCTTTGCCGAGCCGGTCATCGAGAATGCCGACGACTCCAAGAAGCCCGTCGTCACCCAACTGGCACCGGCCTCCAAGCCCGTGGTTTTTCACAAGACCGGCTCCCTCTGGAAGGCCGACAACAGCGAGGGCTTCCGCGCGGTCTCGCTCTCCAAGAGCCTCGCGCCGGTTTTCGAAGAACTCCTCGTCGAAAACGCGCTCGCTCCCCACTCCCTCTGGTTTGGCAAGAAGCGCTACAAGATCGGCGACCAACTCCCCGTCCCTGACAAATCGCTGGCGATGTTGGTCGCTGGCAATGCCAAAGGCACGTTGACGCTGACGCTCAAATCCTTCGAGTCCGTCAAAGGCCATCCGTGCGGCGTCTTTGAAGTCAGCGGCAACTACGACCGCAAACAAGCCCCCGATTTCGAGGGCGTTCTAACCGACGAGGACATCACGATCCGTTCCGGCAAGCTCTGGCTCTCGTTGATCTATCCGCTCATCCTCAAGGAGGAGCTGGACACCATCCAGTCCACCCGCACCGGCGGCCAGGGCAACGCCGCGACCCGGGGCCAAGGCTCGTCCAAGCTCTCCGTCATCCGCGAGTGGAAGCAGATCTAAACGAAGAACTCTGGCCACTGGCCCCCCTGCCCATTCTCCACTTGCGGAAGGCGGGGGACTGCACCCATGCTCCGGCGATGACTCAAGAAAACTCGTTTTGGAAAGGCAGCCCCTCGCAGTGGCTCAACCTCGGCCCGTTCACCGCCGCGCTGTTAGCCGCGGCTGGGATTCTAATCGGTGCCATCGTGAGCGGACCGTTTTTCCCACTCGTCCTAACCGCCCTCGTTGTTCCCGCCGGCTACATGCTTTGGCGCTACCTTGTCGTCCGCACCCAGGTTTTTGAACTCACCAGCGAGAGGCTCCGCATCACCCGCGGCGTCATCAACCAGAAGATCGACGAGATCGAACTCTACCGCGTCAAGGACTCGCAAATGATCCGCCCGTGGTGGATGCGCCTCACCGGCCTTGCTTCCATCGCCCTGGAAACGTCCGACCGCACCCTGCCCCAGCTCGTCATCCCAGCCATCCACGGCGGCGAGACCGTCCGCGAATTGCTCCGCAAGCACGTCGAACTCGAGCGCGACCGCAAGCGCGTCCGTGAGACCGACTTCGACGATGTCGGCGGTGAGCACTCCGACCCGTTGTAACAGTTATCCAGATCTTTGCGCAGCACTTAGCGTTCCTGATCGAAAAGGTCGCTCATCCGTTCCAGGAACAACATGCCGAAGATGTATTCCTTGTATTCGGAGGCATCCATGTTGCCGCGAAGGTCATCGCAGGCGCGGAACAGCAGGCTGGAGAGCTGGGAGAGGGTGAGTTTGGACATGAAGGGAGATGCGCACTTTTAGGGGCTGCGCCATAACCTACCCATCAAGATCACAGCGGGAAGCGGATAGTCTTAGGGGATAGGGAGGAAAGAATTGCCGGATGGCCCCGGCCATCTAGGCTCCGGCAAATGTTGAACCGCTTTTACGGGGCTTTTGATACGGAGCGGCACTCGGGTGCCTGCGACAGGTCGGACTATCGGACGCCATTCCAGATCGACCGCGACCGGGTGCTGCACACGCCGACGTTCCGCCGCTTGCAAAACAAGACGCAGGTGTTCTGGAGCGGCGAGTATGATTTCTATCGGACGCGGCTGACGCACTCGCTGGAGGTGGCGCAGATCGGCAAGTCGATTTCCTACTGGCTGAAAAGCCAGCCTAACGGCCCGCTCGGAGACGACTTCTTCATCGATCCGGATCTGGTGGAGGCGATTTGCCTGTCGCACGATCTCGGGCATCCGCCGTTCGGCCATGCTGGCGAGCGGACGCTCAATCACCTGATGCGCGGGCACGGCGGCTTCGAGGGCAACGCCCAGACGCTGCGCCTTCTAACAGACAGGATCTTCTCCGCGAAGCGCAGCGGCATGGACCCGACGCGGGCATTTCTCGACGGCGTGCTAAAATACAAATCGCTGTGGACCGAGCTCGGAAACCAACCGGAGCACCATTTCATCTACGACAGCCAGCACGTCTATCTGGATTGGGCGATGGGCGGCAACGATTTCCCGCTGGAGCTAACAGCGGGCAAGCTGCGGGACAAGTTCAAGGCGATCGAATGCCAGCTCATGGATTGGGCGGATGACACCGCCTACTCGCTCAACGATCTATCCGACAGCGTGCGCGCCGGCTTCCTCAACATCGAGAAAATCGAAGCCTGGGCGGAGCAACATGGTGAATCCACCGGCGAAGGGACTCCGTTAGGCGATCTCATGAAAGCCATCCGCCGCAAGCGCGTGGACCCCTTCGTCGGCAAACGGATCGGCAAATACATCCAATCCGCGCGGCTGGAAGCGGACGTCAATTTCCTAAGTGATGCGACTAACCGTTACCGCTACCGGCTTGCCATCGACGAGTCGGTGAAGGCCGAGTCCAGCTTGTTCAAGCGGCTCGCCTTCGAGGTGGTTTTCCTGTCGCCGCAGCTCAAGCAACTCGAGCACAAGGGCAGCCGGATGCTGCGGCAGTTATGGGAAGTGCTTGGCGAGCGCTACATCTCCCAACAGAAAATCGACGGCCAGGATTTCCAGCTTCTCCCGGCGGATACCGCTGCGGAAATCGCCGCCGCGCCCGACGAGGCGGCGCGGGCGCGGCTGGTCTGCGACTTTCTATCAGGCATGACCGACGGCTATGCGGCGCGGACCTACAAACGCCTGTTCTCGCCGGACTTCGGCTCGATCGGGGATTTGGTCGGTTAGCACCGTGGTGGCGGCTTGTGGAGGCTTGGTGCTTTCCAACCACCTCTGGTTCTCCTTTTCCTATTGTGGAATATTTTAGATAGGCGACTCCGTGATCCTGGCTGAAGGCCGCGCCGATGAGGCCGCGGCTTTGACCACTGGAATAGTCGTAGTAACTCTTTCCGAGCTTGTACCAGAGATCCGTGTTGCCGACTTTCATGCGGGCGACGGCGGCGTTGGCGGACGCGCTGCCTTTCTGCCAATAGCCGCCAATGATCAGCACGAGCTGGTTGGTCTGATGGGGACGGTAGCCGTCATAAGCATAAACAAGCGAGCTTCGCGCGCCGCCGCCGTCGAGGCTGTCGAACTCCTTTAGCATACCAAGAACGCCGGGGTTGGGCAAGGTGGCGGCACCGGAGGCGATTTTGGCCGCGCCGCCGATCCCGGCTCCGCCATTGTACCAGACGCCGTAGCGGATCAACGGGCAGGCGATGGCAGCATTGACCGCGGCCTGTGACGGGCTGTTCACGACCGCCGCATGCGTCGCGGCCATCGGGGCGAAGACGCAAAGGATGAAGAAATGTATCCAGAGGCTCCGGTTCCGACTCCGGCGCAAGCGTCGGAAAAGCGCTCAGAGGCCTTTCAGATGCTGGTGGAGGATCCGTTCGATTTCGGCGATGCCTTGCGGATTCTGATTGGTCCAGTGGTGGCTGGGAATGATGAGTTCGCTCTGCGCGCCGGCGAAGTGACTGCTCCAATAGGGCACGATGCCGTCGGTGCTAACAGGCTTGACGTGGCTGAGATTGCCGCCCTTGCCGCGGTCGCCGATGATGGAGTGATAGGGGATGCGCCTGGCGGTGGGGAGCTTGGCCAGGTTGGTGACGAAGCGGTTGGTGGGCTCGAGGAAATCAATGCTGTTAGGCAGGTGGTTGAGGTTCTCGCCGATGGAATTCGGCTTGGCCAGCGCGAGCGCTTTGGTGTCATGCGGCAGCATGTCCGAAGGGCTGCCGATGATCCGCGAACCGAGGCGACCCATGAAGTTGGTCGCGATGTCGCTGCCGCGATGGGAGGCGGAGGCGAAGATGACACGGGAGATTTCCGGGCGGTGGGTGAAGATCAACGACTCGGTCATCACCTTGCGGGTCTCGGCGGAAAACGGCATTTCCGACGGGGGCTTGGGGTAGATGGCATTCCAGAGGTTCATGCCGCTGTCGGTGATCAGGGTGCGGGCGATCATGCCGCCCATGCTGTGACCGATGACGACGATTTTCCTGTGATCCGGATAGCGGGCGCGGATGGCGTCCATTTGCTTGCGCAAGACCGAGGCTGTTAGCGGATAGGGGTAACCGGTCGGGTAACTGAAAAACCAGAACTGATAGTTTTTGCGGATCACGGGATCGCCGCGGAGGGTTTGGATCAAGGGTGCCCAGGTGGCTTGGGAGTCACCGAGGCCGTGGATGCAGAGGACGGGGATTTTCTTCGGGTCATAGGGTTGCAGCCGGGCGAGGCGGGTTCTGGATTCGAAATCCGCGGGCTTGAACAAGCCGTCGATTTCCTTTTTGCGGGGCTGGTTGTTTGCCAAGGCCAGGGCCAGGGGTGCTGTGAAATCCGCGGCGAGCGGATAGGTGTGGCTGTCGATGGTGACGGTTTCCTGGGCGAGCGGGTCGATGAAATTGGCAACGCAGCCGTTGCGGCCGTGGAAGCTGACCACTCCGGTCATGCCGTAGTAAATCTGTTTGCCCTGGGCGAAGGGATCGGTTTTCTCGGGGTTGATGTTCTTGCTGGACACCACGAGGGGTGCGCCGATGCCCTCCTTGAGCGTGCGCTGGACCACGAGGGTGCCCTTGAACTGATAGGTGTCGGCGGGTTCGATGTCGAAGTTCGATGGATTGCGCTCGGGCTGCGGATCGCGCTTGATCGAGAAGCTCCAGACCTTGCCGGCACCCGGGCAGGCCAACGGTGCCTTCCATGGCTCCAAGCCCGCGTCATGGAGAGTCCCGAAGAGCCGGGCCACGGCGAAATTGTAGTCGTGCCGGGCCTGGGTGTCGGCGGGTTGTTGATCCAATGCGTCTGCCGCTGCGGACGCGGCATCGAGGTAGCTGCCCATCTGGACTAACGGTTGCGGCGAGGGATGGCTGAGCGAGCGGGCGATGATCAGTCCGGCTGGAGTGGCCGAGCGATGCGTGGGCCGGACCTCGCTAACAGTCGAGTATTGCGTGCAGCTCGCGCTGGCGAGTAAGAGGCCAGGCAGGCAGAAGAAAATGGCTTTCATGATCGGGAGGTCGAAAAACAACGGCATTTCAAGGTGAAGTGCCCGGACTTAACAGGACAAACTGGAGTCACGCGCCGGGATTCCACTTTTCAAAAACCTCGACGTCGTAGATGTGGCCGGATCCCGCGAGATGGAACGAGCGGAAATTCATGGGCGCGAGGAGATCCCGCAGGTGGCCGCGGTCGCGGAAGTCGAAGCGTTTGCCGAAGTGCTCGAGAATCCGGATGCAGGCGTGATCCCGATAGGTGTTGATGATGAGATTGCCGCTGGCTGCGGTCATTTGTCCAAGGCGCGCGGCCAGATCCGGCGCGGTCAGCAGTTCGGCGGGTTCGTGGAGCATCAGGCGCTGCTCGGTGGTGCCGTGCGAAATCCCCTGGAAATACTCGAGGATCCCGATGGCGGTTACGATGTCATAGGGAGCCGCCACGGCGATCCCTGACAGGTCCGCGAAGAGGTCTTCCGGCACGGCGGAAATGCCGTGGCCCTTGTCCGGGCAGAAGCGGTTGTGGCGGGTGCTGGCCAGTTTGTCTAGCAGGCGGTTGGACTTGGTGCTGTTAGCGGGGTCACGGTCGGTGATGAGCGCGGTGATGGACGCGGGATCGTAGCCATCGCGGATGAGCTTGTCATAAGCGAGAACCAGGCTGAGTCCGGTGCCGGCGGCCACCGCCTTGATGCGGACGGATTCGCCGCGGTCGAGCACGCGCCTTGCCGCCTGATAGGTGGCTTGGGTTTCGTGGATGAAACGGACTTGCACGTCCTTGCTCTGGACGGAGTCGAGAAACGCCCGGTCCCACACATCGCCGTTTTTCCGGATCTCCGGGGAAAGCATCATGTAGGGTCCGTTCATGGGATCGCCACCTTCGACCAAGGCGGCACTTTCTAGCAGAGTCGGAGTCAGCAATGCCTGCGCGTACGGATGGCCGGAACGCGCGAACAGGCGGTTGCTGAAAAGCGTGACATCGGCACCGGCCTGATCCTTGGAGCGTGCGGATTTGGTGGTCCAGCGCACGACCCGTTGGGCGACACGACCGACGAACAGTTTGCCCTTGCTGGCAGGTTTGGTCGCGGGTTCGTGGAAAATGGCGCGGCTCAGACTTGCCACGATGGCCTCCGCCAGCTCGTGCTGGTCAACCGCATACAATGCGGCGACGGCACCCATCGGCTTGAGGTTCTGCATGGTCGTTCTATTTCAGGTTGCGAAGCGCCTCGGGAGTGAAATCACTGTCCACAAGGGTCACGTCGTGCTTGATGTTAGAGCCTTCGATCTCCGTGAGGGAATCCTGTCCCGGCCGCCGCAAGGAGAAGCTTGCGGCGACCGTGCGACCGGTGTCGTCCTTCGCGACGCGGGTGGTATCGATGCGTTTCGCCAGCTTGCCGGAATCCGCGTACTTCTCGACCCGCAACGGCACCATGCGTTTGGTGTCGATCCAACTGCGGACTTTCGGATAGGTGGCGCGGTCGCCCTTGCCGGGCTTGGATTCGAGGATCTGACACGCCACGCGGTCGATCGTCTCTGTGCCGACGGTGGCTTGATTTTCCCAGGCGAAGAAGTTCTCTACCAGATCTTCATACGCAAGGTCGCTGCCGAAGATGCCGTCCTTCATTTTCGAGCTGCTGATCGCAACCAACGAGTCCGGCAAGGTGAACGCCGAACCAGTGGGTGCGCGACCACCGGATTTCCGGAGGAGGAATGCCTCCCCTTTCCGCTCCTTGGGCCACAGGACTTGATAGACGAGGTCGGTGGCGGACTTGGTGCGCCGGGATTTCACCTGGAGCTGGAGCACGGTCTTGCCGCCGCCGCTTGGTTTGCTGACTTCCATTTTCAGCCGCACCACGGCCGAATTGTCCTGGATGTTGCCGCTGAGTTGCGCGGCAAGATCCTTCGCGGAAGGAACGGCGTCTTGGGCGCTGACGCCCGAAACAAGAAGCGCGGCACCTAGCAGCACGCGGCGAATGGATTGAATTGATACGTTCATGGGGATGGATTCCAGTTAACTTTGAAGCGCGAGACTCGGCGAGAGACGCGAACTGCGCCACGCCGGATACAATCCGCTGACTACACCGACGAAGACAGCGATGGCGATGGCAATGAGCATCAGTTTCGGGCTGAGATCAGGCTCCACAAAACCGCGAACTCCGGGCAATGCGCCCAAGGTGATCAGACCAAGGGCTCCCAAGCTCGCCCCGACAAGTCCACCCAGCAAACCTAACAACGCGGACTCGCAGAGCACCATGTAAACGATCCGCCGCCGCCGCCAGCCGACTGCCAGCAGAATGCCGATCTCGTGGGTGCGCTCGAAGACGGTCATCAGCATGGTGTTCATCACCCCGAGCACGCCGACGATGATGGCTAACAACGAGGTGCTCCAACTCATGGCGCGGGCCACCTGGAATCCCTGGCTGGTGCCGACCACTTCACTCGCCACCATCGCCCGACCTTCCGGGAAAATGACTTTGATGTCCTTGCAGAGTAGATCGATTTCCGGCCTCGGCAAATTCGGCGTGACCCGGACGTCCACGAAATTGATTTTCCCCTCATTGCCAGTGACTTCCTGCATGACCGTTAGAGACAGGAAAATCGTGCCGTTCTCGACCATCGCCTGGCCGTCAACGATGCCGACGACGGCCAGCTCCTCGGCCTCGATCTGCACGGTGTCGCCCACTTTTTTCTTGAGCACTTCGGCGGCCAGCGTGCCGAGGACCACCGCCTTCTCGGAGCCGTCCTTGGGCAGGCGGCCGGAAATCACCTTCAGTTTATCCCAGGTGAATCCGCCCCACTCGCGGCCCGAGATCATCATGATCGGCGCATCCTCCACGCTGAGCATCTGCATCAGCACGGACGTCGTCTCCGCGACCCGTGGCAATTTGGCAACCTTCCCCTGCAACGAATCGTCGAACACCTTGGGCATCAGTCCGCCGCTCATGTTGCTCACGACCACGTCGATGCCCACCACGTCGAGTTGTTTGCCGATGCCTTTCTCATAGCCCCAAGCCATCCCGACCAAGGTCACCACGGCGGCGATGCCGATGGAAATGCCGACCAAGGTCAAACAGGTGCGGACAGGGCGCCGGGTCAGGCTGCGGAGAACGATGGTGAAAAAGGTCATGGGAGAAGGTCTTTGAGAGTTGCCGCGAGTTGGTCCGAGATCACGCGTCCGTCTTTCATCCGGATGGTCCGCGAGGCCCGCTCGGCGACTGACAGGTCATGCGTGACCAGCACCAGCGTCACTCCCAGTTTGCCGTGAAGTTCTAGCAGGAGATCGATGATCTGCACGGCACTCTCGCTGTCGAGATTGCCGGTCGGCTCGTCGGCCAGCACCACGGATGGCTTGTTGGCAAGGCCGCGGGCGATCGCCACACGCTGCCTCTCGCCGCCGGAGAGTTCCGATGGATAATGATTGAGCCGATGGCCCAGACCCACGGATTCCAACAACTCGACGGCCCGGCCCCTGCGCTGGGAACGTGAAAGTTTCCCCTCAAACATCGGGATTTGGACGTTCTCCACCACGGTGAAAGTCGGCAGCAGATGAAACGCTTGGAACACGAAACCAATTTCATGCGATCGGTAAGCCGAATGGTCCGCCATGTCGGGAATCGACTGTCCACGGTAGTTCAACCGACCTTCTGTCGGATGGTCGAGCGAGCCGAGCATCTGCAGCAGCGTGCTCTTGCCGCAACCGCTCTGGCCGACGATCGCCACGAACTCCCCTTGCCGGATTTCCAGATCGAGACCGCGCAACGCGACCACCTTGCCATTGTCAAACTGCTTTTTCAGGCCGATCGCCTCGTAGATCAATTCACCTGGGGTTGTCAAAGTAGCGGCGGACATTGCGAGAGGCTACACGAAGTCGAACTGCCGTCTAGGGGTTTGATTTTACAAATCGCAGGCACCACTTCTTTGAAAAAGCATCCTCTTTTGAGGGCGGCCTGGGCTAGCGGAGCTGCGAGTGCGCGAATAACCGGGTTGTTGGACTCGGCAGTCATGGGCAACGGATAAGTGGTAACGCGGAGGGGAGAGAAAAGATTTGGGAAGATGCGTGATGAGGTTTTCGGTGACTCCAATGGTTTGCAGATTTAATCAGGGAAGGGTATCCGCCAAACGCTCGCGGCAGCTTCGGGCGTGAGCGTCGATTGAATCGACGAGTCGCCTGATGATAGGGTCATCCAGGTTTTCCTCCAGCAGGGAGCTCGCGACTTTTGGCACGGCATCAATCAAGCGCTCGATCATCGATTCGGCGCGTCCGATGAGGTCGTTTGCGGGCATTCGCAGATCGCGGGCGCAAGCCTCCCAGTGATTCCGGCGGATCTCCCGCAAGCGGTATGTGCTGCCGATTTTCATGGCGAGTTTCGCTTTCTGGGGGTCGATGCGTTGTGGATAGGGTAGCACTGAGGCGAGGTCGTAAAGAGGAGCCAGGCGAACCTGGGATCCAGGGGCAATCAGCAGCGAGAAGTTTTTGGCGTGGGCATCGGTTCCGGCAATCAGCCAGTTGAAGATGAGTGCGTCGGCGAAGGATTGAATGTCGCTGGCGGGGCTGGTGGATTGGTCCCGAAGCAACTCGGCGATTTTGCGGGCACCGGGGCCTCCTTCGTTCTGATACTTCCTATCGGGATGAATGGCGAAGGATTGGCAGGCGTCTTCCTGATGGATGCGCATGCAGCGATTCTCCCGCCACAATCGGTCGTAGCGCTCGATGACGATGTTCTCTCAGCGCAAGTGGCATGGAGAGGGAAAGCGGATACCGGCGCGGCGATTCCAGCCAGGTGGGTTCGTAACAGAACCCGAGGCGCTTGCCATCTCGTTCGAGCGTGCCCATCCGCACGCCATCGGCCATCACCATCAGGGATTCGCTTATGGCTTGGACATGTCAATTTCGCCGAGGATTTGGTTGAGATCGATCGCCGAATCGATAGGTGCTAGTCGCTCGATGCTCAGCCGGACTCCCAAAGCCTTGAGGGTGCCCATCACCAGTCCGAGTTCGACGGTAGGTCTCGCTTTTTCCAGGTGAATGATCCACTCGCGTCCGACCCCGGCCTCGCTGGCCAAAGTGGCCTGGCTCCATCCTTTGTCCCGACGCAAACTGCGAATCACGGCGGCCAACTCGCGGACACTTTGAACTTCCATGTTTAAAAAGCGGCAAAGTCGCCGGACGACGACAAGTGAAATTGTCGTCGATCAACTACACTATGAAATGTGGGTGATTGGCGACACGGAACCCGGCCTTTCCCCGTTTTCCCCGCTCATGCAGAAAGGCCTGCGCCAGTCTCAATGAATCCTGAAGAACCGCCGCGTGAACGCCACCGGAGATTGTGCGATGTGAAACGCGAGCGCGCCGGTCAAGGAGTCGGCGGTCACGGTTTGCACCACGGTCCAGTTCACCATGTCAATGGATGCCTCCAGATCGTAACTCGCGTTCAGCGTGCCGGTCGCGCTCATGTCGAAGACGATCAGACCCAGCTCGGCACCGACTCCGGGCGTGAGGCTGTATGTGCCAATCGTGGCCACGGCTTTCGTCACCGGTGCCGTGAGCACCACGTCATTTCCATCGCCACCCACATAACTGATGGTGAAGATCTCACCGTCGAACGCGGTGACCGTCGCGCCTTCGGCGAGTCCGGCAAAGGTGCCGCTGACCGCGCCGGGGCTGGTTTTGTTGATCAGCGTAAAAATCGCGCCGGGTGCGATGGGGTGGCCGTCGAGGATGTCGAGTGTGAGCGTGCCGCCAAGCGTGACGGTGCCGCCGGCGGTGAAGGTGGCATAGGTGCCGGGGGTGGTGGTGTTGTCGAAATACAACTCCAGCAGCGTGCCGGTGGGGAGTGTGAGATTGCCGTTCACTGTTAGCCCTGTGGTCGCGTCATTCCAATAGGTGGAGGTGGCGGCGGTGTCGAAGTTTCCGGTGATAGTGCCTAGGCCGTAGAACTCGCCGGGCGAATACGCGGAACCGGTGAGCAGTCCGTTGATCTCCATGTAACCGGTGGCGGTCGTCGCCAGCGTGATACCTGTCGCGGCGATGTCGAGTTCCGCACTGGGACTGACATAAACATACTCGCTGCCGGCGAACGAAGTGGCGGTGGTGATCTCCACGGTGCCACCTTCGACATAGAAATCACCGGTGATGGCGCAGCCACCGGCAAGCCGGATGGTGTTGGTGGAATTGCTGTAGAAATCGAGATTGCCCGACACCGCACTATTGAGGGTCATCGCGCCGTCGCCGAAGAAATCGAGTCCGCCCTGGCCTGCGCCAGTGAAGGTGATGGCACCTTGCATCGCCGCCTCGACAGCCGCAGGACCATCATAGACTTCAAACGAGAGATAAGGAGTCGTGTCCGCATTGTCCATGCTGAGCGGGTTCATCCAGTTCACCGTGTGCGTGGCGCTGGGACAGCCAAACATGAGGCTGCCTTCGTTGGTGCCGGTCACCAAAAACAGACCGCTGCCCCAGGTGAGCGTGGCGGCGGCACCACCGATGTTCACTGTGCGATCCGCATCAAAGGCAGCAAAGCCAGCGCCATCGCCGGTAGGGAACTGGATCTCGCCCGCACCAGTGCCGAGCGCACGCGTCATGTCGCTGGTCAATTCCCAGACCCAGTAGTTGTCCATCAAGATGTTGCCGCTCGGGATGGTGAAGCCGCTGCGTGTGGAGAGCACGCCGAGATTGCCCGTGGACTTGTTCGTCGTCACGGTGCCAAACGCATTTGAGTAAGTGCCGATCATCATCGCTCCGGTGCCGCCACCGCCGCTGGAGAGAATGATCTGCCCCGCGCCGATGAAGCCGAGGTCGAGGTCGTTGGTCGTCACGCTGCCAGTGATCTCAAAGCCCACACCCGTCGTGCTGGCGCGCAGCGTGCTGTCGTTGGTGAAAACGAGATTCTTGGTTGTGCTGACATCCGCCTCGGCCTCCAGCACGCCGCCGTTCATCGTGATAGTGGGGTTCGTGCCCAGTGCGCCGATGTCGCTGAAGGCGAGCCTGCCGGAACTCACGGTTACCGGTCCATCGAACGTGTTCACCTGCGTGAGCCGCGTGGTGCCGAAGCCCGTCTTGGTGATACCAAAGCTGCCTGCGCCATCATTGACCACGCCGCTCACAATCATGAGTGCGGTGTCGTTTTCATCCACCTCGCCATTCGTCACGTCAAAAGTCAAATCACTGCCCAGCGTGATCGCGCCGCTGAAGGTCGCCGTAGTGTCTATCGCACCGCCGTAGCGCAGCACATTCGTGCCCGCGCCGCTGGTGCTGATGTCCTGCGTCACATTGGCGCCGCTGGTGTTGATGCCGAGCACGGCGGTGTTTCCGAAGCCCGCCGCGAGCGAGAGAGGCAGCGTGCCAAACGATCCCGGAACCGCGCCGAGGACGGTGCCTTGAGCGACGACAAGGCCGCTGCTGAAAGTGTTGCTCGTGTGCGCGAGCACGAGGCCGCTGCTGCCGGTCTTGAGGATGCCACCGTTGATGATGGCCGTCTCGATGGTCGCCGTCGGACTCGTATCGGTCGGAGCCGCCGCGTTGTTCACCGTGATCGTGCGCACCACGCCGCCAAGGTCGAGCGTGCCGCCGGTGGCGGGTGTGTATTTCGCGCCCGTGCTAGTAATGATCATGTTCCGCTCATAGACGCTGCCGACGTTTTCAAACGTGAGGTTGCCGCCGAGCACCATCGTTCCCGTCGCGCCCACGCGCAGCGCGGCCTGCGAGCCGCCGAGCGTGAGATTGTCGAAGGTCGTGATGAAGTTGTTCAACTCCAGCGAGGCCGCGCTGCTGCCATTGCCCACGATGATCGGCGTGGAGCTGGCGAACTGCGCGGCCTGGATCAGCTTAACTGTCGCCGTGCTGGTATTGAAAATGCTCAACCCGCCGCTGCCGATGGCGAAGCCGCTGGATTTATTTAACTCCAGCGTCCCCACGCTGACAGTCGTGATGCCATCATACATGTTGCCCGCGCCGTTCAATCGCAGCGTGCCCGTGCCTGCTTTCGTCAATCCCGCGCCCGGATCACCGCTGATGACACCATTGATCTCCATGTCGATGGCGGCCTGCGAGCTATCATCGAGCGTGAAGGTGCGCGTGCCGCTGCCGAGGTTCACGCTGCCATTGATGGTGGACTGGCCCTGCTCGGTGACACCGGAACCGTTTTCATCATACGTCACATTGCCAGTAAGGGTGATCGATCCGCTGCCGGTGTTGATCGTGGAGGTGGATAGCGCGGAGCCGAGTCCCATGCCGATGCTGCTCGCGGTGACGTTGAGTCCATTCAGATTCAGCACGCCTTCGTAGCACTGCAAGGCACCCAGCCAGCCGTAGCTCGTGCCCAACGTCAGCGTGCCCGCGCCCACTTTGCGCAAGGCCGAGCTGCCCGTGCCCTGCGTCGTCGTGCCTTGGATCACCACATTGCCACTGCCGCCGAGATCAAGCGTCTGTGCATTCGTATTCGTCGAAACCAACGAGCCGATGCGCAGCTCGCCCGATGCGTTGTTCACCAGCGAACCGCCTGATGACGACATGGCCGTGACCGTGAGTCCGTAGCCATGATCACCCTGCACCGTGAAGTCGCCAAGATCGCTGGCGTAAGTGATCGAAGGCAGCGTGTGGCGGCCATTCGTCGTCACACCCGAAGGTGAGCGATCGACAAACAGCGCCGCCGTGCCGCTGGTGATCGTGCGAGTCATCGCATGTGCGAAACTCGTGTCCGCATCCACCATCATTTCAAACCGAGCATCCGTGCCCATCGTGATGCCACCCGTGGCGCTCACGCCCGTGGCCAATTGCGTGCGCAGCGTGCCGTCGGAGATCGTGGTCAGCGAGGCACCGCGTGAACTTCCGTCCGCCAGCGGCCCGAGAATCAGCGCACCATCGCCGGTCTTGCTGATCGCGCCCGTGCCCAGCAAACTCGAGGTCAGCGTCAGGTCGATGCCCGTGTTCACCTGCAACTCCACCGTGTTGGTGTGCGCGAAAGTGAATGAACGCGACGTGGTGAAGCTGCTGTCGGGACGAAAATCAGGGCCGTTGCCGCTGAAGGTGATTCCATTCGCTCCATTGCCCAGCGCCGCATCGCTGCTCACCGCGAGCATCGCCGCATTGACGATGACGCTGTCCGCCGCGCCGGTGCCGAAGGTGTTGCTCGCACTGTGCAGTTTCACGATGCCGCCGTTTGCCACGGTCACATCGAACGCGCCCGTGATCGGCGCGGAAAACCACGCCTCGCGAAGGGGAAACGGGATGACCGTGTTGCTTTGCAGCGTCACATCACCAGCCAGCGTGATCGCGCCATTGAAGATTGAATCGCCATCACCGCTGTTGTCGCGCCCGAGCGCGCCGCCGTTCACCGTGATGCTGTTGTCCAAAGAGATGCCTGTCGTGAGCAGCAGCGTGCCTGTTGTGATACCATTGCCCACCGTGATCACGCCGCTGCCCGCGCCGGTGTTGTGTTTGATCAAGACCGTGCCCGCGTTCACATCGAGTCCGCCAGTGGTCGTGCTATCGCCCACCAGTTCCAGCGTGCCGGTGCCTGACTTGATGATCTTCCGCGCACCGCCCGATTCACGAACGCCCGCCACGAGATTGCCGGGATCGAGCGAGGTGCGTGCGGTCACACTCGCGTTCACGTTGAAGGTCACATCACTCTCCAGCAGCAGCGGTCCCATCGTCAGCGAGTAGGAATTCGCATTCGCAAACGTGATCACCGGTGCATTGCGAAGGGTGAGCGGGCCGATGTTCAGCGCGAAACTGGAGCCGCTCGACACATTACCCAAGGTGATCGTCGGTGCGCCGCCATCGATTACGATCCCGGTGCCGTTGGTGGTGAAGGCGCTCGTCGTGTTGCTCTTGAGCGAGAGATTACCGCCGTTGATCTGCAGCGGGATGCCGCTGATTGCGGTGAGGCTCTGCAACTCCAGCGTGCCGCTGTTCATGGTGAGACTCGAGGGACCGCTGAGCGTGACACCAGATGCCACGACGAGTTTCGCCGCCGAGCTGACGTTTTCATTTTCGATCAGCAGCGCACCACTGCCGAGAGCGCCGTTCACGTTCGCGTTGATGGTGCCGCCTTTGACGTTCGTGCCGCCGGTGTGGCCGCTGGCCGCGGTCAGATTCACCGTGTGCGTGCTGCTGGCTCCGCCAAAGGTCAGCGTGCTCGCCGCTGATTGTGCGATGGCACCGAGCGTGAGCGTCGTCGTCTTGCCGCTCGTGCCCTGGAACGTTGCATTGCCCGCCAGCGTGGTGGTGCCGACGATGCTGGTCTTGTACGTGTTGTTCGCCGATAAACTGAGCACGCTGCCCGAGGCGAGACTCAGCGACGCGAGCGACACCGTCTTTGCCGAACCGATCGTGCGCCGGTCCACCTCCAAGGTCAACGTGCCTGCCAGTGCGGGCGCGAGTCCGGTCACAAAGGTCTGCGCCGTCGAGTTGTTCTCGCCATCCATCGCGAGCCGCAACCCGCCATCCGTGATGCTCAGCGCAGTTTCACCAAACGGACTCTGCAAAACCGTCGGCGTGATGCTCGCGCCCGCGCCGAGCGTGGGATACAACGCCTCCACCGTGCCGCCGCCGCTCGCATTGAACTGCGAGCCTGCGATCCAATCGGTTGCGCCACCCGTGATGCTGAGATCGCCCGCGCCCGTCTTCGTGATCGTGCGCGTCACACCGCCGCCGAGGATAGAGCCGGTGGTGAGCTTGCCATTCGCGCCGCCGGCATCGACGACCGCAAACGTCGGATTGCCCGTGAGCGTCGCATTGCCCACCGTGATGCCCGCCGTGCCGCTCGTGGAGTTCGCGCCCGGCGTGATCGTCAAGATTTGTCCAGCCAAGCTCAATGTGCCGAAGGTATAGGTCACGCCCGCGCTTGGTGTGGTGCGGTCCGAGACAAGCGAGGAGTCCGCCGTCACACTCAAAGCCACCGGCCCCGTAAACGTCGTGGCCGCGTTGTTGCGAGCGGAGAGCGCGCCGCCATTCAGTGTTGTGCTGCCCGTATTGCCGCCGAGCGCACCCGCCACCGCGAGTTGCAGCGTGCCCGCATCGAGCTGCCACAGCCCCGCGTAGTTGCTCGCCGCACCGAGGCGCACCGCGCCCGGCCCGTTCACCGTGATCAGCGTGTCCGCCGCTCCGCCCGTGAGATCATTCGTCGCATTGCCGATGGTGAGCACATCCGCCGAGGTCAGGGTGTTCATCGTCACCGCCGTCGATGCCGCGTTTGAAATCGTGTGAATGCCATTGCTCGCCGCCGTTGCCGCCACACCTCGTAGCAATGAGCCCGAGTTCAGCGTCATCGGTCGGTCCAGCGAGATCGCACCGATCTCCAGGATGCCGCCCGTGTTCACCGTCGTCAGGATCCCCGCCGCGCCGAGCGCGCCCGTATGGGTTGCGCGCACCGTGCCCGCATTGACGAAGGCACCGCCCGCAAACGTGTTCGACGCATTGAAAATCATCGTTCCATCGCCCAGCTTCGTCAGTCCGCCCGGAGCCGTGATCGCCGTGCTGCTCGTCACCGACAGCCCCGCGCCCACGGTGATGGAGCTCGCACTCGCCAACGTCAGCCCGCCAGCCGTGAATGTGTAGTTGTCGAGAAACGAAAGCGACTTCGCCAGCTCCCCCGTGCTCAGTGTGATCGTCGCGCCGAGGCCGAGCGGGAATATCAAATCATCCGCCGCGAGCGGCTCGATGTTCGTGTCCCAGTTCGCAGCGGTGGACCAATTGTTGGTGGCATTGCTGTTGTCCCAACTCGTTGCAGCACGGCTTGGGGACTGCGCCATGAGAGTCAGCGATAGTATCGCGACTAGGGAACGGAGGTTTGTCATAAGAGTAAATTGTCGGGTAAGCCTCAAGGACCGTGACCCAGCGCACAGCGCTGACTGGTGATAAATTACTTTTTGGGATGAAGACTGTTGAAAGAGCCTCTGGCCGGACCGGAGGGCGGAAAAAAGGGTTTGATGGTAAACCGAGCCAGGATAAACGAAGCGTAAAGGCCGAGCCGTTTGCGATCCTCAACAATCGTTTCACCCGATCAAGAAAAATGTTGCCATGTGAACTGGTTCAACGCCTCGGAACTCACCGGCAGCCCCGCCCGCAAGGCCCGCGCCTCGTCGGCAACCTGCCCGCCGCCGATGAATGGATCGGAGATTCGGGATCCCCGAGAAGGGCGTCATGGTTCAAGTTTCGACGTGATTTCCGAGATAGGTCCGTTAGCACCAAACAAAAAACGCCCGGACTTGCGTCCGGGCGTTTGGTGAAAACTGAATTTCGGCGGCTGCCGGAATTAGCGGGAGTAAAGTTCGACGATGAGCTGCTCGTTGACGAGCGGATCAATATCGGCGCGGTCCGGGATGCGGGAAACGGTGACTTCGAGCTTGTCCTTGTCCACGGTGAGCCAGTCTTTGATCGGCATGGCCTGCGTGAGGTCGGTCATGCGGTTGACTAACTGTTGCGAGGATGGCTTGCCACCGACTTTGATCACGTCGCCGGGCTTCACTTGGAAGCTGGCGATGTCAACGGTGCGGCCATTCACGAGGATGTGGCCGTGGTTGACGGATTGACGGGCGGCTTGGCGGCTGTTGCCGAAACCAGCGCGGTAAACCACGTTGTCGAGACGGCACTCAAGGAGTTGCAGAAGGATCACACCGGTGACACCACGGCGGCGGGCAGCTTCTTCGTAGTAACCGCGGAACTGCTTTTCGAGCACGCCGTATTGGAAACGAAGCTTCTGTTTTTCGCCGAGGGCGACGGAGTATTCACTCTTCTTTTTACGACCGGCACGGACG
>JANOZJ010000354.1:0-1560 GCA_031429315.1 Akkermansiaceae bacterium
GTCGCGATGCGCGAGCACAACCTGATCACCACCTTCGCGCTCAGCGATGAGATCGAGCAGATCGAGACCCAAGCCAGCGAGAGCTTCGGCAAGGGCGAGATCGAGGCTTACACCGTCCTCTGCATCGTCGCCCGCCGCCTGCGCACTCTTATCCCCTGATTCTAACCTCTCAACCCCATGTCAGCCCGCATACCCCACCTCCTCACCCGCCTCCTCAGCTCCGACGATCTCGACGCGCTGGAAACAGCCATGCTCGACAAAGCTGAGGCCACCATCGGCACGCCCGCATCCACCACCTGGTGTGATGCCGTCGAACTGATCCGCGAGCACCGCAGCGCCTCATTCAAGCGCCGCTCCAAGCTCACCCCCTCCGCCCGCCGCAAAACCCTCGGCCTCCGCCTCACCCGCTAACCCCAACCAAATGTCGGGACAGGAATGTCCCGACTCCCAACCCCATGAACACCATCCACCGCCGCGCCTCGTTAGGCCTCGCCATCCACGGTCCATTCTCCCGCAACCGCCGCCGCCGGCCGCTGCTGGCCCGCCTCCAGGAATGGCGGCACTTCGCCCTGGCGATCTCCCTGTTAGCCCTCCTCGCCACCTTCGGCTTCTTCCTCTTCCGCTAATCCCCATGGACACCGACCCGACGTTAGAAAACCTGATGTCCATCCTGATTCTAACCGTGGAAGACGCGTTCGCGGTCGAACTGCCCGAAGCCGCGGATTTCCGGACCGTTGGCCAGCTCTGCGAGTTCATCAACCAGTGCCACCCCGTCAGCGGGTTTTCCTCACGCTATCAAACCGCCTCCGCCTCCAACGGCCTCTAACACTCATGTCCGGAAAAACACCACCAAACCAGCCCACGCTGAAGCTCCCCATCGAACAACTCGCCGACAAGGTCACTGCCGAGCGGGCCGGGACCGCAAGACCGCCTGAAGGCGGGACTACGAACACCCCCGAAGTCACCACTGAGCGCCCCAAAGACCCAGCCTGGGACGGCGTTCGCCAAACCCTCGCCCGCGTGCAGTCCGCCGGCCGCGAGTATCTCTACGGCAAAGCGTGGCTCGGTTGGCAGCTTTTCATGCTCAAGAAGAGCCATGGCGTTCAGCGCGGCGGCGAGAAAAACCCGGTCGGACAGTTTGTCCGACCGGCCCGCCCCTGGGCAGACATCGTGAAGGACGAGCTCGACCTCCACGAGCGCACGGCCAACCGCCTGATCGAGAAGTTCGAGGCGGTGAAGGCCAAGGCCAAGCGCTCCCTCAAGACCCTGCCAGGCGGAAAGAATACCCTCACCATCTTCCAGTCGGAGAATCCCCTGGCACTGCCACCCGAGCAGATGGAGGCCATGCTCAAAATCGTCACCTCGCTCTGCGATGGCGAGACGGAAGCCAGCCTGATGGAGGAATTGAAAATCATTCCCACGCCAGCCCCGCCGCCCGCCGGCAAGAAAGAGCAACGCGGTGCCAAGCTCACACCCGAGCAGCTCGCCTTCGATTTCTTCGACGGCCCGGCCAGCGCGATCTGCCGCGCCCGCGCCAGCGCGGAATACAAGAAGCTCCTC
>JANOZJ010000355.1:0-2624 GCA_031429315.1 Akkermansiaceae bacterium
ATTGACCACGTTGTCGGAAACATTGATGTAGGCAGTGACCAGGTAGTCCCGCGCGACGACAGGAACCCCGTCCGAGTAGCGGGCTTCGGGATCGATGCGGAAATACACCGTCCTCCCGTCACGGGACACGGCCCATTCGCGAGCGAGTCCAGGAATCAGCTTCATCGTCTCCATGTGAAAGGTGATCAGGTCAATATCCACGAGGTCGTAGAGATCGCTACGGAAGCTGTGGTTCGCGTTCGGCCCAAAGGGGCGGATGGTCGGAGGGAAATCCGAGATGTGGCGGCGCAGGACGCCACCCTTGACGGCTCGCGGGTCGCCCATCTCCGGCTGGTCCATGCCGTTCTCCCAGGTGAGTCCGGCGGGGATTTCCGACGGGTTGCCAACCTTCAGGAAATCCCCGAGACCGAGGCGGAAGTCCCATTTCTCGATTTCACGACGGTTGGCTTCCGCCTGGATTTCCAACAGGGCCTTGGCATCGCCTTGCGCGGTCGTTAGAGCGGTGGTGATCCGTTCCGTCTCCGCTTTGGTGATGGCCTGTTGTTCGACGAGCCAACTGCGGATGTAGCTGTTATAGCGCGGGACGAAGGCCTCGAAGCCGAGCGAGCGGCCGGTGGATTGCTCATCCTTGCGGCAGGACGCCAGCAGGCAGATGCCGGCGGCGACGAGGACAAGCGATGGAATGAGGCGGCGCATCAGCGGTAGTAGGTGAATTTTTTCGGATCGAAGGCCTCGCGGACCGCTTCACCGACGAAGGTGATGAGCACAAGCAACCCGACGAGCACGATGAAGGTGGAGGTGACGAGCCAAGGCGAGGAGAGGTTGGCGAGGCCGTCATTGAGCAGGCGGCCCCAGGTGGCATATTCCGGCGGCAGGCCGAAGCCGAGGTAGTCGAGCGAGGTCAGCGAGAAAATCAGGCTGGAAACGGTGAAGGGCACCAGTGTGACGAGGATGGCCACTGTGTTAGGTAACAGATGTCGGAAGATGATGCGGGGCGTGCCCGCACCGAGAACCTTGGCGGCCAGGATGTAGTCGCGCTCCTTGTCGCGGTAGGCGGCGGTGCGCATCAGATAGGTCAGGCCCATCCAGCCGAAGACGATCAGGATGGTCAGGATCACCGGCAGCCCCTTGAAGCGTTCTGGAACCATGCTCGAAAAAATGATCACGACGAACAGGAACGGTGTGTTGGAGAAGACCTCGATGAGGCGCTGCAACACCAGATCGAACCAGCCGCCGAAGTAGCCCATCAGCATTCCCAGCGAAATCCCGACGGCATAGACGAGCGGCAGATAGATCAGCGCCGCCTTGAAATTCACCTGCAATCCGCCGTACAGATAGGCGAGCATGTCGAAGCCCTGCGAGGTGGTGCCCAGCCAGTTGCCTTCCGACGGGATCGGCGGCGCCGGGTGATACTTGATGGCGCGGAACCCGCTGGAGGGCAGGGCCAGGAACTCTTCTTTGGTGCCCTTGCCATTGAAGCGTTCGGAGATGAGTCGGCCACTTTTCACCTCGCCGGTATAGGCTACGGAACCATCGGTGCCCCAGCCGTCGATGGGGCCTGTTAGCCTGCCGTTGCGCATGGCCTGGCGGAGGTGGATTTTCGAGCTGACCACGTCGTGATAGCGGGCGGCGAGGCCCGAGTAGGGCTTGCGGCTGCCGGACTCGGAGTAGATCCCGTCGCGCGCGACGAGCGGGCGCGAGCGCGGCGGCAGGGTGTCGCCTGTGGGATCGTAGGGGACGGGCGGCATGATCACGCGGTTGTCCTTGGCGTCTTTCCAGGCACGTTTCATTTCCCGATAGTCGGCCGGAGCGTCCGCGAGTTCGCCAGTGATGCCGAAGTCCCTGTTCTTCAAATCCCCCGCTAGAAACGCGGGAAAAGTCCATTTGCCTTCGTATTTCACGGCCAGCGCCCGTTTGCCCACGACGACCTGGTCGAGCGCGGCGATCCCTCCTAACAACAGCAGGATGAGCAACGAGTAGTAGCCACGCTTGATGTCACGGAAGCGCCGGATCTGCCGCTCGGTGACGGGATTGCGCGGCCCGCGGGTGAAGGACCGCAGCAGCATCCAGAGTCCGGCGGCTGCTAGAATCATCACGCTCAACCAGCCGAACCATGGGAAAACCCTGCCCGCTGCCAGTTCGAAATTGAGCAGCGGCACCGTGCGGCTCGCGTCGAAGAACCAGCGGGCCGTGGGAAAGGCGATGCCGCGAATTTCACCCGTCGCCGCCAGTGCGCCGAGAGCCGTTAGTAAGAATCCGGTCGCGCGCATCATCACTCGAATTTAATCCTCGGGTCCACCATCGCCACGATGAAGTCGGAAAGCACGTTGCCGATCAGCATGAGAAACGCCGCGACCGTTAGCGTGCCCATGATGACCGGGCCGTCGCGAGCGATCACGGACTGGTATTGCAGGAGGCCGAAGCCCTGGATGTCGAAAACCGTTTCCACGAGCAACGAGCCGCCGATGAAAATTTCCACGAGGCCGCCGAGGCTGGTGGCCACCGGGATCATCGAGTTGCGGAACGCGTGGCCGAAGACCGCGCGGCGGAAGCTCGTCCCCTTGGCCACCGCCGTGCGCACGTAGTCGGCGGCCAGGTTGTCCATCAGGTTGTTCTTGGTCAGC
>JANOZJ010000356.1:0-4706 GCA_031429315.1 Akkermansiaceae bacterium
CACCCACGGCTGCATCCGGATGCATGAAAACCTTTCGCCTAAATTCTTCCGTCTCGTCAAGATCGGCACGCCGGTGAGCATCGCCTATTCGCAGCCCGAGGACGCCATCGTCGGCAATGTCCCGCTGCCTCCGGACTCCGGCCCGCTTCCTGACTACAGCGGCCAGATGTACGTGGGAGACGGATACTTCGGCCAGCACAAGGCTCCGAAGTACGATTGATCCCGTTCTAACACGATTTGCCCATGAAAAGCCCCGCATCGCTGCGGGGCCTTTTTTGTCTATCCGATGATCAGGCGGATCGCCAACGCGGCCAGCACGACGCCGAACGCTCCGTCGATCCAGAGCGCCGCGCGTTCGTATCGCGACCGCAGTGGATGCCATTGCAGGAGGCAGGCCCACAGCGACCATAGCAGGCAGCCCTGCCCGACGACGATCCCCCACAGCGCGAACGGCCACCATTCAGGCCGCTCGCCTTTCAAAAACGGCGCGCACACCGCTGCTAGAAATATCGCGGCTTTCGGATTAAAAAGATTGCAAAGAAATCCCCGCAACCACGGCCTGCCTGCGGAGCTTGCGTCATTTTCCACGCGAGTCCCGCCGGAAGACCACGCGACGAAAACCTCCCTAAAAATTTGGTATGCCAGCCATAGCAAATAACCGGCCGCCGCCCAGCGCAACGCCTCCCATAGCAGGGGGAATCGCTCCAATACCATTGCCAGACCCGCCACCGCCAACGTCGTGTGGACCGCCAGGCCGCAGGCGATCCCTAACGCCATCTCCACACCGGCCCGGGGGCCGATCTGCAACGCCGTCCGCGTCAGCAAAATCATGTCCGGTCCCGGACTGAACTGTCCCAACGCCATCACCCCGGCGAACGCCAGCAAATCCACCGCGCCGTTCATTCGCCGCGCTCCAGCTTTACCGCCACCACATAGTCGAGCACCGCCTTCTCATCCGCCGGTTCCAAGCCGGCGTGCCTGATCATTTTCGGAATCGCTTCCTGCCACTCGTCCACATCCAGGTTTTGCGGGAGTTGATACATGTGGCATTCGCCGCATTTCAGCATGTAAACCTCGTGACCGCGTTGCAATCGACCCAAGGTCTTCCCGCTCTTTTTCGCCATCGCCGGGTTCGGATTGGGCACCTCCTTGATGCCACCCTCCGCCGGTTCGTCACCTGCCTGCACGTCGCCCAGATCCGGAGCCGAGCCCATTCCGCCGCACGAAACCAAAATGCCCGCACCCAGCACCGTCATCATTCTGCTCCAGCCGATTCTCATGCCGCGACGCTACGCACACCTGCCGCCGCCACTCAACCCCGGAAATCTACCTGCATTCCGCCGGTTATCGATTTTGACAAATCCCGCTTCATCCCTAACCTCCGCGCCCCAGTCCTAGCGACCGCCCCTGAACTTTCGACCATTTTCCACAACGATCCGCCCATGAACACACTTCGCACCTTCACCACCGGCTCCGGCGCCCAAGGAAATTTCCACTCGCTCCCCGCCCTCGCCGAACAAGGGTTCCCGAATCTAGCCAAACTCCCGGTCTCCATCCGGATCGTTCTCGAATCACTGCTCCGCAACAACGATGGCCTCAAGGTCTCGGAAAAGGACATCACCAACCTCGCCAACTACAACGCCAAGGCGCCCGGCGATTATGAAATCCCCTTCGTCGTCGCCCGCATCGTGCTCCAGGATTTCACCGGCGTGCCGCTGTTAGTCGATCTCGCCGCGATGCGCTCCGCCGTCGATGGCATGGGGCTGGACGCGAAAATGATCGAGCCGTTAGTGCCGGTCGATCTCGTCGTGGACCACTCCGTCCAAGTCGATTACGCCGGCGGCCCCGACTCGCTGGAGAAAAACCTCGACCTCGAGTTCCACCGCAACCGCGAGCGCTACGAGTTCCTCAAATGGGGCGAACAAGCCTTCGACACCTTCAAGGTCGTCCCTCCCGGCATCGGCATCGTCCATCAGGTGAACCTCGAGTACCTTGCCAAGTGCGTGCTTGAGAAAAACGGCGTTTTCTATCCGGACACCCTCGTCGGCACCGACTCCCACACCACCATGATTAACGGCCTCGGCGTCGTCGGCTGGGGCGTGGGCGGCATCGAGGCTGAGGCTGGGATGTTAGGCCAGCCTGTTACTTTCCTCGTCCCCGAAGTCGTCGGCGTCTATCTGACAGGCACTCTCAACACCGGCGTCACCGCCACCGATCTCGTCCTGCTAGTGACCGAAGTGTTGCGCAAAACCAAGGTCGTCGGAAAATTCGTCGAATTCTACGGCCCCGGTGCCAAGGCGCTCAGTCTGCCGGACCGCGCCACCATTGCGAATATGGCTCCCGAATACGGCGCGACCATGGGCTTCTTCGGCATCGACGAAATTACCACCGGCTACCTCGCAGGCACTGGCCGCACCGCCGAGCTTTGCACCACCGTCGAGAACTACTACAAGGCCCAGGGCCTCTGGGGCATCCCCACCGAGCGCGACGCGCTCGAGTTCACCGAAGTCGTCGATCTCGATCTATCAGTCGTGAAACCCGGTGTCGCCGGGCCGAAGCGCCCGCAGGACCGCATCGAACTCGAGTCGCTCAAGCAAAATTGGGCAGCCCTGCTCACCGGCCCCGCCCCGGACGGCTACAACAAACAGCCGGTCGCTGGATCCAGCGAACCGCTTGATCTCCCGCCATCTCTCGACACCGTGCCAGACGGCTCTGACGTCGTCACAGGAGCATGGCGAGCGCAAGTCGGTGTGGCACTGGAAGACAGCAACGACCTCAGCTACCCGCTCTGGGAAGTCACCGTCGATAGCAAGGGTGGCGTCAAAGACACCATCACCCACGGCTCCGTCCTCATCGCGGCCATCACCAGTTGCACCAACACCAGCAACCCGAGCGTCATGATCGCCGCCGGTCTGCTCGCGCAAAAAGCCAACGCCAAGGGCCTCACCATCAAGCCATCCATCAAAACCTCGCTTGGCCCGGGATCGCGCGTCGTCACCGATTACCTCAACAAAACCGGCCTCCAGGCCGAACTCGACCAACTCGGTTTCCAAACCGTCGGCTACGGCTGCACCACCTGCATCGGGAACTCCGGCCCGCTCGATCCCGGTATCGAGGACGTCGTGAAATCCGAGGACATCATCGCCGCCTCCGTCCTGTCAGGTAACAGAAACTTCGAGGCCCGCGTCCACCAGTCCATCAAGGCGAATTTCCTCATGTCCCCGCCGCTCGTCGTCGCCTTCGCCATCGCCGGCACGGTGGACATCGACATGGAGACCCAGCCGCTCGGATTCGGCAGCGACGGCCATCCCGTCTATTTGAGAGACATCTGGCCCACCTCCGAGGAAATCGAGCAGGCCATGAGCGCCTCGCTGCGGCCCGACGTTTTCCAACGCCTCTACACCGGTTTCGCCGACCAGAACCCGAAGTGGAACGAGATCAAATCCTCCACCGGCGACGTCTATGAGTGGGACCGCGAATCCACTTACATCCAGGAGCCGCCGTTCTTCGACGGCTTCAGTCCCGCCCCGCGCGACATCGTCGAAATCCACGGCGCACGTCCGTTAGGCATCTTCGGCGACTCGGTCACCACCGACCACATTTCGCCTGCCGGAGCCATCAAGATGGACAGCCCCGCCGGCCGCCACCTCCTCGAAAAGGGCGTCACCTTCGCCGATTTCAACTCCTACGGCTCGCGCCGTGGCAACGACCGCATCATGACCCGCGGCACCTTCGCCAACGTCCGCATCAAGAACCTTATGGTTCCCGGCATCGAAGGCGGCGTCACCAAATACTACCCGTCCGTGTCCCCGCCGAAGGACCACCTCATGGCCGAGAGCCATGAACTCAAGAACGGCAGTGTTTCCGGCCAGTCGGTGGCTAACGGAGAAGTCCCGACGCTCGCGATCTACGACGCCGCCGCCGTCTATCAGGAAGAATGCGTCCCCACCGTCATCATCGGCGGCGAGGACTACGGCATGGGTTCCAGCCGCGACTGGGCCGCCAAAGGCACCAACCTGCTAGGCGTGAAAGCCGTCATCACCAAGTCCTTCGAGCGCATCCACCGCTCCAACCTCGTCGGCATGGGCGTGCTGCCCTGCAACTTCGTCAACAAGGAAGACTACGACAAAATCAAAGGCCTCGGCGACGCCACCTTCGACCTAACCGGCATTGACAACGACCTCAAGCCGATGCAAATCGCCAACCTCCGCGTCCATCCCGCCAACGACGAAAGCTTCGACGTTCCCGTCATTGTCCGCATCGATACCCCGGTGGAGAAAGACTACTACCGCGCCGGCGGCATCCTGCCCTACGTCCTCGCGCAGATCCTCGATTAGACGTGGCGGCGGTTTTCCACCTTGCCTCGCCTATCTCCCTTCATCACTCTACCCACCGTGAGTCAACCCACCAAAGACCGCTCCGATTGGAAGATCAAGCGCTTCGACAATTTCGAAGACATGCGCATCGACCACATCCGCGAATGGCAGGAAGCCGGTGAAACCATGAGACTCCAAGCCGCTTGGGAACTCGTATTCGACTACTGGGTAGGAATGAAAGGCATGAACCCCGATGAACTCCGACTTCAAAGATCTGTTACAAGCTTTCAGCGAATTTGAGGTCGAGTATCTGGTGGTCGGAGCTTATGCGGTGATCCGCTACACTCAGCCGCGATATACCAAGGATCTCGACGTTTGGACTGGCCCGTC
>JANOZJ010000357.1:0-2955 GCA_031429315.1 Akkermansiaceae bacterium
TCGGTCGTGGCGGATCTGGTGGAAGCCGCGCGCTCGTTGCGACAAGTTTCCGGCCACCGCGGATTCCTGCCCTATCGCGAAAGCGGGCGGATTCTCCCTGTCGGTGAAACCTCGACCGCCTACTACGTGCGTTTCGACGTCACTGACCGCCCCGGCGTCGTCGCCGAAATCGCGCGGGTTCTAGCAGACCACCGCATCGGCATTTCCGGCACCCACTCGCCGGTCAACCCGACCAACCCGGACGCGGAATTCGTGGACATGGTGTTCCTGCTCCACACCTGCCCGTTCGGCAAACTCCAGACCGCGCTTGCCCAGATCGAAACCCTCGACTGCATCAACAGCAGCCCGGTCGTGTTCCGGATCGAGAATTTCGGGTAAGGGAAACGGACCGCAGACGAGTCATTCCAAGCTGCGGGAAATCGCGACCAATCCAGTCGGCCTTCTTCCAGCGCTCACTTCACTGCGCGCAGCGCCGCCATTCCGCTGAACTGGATTTTGCTCAAAATCTCCCGTGCATCGGCCACCAAGCCTTCCGAGGCCCGATCTTTTTCCCACTGCACGCAGATCTCGGATTGGAAATGATCCCCGCTCCGGCAGCTATAGCGGACCAAGCTGTCTTGGAAAGAAGATGCCTGCGGAGCCGCTCCGCAGCGGGGGCAACGCACGCGAAACTGCGCGGGGAATAAAATCAGGTTGTTCCCACCGTTGTTGTTTTGATTGTGATCCGACATTGATCTCTCGCTTTCTTGCCCGCTGGGAAGTCTCGAAGAGACTGGGAGACCCGCGAGTGGCATTTTTGTTAGTAATGTTCTCCCCCCGAAGAACGGCAGTCATCCGCAGGGCGCGTGCCAGACTTTTTAAAAAAGTCTCAACCTGCTTACCGTGAGCTCGGTGGAAGTCCAAGAAGAATTTGTCACCCTGCTCATTTGGGCGGCACGATGTGCAAATGTTTCACAGGCCTGCAATTTTTGCACAATTGCGAAACTTCTCATGCCTGACGCCCGATCGAGAATTCACACCGCCCTTGGCCGTGTGGCTGGAATCCTCCTGCTTCTGCAATCGTCGCCAAGCACTTTCCAAATCCACCCAATCTTCCTGCCGCCCGCGGGAATTCATGCCGCTTGGACTCTCGGTGGCGGCTTGAACTCGATAACCGAAGGATGAATCCGCTTCAGTAACAACCCGAGGTGGGTTTCACCCCATAGCGGACTGCCGGATTGGGCTGCATGGTGGTTGCAGCTCGGCAGCGCGGTTTCACCACATCGCGGACTGCCGGAGTAGCAGATAGAATTCATCCGACTCCCTTCTGACCATGCATCATCCCCGTTCCAACTCCACTGTGCTGCGCTTCCGCCTGGCGGCGACATTGTTAGTGGGAAACTGGGTGACGGTGCTGGTCGCGGCCGGGTTGCTGGTCGAATCGCTGCTCACCGACAACCGCCAGATGATGATCGTCGGAGTGAGTCTGGCGGGTCTCGCCGTGGTGCTGGGGGTCGTCCAATGGCTGGTGGCCTCGAACGCGGCATGCCCGCTGTGCCGGACTCCGGCGCTGGCATCCATGCGCTGCACGAAACACCGCCAGGCGCGGACCTCGCTCGGAAGCCATCGGCTGCGGGTGGCGATGGCGATTTTGTTCAGGAACCAGTACCGCTGCCCGTACTGCAATGAATCCACGCAGATGGTGGCCCGGGAATCAAGGATGGCGCACCGGAGGCAGCCGACACGGTGACACCACACTGGGACATTCTCCACGGTGCCAAGCGGATTTCCGGCGGCGGATTTCCAGATTGCCAAGGTGTCTCCCCCGGCGTAGGTTCGCGGCCCAGCAGGAAAATCCAATCTTGGTTCGCCTGCCCGTGGAAACGATTTTTAAACCGCCGTGGGATTTGTGGATGCCATCAAACGCTGGCGGTTGGCCCGACAGGGACTCTCGTCGGGAAAAAAACGCCGGGTGCATAGCGAGAACGCGATCATCCAAGCGTTGGAAGACAGCTTCTGGGTCAAGCTGGCGCTCTACGCGACCTTTGCGGTGAGCAGCGCGGTGCTGGTGCTCAAGGCTTCCGATGGAACCGCCTTCGAAAATGATCCACTCAAGGGGGCGCTCTATGGATTCATCCTCGCGCTGGCCGCGATCACGATGTTCCAGGTCAGTTTGCAGAGTTCGTGCCGCCGCAACAGCCGGGTGCTGTTGGTGCTCGGCGGGGTGATTGGCCACCTGTTGATGATCCGGCTGGTGATGAGCATGGCGAACGCGGGCGCGATCCCGGAGGTGTTCCGGTATTTCGCGGTGCCCTTCGCACTCGCTCCGATGCTCCACGGGGTGTTGTTGGGCCGCGCTGTCGCGTCGTTTTCCGCAGTGTATGTCTCGATGATCGGCTGCCTGTTAGTCCCGCAGGCGGATGTCCTGCAATACATGATTCTGAGCCTGGTCGCCGGACTGACGAGTGTGCTGCTGGCTTTCCAAATCCGCAAACGGATCCGACTGCTGCAGTCCGGGATTTACGTCGGCGCGGTCACGCTGGCGCTCGGACTGGTTCTCGGGCCGCTGGACATCGCGGCGTGTTTCGGACCGGACGCGATGAATCATCTCCGGCTTCTCGGCGCGGGCAGTGCTGCGGCGATCGGCACGGCGATGGTCACGGCGCTGCTGATCAGCGGCCTGCTGCCCTTGTTTGAAGGAACCTTCCATCTAACCACCGACATCAGTTGGCTGGAGCTCACCGACCTGAACCACAAGCTGCTGCGCCAAATGCAACTCGAAGCGCCAGGCACCTTTCACCACAGCCTGGTGGTGGCGGCGCTGTCGGAAGCCGCCGCCGAGAAGATCGGTGCCAATGCCCCGATGTGCCGCGTGTGTTCGTATTTCCACGATGTCGGCAAACTCAAGAAACCGGGCTATTTCATCGAGAACCAGCACGACGGCGCGGAAAACCCACATAACACCCTGACCTCCAC
>JANOZJ010000358.1:0-2360 GCA_031429315.1 Akkermansiaceae bacterium
ACCGCCCGCCGATCATCACGATCATGGGCCACGTCGATCACGGCAAAACCTCGATCCTCGATTTCCTCCGCAAGACCAAGATCACCGCCGGCGAAGCGGGCGGCATCACCCAGCACATCGGAGCCTATCAGGTCATCCACCATGACCGGGAAATCACTTTCCTCGACACTCCCGGCCACGCCATTTTCTCCGACATGCGGGCCCGCGGCGCGGACATCACCGACATCGTCGTGCTGGTGGTCGCGGCCAACGACGGCATCATGCCGCAAACGCTCGAAGCGATCAAACACGCCAAAAAAGCGCGGAAGACCATCATCGTCGCCATCAACAAGTGCGACCTGCCCACCGCCAACGTGGACCGCGTGAAAGCCCAGCTTGCCGAAAACGGCCTGCAAACCACCGACTTCGGCGGCGACACCGAATTCGCCGAAGTTTCCGCACTGACCGGCAAGGGCATGGACGACCTGCTCGACCTGATGGCCCTGCAAGCCGAAGTACTCGAGCTCAAGGCCAATCCGAAATCCACCGCCCGCGCCGCCGTCATCGAGGCCCGCGTGGTTCCCGGTCGCGGCACCACCGCCACGGTCATCGTCGAGTCCGGCACACTCAAGATCGGCACTCCTTTCATCTGCGGCCCTTTCGCCGGGAAAGTCCGCTCGCTCATCAACGACCGCGGCGTGACCGTCAAATCCGCCCACCCCGGCATGCCGGTGGAAGTCATCGGATTCGAGGAACTTCCTAACGTCGGCGACCATCTCACCGAGATGAAGACCGAGCGCGAGGCGAAAGCGCTGGCCACCGAGCGCCAGGAAGCACAACGCCTGGTCCGCCTCAAACCGCAGCACCGCAACCGGATGCAGGATCTCTACTCGATGGTCCGCGACGGTGGCGGCAAGGCACAGCTCAAACTGATCCTCAAGTGCGACGTCCAAGGTTCCGTCGAGGCCATCAAGAAGGCGGTTCTCGCCATCACCTCCGACAAGGTCGAGTCGTCGTTCATCACCGCCGCCGCCGGCCCGATCACCGAGTCCGACATTTCATACGCCGCTTCCACCGACGCGATCATCCTCGGCTTCAATGTGAAAGTGGAAGCCAAGGCCGTGAAATCCGCCAAAGCCGCCGACGTCGAGGTCAAACTCTACTCGGTCGTTTACGAACTCATCGACCAGGTCCGCGAGGCCATGCTCGGCTTGCTGGAGCCGCTCACCCGCGAGACCGTCATCGGCCACGCCGAAGTCCGCCAGATCTTCAAACTCAACCGCGGCCGCGTCGCCGGCTCATTCGTCACCGACGGCCGCATCCACCGCAAGGCCCACGCCCGGGTCATCCGCGGCGGCGTCCCGGTCTTCGACGGTCGCATGTCCACGCTCCGCCGCTTCAAGGATGAAGTCGAGGAAGTCCGCACCAACTTCGAATGCGGCATCCGCCTCGGCGAGTTCAACGAATACGAGGAAGGCGACATCATCGAGTGCTACAAACTCGAAAAATACGCGCAAACGCTTTAATAAGTGCCGAGTGATCAGTGAGCAGTGATCAGAGAAGAAGTTCTCTTTTCTTCCACTGATCACTGCTCACTGATCACTTTTCACCTCTCCACCCATGTCCCGCCGCCTCGATCGAGTCAACGAACTGCTCCGCCGTGAAATCGGCAACGTCATTCAAAAAGACTACGAATGGCACAACCGGCTGGTGACGGTCAGCGAGGTCGAGGTCACCCAAGACCTCAAGGAAGGCAAGGTCTGGATCGGAGTGCTCGGCGCTGAAGCGAATTCCGTCATCGTGAAGTTGAACAAGGACCACGGAAGCATCCAGTCCAAGGTGATGAAACGCGTGGTCCTCAAGTCCACGCCGGTGCTGCGTTTCCTCCACGACTCCTCCGCCATCCGTGGCGTGGAAATCGTCAATCTTCTCGAAGCGGTGGACCAACTCCCCAAGGCCCCGGAAGCGGACCCGGTGTGACTTGGTTTACCCGGTAGGACTCGGCGGCCGCGCCGTGCCGTGCCGTGTCTCCCCCGGTAGGGCGGACTCGGCTCGATCCGCCGTGATCGGTGACAAGCCCATGCTCCGCACATTTCGTCCACTTCTCCTGTGTCTCGCGTCTCGCGTCTCCATGCTCTGCGCATTTCTTCCTCTTCCCTCGCGTCTCGCGTCTCGCGTCTCCATGCTCTGGCACTTTTCCGGATTCGGGCTTGCGCGTCGGGGGGAGTTTCTATTGATTCCCCCATGGCGGAGATTTCCCTAGGACTATCATTCGACGACGTGCTTTTGGTGCCGACAATGAGTTCGGTTCTTCCAGGAGATGCGGACCTTTCCACCCACATTTCGGCGGGCATTCCCTTGTTTCTACCGGTCGTTTCGGC
>JANOZJ010000359.1:0-3104 GCA_031429315.1 Akkermansiaceae bacterium
CGGCCTCTGCAAATATGACGGCCGCGGCACCAAAATCCTCGCCGTCCGCGATTTCCGCCAAATCGTCGGCCGCGCTGGCCGCCGCGGATTCGACACCACCGGCTACGTCGTCGCCCAGGCCCCCGAGCAC
The DNA here is from genome assembly GCA_031429315.1 of Akkermansiaceae bacterium. GTDB lineage: Bacteria > Verrucomicrobiota > Verrucomicrobiia > Verrucomicrobiales > Akkermansiaceae > Luteolibacter. The sequence goes on from JANOZJ010000359.1 coordinate 131, forward strand.
ATCATCGAAAACCTCCGCCTTGCCGCCAAAGCCACCGCTAACAAAAAGAAATCCTTCGAAAAGCGCAAACCGCCGGAAAAGGGCTACGTCCATTGGGACGAACAAACCTACGCCAAACTCCAAACCGCCCCGCCCGAGCCGCTCGTCTCCAGCTTCTCCGTCCACCACCACACCCTCCTCAACGTCCTGTCCCGCACCACCGAAGACGGCTGCGCCGCTCTGAAAAAAATCATCGACGATAGCCACGAGCCTCCCTCCAAAAAGAAGCTCCTCAAGAAACACGCCTTCAAACTCTTCCGCGGCCTCATCGGCGCGAAAATCCTCCACATCATCCCGCCCGCCAAACGCAGCGGCCCGCAAAAAGTCGTCGTCGATGTCTCCCTCCCCGAAGACTTCTCCATCAACCACGCCCTCAGCCTCTACCTGCTAGACGCCATCCCGCAGCTCGACCAGGAAGCCGAAGACTACGCCTTCAACGTCATCTCCCTCATCGAGTCCATTCTGGAAAACCCCGACATCGTCCTCCGCAAACAGGTCGATCTTTTAAAATCCGAACTCATGGCCCGCCTCAAGGACGAGGGCATGGAATTCGACGACCGCATTGCACTGCTAGACCAGGTCGAACACCCCAAGCCCGGCGCCGAATTCATCTACACCACCTTCAACGCCTTTAAACTCCGCCATCCCTACCTCGGCAGCGAAAACGTCAAGCCCAAGACCGTCGCTCGCGAGATGATAGAAAACTACCAGTCCTTCGAAGACTACGTCAAAACCTACAAGTTAGAGCGCGCCGAAGCCGTCCTCCTCCGCCACCTCGGCGAGGTTTACAAAGTCCTCGCCCAAACCGTCCCCGACACCGCCAAAACCGAGCACCTCCACGAAGCCGAGTCTTTCCTGGAACTCATCGTCCGCCACACCGACTCCAGCCTGCTCGACGAGTGGCAGTCTATGTCAAGGAGCGTGGGCGTCTCGCCCACGAGTCAATCTTCCTCTCCCGATCCCACCGCCGCCCTCGCCGCCTTCAAATCCAAGATCCCCTACACCCGCGACAAAAAAGCCTTCACCCGCCACCTCCGCAACCACGTCCTCACCCTCGTCACCGCGCTTTCCCGCTACGACACCGAAGCCGCCCTCAGCCTCATCGCCCACCACGACAGCGACGGCAAACTCTGGTCCAATGAGCGCCTCCTCCAACAGCTCAACACCTACCACGCCGCCCGCCACCAGATCCGCCTCGATCCCGAAGCCCGCAACGCCCGCCACACCCACATTTCAGAGGACAGCCTCACCATCCACCAAACCCTAATCGATCCCGACGACCTCAACGACTGGTCCCTCCATCTCACGCTCGATCCCGAAAAATCCAACGAGGCCAGAACCCCTGTGCTCCATCTGGAATCCATCGCCCCCATATAAGGAGCCACGACCTTACTGTCGTGGTGCCAATGAGATGAGATGGAAAAGCGCTGAACGCACCCAGCTGCTGAATGGCTTTTTCATTTTCCTGAACCATGCTGATGGGAGCAATCCGGCAGGAAATCACCGATTCGGGGACAAGCTCTACCTATCAGGAAGACCTGTTCACTTTTGCTCAGTCGCCGACACCACCCAGCAATCCCCTTGACTTGGCGGTTTCCCTAAGCGTGTGATCGTCGGTCACTGCGAACTGGCCTGGAAATTTCTCGTGGTGAGGAATGCCCGCGCCTCGCCGACGAGAAACAGCGAACCTGCGATCAGGATCGGCGTACCTGTGGCCTCGGCTGCAGCGAAGGCAGCTTGAAAGGTGGCAAACGTTGCGTGCGCCGGGGCGTCTGGTGGAAGGAACGTGGCCAATTCATCCGGTGAAACGGCGCGCGGGGTGTCTACCGGACACAGGAAAATCTCCGAAGCAAGCGGCGCGAGGATTTCCAGAATACCCCGGATGTCTTTCCCGCCGACCGCGCTAAAGACCAGCGACGGCTTTGTTTCTCCGAAACTCTGCCGCCAGGTGGCTGCAAGCACTTCCGCGGATTGGGGATTGTGCGCGCCGTCCAGAATGACGCCCGGGCGGATGGTTTCAAATCGCCCGGGCCAGCTCACATGACTGAGGCCATAGCCGACGCTCTCCGAGCTGAGAGGGATTCCTAACCGATGAAGCGCGGCCACCGCGAGCGCGGCATTCCACGTTTGATGCTCGCCGGCCAGCGCCATCGGGTAGCCGAGCAGCGGCTGGTCGATGAACTCGATGGGCGAGCGCCGCTCGTTGGCCTCCTGCTCTAACACCAGGTGGACGGCTGGCTGCTGGGGCGCGCAGATCGTCGGCTTCCCGCTGACGAAAATCCCGGCTTTTTCCGCGGCGATTTCCTCGATCGTGTCACCCAGCCACTGCATGTGATCCAGGCCGATCGGCGTGATCACGCAAACATCTGCGGGCACTGCGGTGGTGGCATCGAGCCTGCCACCCATGCCGGTTTCTAGGACGATTATTTCGCACTCGCGCAGGCGGAACCAACGCATTGCGAGCACCAGGGTGATTTCGAAAAACGTCGGATGTGTTTCCATCCGTTCGCACAAGACCCGCAGCTCGGTAAGCATCGCCGCGCATGGCTCTTCGGGGATTTGCTCGCCGCTCACTTGGATCCGTTCGCGGAAGTCGATTAGATGCGGCGAGGTGAACAATCCGCATCGCTGGCCGCAGGCTCTGGCGATGCTCTCGAGCATCGCGCAGGTGCTGCCTTTGCCGTTGGTCCCGGCGACGTGGATCACCTTCACCCCGTGCGCCGGGTAGGCGAGGAACTCTTTGAGCAACTGGCGCGGCCCTTCAAGCCCGAGTTTGATGCCAAACATCTGGGTCGCAAACAGCCAGTCAATTGCCTCGCGGTAGTTCATCGTGACGGCCCATCCTTCACCCGGATTTAGGCCGCTGCCAAGCAGGCAATTACCAATCCGCGTGGGACTTCGGCGTGTGTTCGTCCGAGCCGGAAAGCGAGCACTC
>JANOZJ010000360.1:0-8114 GCA_031429315.1 Akkermansiaceae bacterium
CCAATCGCCGGAGAATCCGCAGTATTGGGCAATGTCTCCACTAGCAGCCGGATCATCAGCTATGATCCCGCAGCAAATGGCGCCTTGGGGACACTTGTTTTCGAGCAGTTCTCCGCGGGTGCGATCAACGAACTCCGAATCATCAAGGACCTCGCGGTAACAAGCGGCATCACCCTTGGCGCCGTGGCTGGGACGGAGCGCATCACCGTCGGCAGCAGCGCGGGAGCGACATACTCACTCACCCCGAGCGGCGGACTTACCCTCAATTCCGGCAGCGAACTCGTGCTTTCAGCCACCGGCAATGGAGGTGCCAGCTACAACTTCGGCAATCTTGCCGGCAGTAGTCTCACCACCAACATCGCAGGCGGCACCCTGAAGATCGCGCAAATCACCGGCACATCCTCCGGCACCAGTGCCCAGAACTCGATCAATGGCAACCTCACCCTATCAGCGGGTGCGCTTGTGATTGAAAACAGTCCGGGCATCTCGGATCGCCGCCTCCAAGTCAGTGGAAACGTGAACATCACGGGCGGCGCGATTTCAACGACTCGTGTGGGTACCGGTGGCTCACTGTTGATGAGCGGAATCGTCAACAATTTGAACCCCGCATCCTTCGACCAAGATCTGGCCATTCAACTCGACCGACCTTCGGATCAGACTCTCGCCACCAACGCCACGCTTGGCTCCGTGACCGTGCGCGGATCGGGGGTGAAAACCCTAACCAGCACTGCCAATGCCCGTTCCGTGGGTGCTGTCATTTTCATTGATGGGGATAACACCACGCCATCCAGCGCCACCACTCTGAAACTTGGCGCGGATCTCACCCTCACCCTCCCCAGCCCAACAACTCATCCCAGTTTCAGCTCAAGCAATCAGGTATTTCAGGCAGGTCGCATCGATGCCAGGATCGACACCAACGGCTACACTTTGGACCTTTCTAAGGCTGGAACAAATTTAGGTGAATGGCGGCCGAACGAGGGACTAAGCAGCACCACTAACGCGGTTTGGAATCTCTCAGGCACCGGCATTATCAAGGCCACCTATTTCGATTTCACGAGTCAAGACGTGACCGTCAATGTCGCCGCTGGGATGACGCTGCTTGCAGTGGGAGGAAGCACAAACGATCTGGGTGACGCGGGTGGCGATCTCGGAACAATTGATCCCGCATCCACTTTCCGATACGCAGGTGGAACCACTACCACCCTTACCAGCAATCGCCCGATCGGTAATCTTGAGGTGATTTCGGGAGCCCTTAACTTCAGGGGGCCTGGCGAGGTAAAGGGCAACACCACAATCCGAAACGGCGCGTTGAGCCTAACCTACAGTCTCGGTATCACCAGCATGCTTTCCGATTCTGCCGCCCTCCGCCTCGGGTTGAGCACCCTTACAATCACTAGCGCAATCGATGAAATCGTCGGCTCAACCACGCTCGATGGTGCTGCAAATATCATTCGGCCAGGTGGCAGCACCGTTTTGAACATGGGTGGAATCACAATCAATCCCGGCGGCAGTATGAACCTCTCCGCATCTGGTATCGCGAAAACCACCAATACGAACGATGCCTATGGCATGCTAGGCACCTGGGCATCGATCAGTGGAAACGATTGGGCCACCAACGACGCAGGAACCATCGTCGCCTTCAGCAACTATACCGATGTCTCGCGCACCGACTCCGGTTCTCAGATCATCGCCGACGGACCTACATCCAACGTCCGCCTCGTCGAAGGAACCGGCGCGTTGGGCAACATCACACTCGGGACCAACACCACCACTGTTCACACCCTCAATCAAAGCAGTTCCGGCGGCACCAACGCCGCCACCATTGATTTTTCTAACAAGACACTTGCAGTCGATTCCATTCTCTCTGGCAGCAGTGCGGGTTCCCTCACCATCGGCACCGCTCCAGGCAGCGGCATGCTGAGTTCCGCCACCGCTGGCGGCATGGTGGAAATCTTCAACTACGGTTTGCCTCCGCTGACCGTCAACTCGACGATCGTCAACCACACCACCGCTTCGAACCTCGCGATTGGAGGCACCGGCACCACCACACTCGCAACCGCCAACGGCTTCACAGGCAAGACATTTCTCAATAACGGCAAACTCATTCTCGTCAGTGAATCCAGCCTCGGCCCTGCTCCTGCCAGCTTTACGCCTGACCAGCTTACCATCAACGGCGGCACCTTGTTGTGCCTCTCCACTCTTAGTCTCAGCGATGCGAATCGAGGTATCACCCTTATCGATTCCGGCGGCACCTTCGAAACCGTCGCGACGCCTTCTGTAGAGTTCATTGTTGCCAATATCATTTCAGGTCCCGGTAGACTCAAGGCTGGTCCTGGAGTTCTCACCCTCAACGGAAACAATACCTACAGCGGAGGCACTAGTTTAGTCGACGGTGGAACGATTAAGCTCGGGCACTCCAACGCCATGGGTTCTGGCGACTTGATCGTATTTGGTTCTAATCAAGTCTATCTTACTGGCGGTATCACCGTCACCAATGACATCGCTTGGTATCGAGGTGGAAGTAGTGCCAACGGTCAGATTTTCTCAAACTCTAATGGAAGCAATACCATCAATTCTGACATCGCTTTACTGCAGAGCGGCTTCGGCGTCCTTTACTTCACCAATGAAGCTGAATCGGGATCGACATTTACTGTTGGGGGAACGATCACCGGGACTCCGTTAGCGATTTTTCTAAGGGGAAGCGGCAGCAGTAGCGAACCAAAATTTGGTATTTTCAACAGCGTCGTAAATGCTCCGAATACAAGTTTTGAAATCTCAGGAAACACGGACTGGACCATTGGCTCCACAGGTAATGACTGGGGTTACACCTCGCTCTTTCGGGGCACGGGGAACATGATTCTCGCCATCGATGATGCACTTGATACAGGCGCTCACGTCAAATGGAGCGCAACGCCCACCAACAGCATGGATCTGAACGGATACGATCAGACTGTCGCCGGCATCGACTCCGCAGGTCTTGTGGGAAGCGGCGGAATCACGAACCGTGCCTACTCAGACTCCACCCTCACGCTCAAGGTGTTAGCTGCCGACTACAACTTCGCCGGGACAATCCGCGACGGAGCGACCCACCGAGTCCATCTTGTGATGGCCAGTCCAAACCGCACCCAGACACTCTCAGGAAGTATCACCTACACCGGAGAAACCACCATCAACGGTGGCACTCTAGCGCTTGGCGCGACCACCGCCTTCGCAGACTCATCCACCATCGGCATCAATGGGGCCACATCCATCCTCAAGCTCAGCACTGGCGCCACCAATGTGGTCAACGCCCTCGTGATCGACGGAGACATGAAAGCACCCGGCACCTGGGGAACCACCGCCTCCACGGCCACCTACAAGGATGACATTCACTTTTCCGGCACTGGAGTCCTCCAAGTGGTCCCATACACCGCATGGGCGAACTCGTTCGGACTGCTAGACCCATGGCCCGGCGGAAACTCCGCCCTCAACGGCGACCGCTCCGCCGACCCCGATAGCGACGGACTCACCAATTTTCAGGAATTCGCCTTCGGGCTTCTCCCCACAAACGGCACGTCGCTCACGCCAATCGTGATCCCTCTGAATCAAGCAACGGGCATTTTCAAATACACCCGGCGCAAACCATCACTCACTGGCCTTCGCTACTCTTATGTATACTCGACTTCACTTGTCGGCGAGTGGGCCTCCTTCGCGCCGGTTTCAGAAAGCTCCGATCAGAACGAGCCGGTAGAGACGATCTCAGTGACGGTGCCGAACAGCCTCCTATCAAGTCCGACGCTCTTCGTTCGAGTCCTCGCTCAGTAGTCGATTGATCACGATCCAGACGGAGTCTCCAAGGTCAGTCTCCAGAGTCAGTAGGCATCAAGCACACGACCTTTCGAAAGAACCATTTTCGAGAAGTAGCTGGAGAAAGAGATTGGGGAACTGAAAGCCGAGGCCGAGTGGGTGGCGGAAGAAGCGAGGGAACTGGCGGGAGATGTGCCGTTTTAAAGGAATCGTCGCGAAGAGGTTTATTTCCGCCTCAGGCCGAAGCGAGGGTTACGGCGATCATGGCGCAGTGTCATGATTCTTACGCCATCGAGTTCTTCGTGGAACAGCAGGTGGTAGGGAAATTTTTCAAGATTGGCGCGTCGCCAGCCACTGGGATCGAAGTGGAAACGCTCGGGATGAGATTCCACTTGGCTGCAGACATGTTCGAATTTCGCCCAGAAATCGTCACCGAGCACATCGCTGATCGAGTCATAGTGGCGGATCGCGATCGTCACATCGCGCCGGACCTGAGGGTGAAAACGCGGTATCAGCGTCCTCGATCGGAAAAAACACCTTCCCGCAACTCGTCCATGGAAATGGTGTCGACTTCCCCCGATTTCATCTTGCGGAGTCTTTCGGTCACTTCTTCATCGGATACGTCATAATCCGGATCGGGCAGCGAGTGGAGTAGGAAACTCGCCAATGAGGCTCTCTGCTCGACAGGCAACGCAGCGGCTTGTTCCTTGAATCTTGCAAGACTGATCATGGCGGAAGCCTATCAAAGGTTCGGGCGTTGCGAAAGAAGGATTTTCCGACTGAATCATCGTGATTCCACCACATCGACGCAGGAGTGGAAGAGGGAGTAAATGCTGAAATTCAAGAGCGCGACCGGGGAGACAGCAAGCTGCCCTAACGCATTGCCAAGGAGCCGCAGGGGAGCACGCGCGCCCTCGCTTGTGGATTTCAGCGCCCTCGCTGAAATCATGTGCCTGTTAGGTTGCGCGGGCTCGTTCGTGATGCGGGCCTACCATGCCGCGAGGGCGCGACATGGAACATGCGAGGGCGCGTGTTCTCCCCTCGGTTTGGCTTCAAAACGGATTGTCGTCATCATCCGCCATCTCAACGACCATCTTCGGCTTCACTTTCTTCCCGCCGACTTTGGCGATGCGGATGGAGATCACGGTATGGGTTTCGCGTTTATCACGCTTCACATCGAACAAATCGATGGCCTCAAACAGATCGACGAGTTTCTTGAAACCATAGGTCCGATGGTCGAGCGGACTCTCGTTGTTGATGCGGTGGGTGATGTTGGAGAGATTCGCCCAGCCTTCCTCGTCGGTGGAGGCGCTGACCGCGTTGCGGAGGGTGTTGATGAGTTTGGTGTTGCCCTTGAGGTTCTGGCCGGTCTGGAGATCGGTATCTGGTTTAGGCTGACCGGGTTTATCCTTGGTGGCGGTTGTGGGTTTCGCAGGCTTGGGTTGCTCCAGATAGATGAAGCGCGTGCAGGCGGCAATGAACGGCACCGGTGTCTTCTGTTCGCCAAAGCCGAACACCTCCTTCCCATCCTCGCGCAGGCGCTGGATGAGCGGCGTGAAGTCGCTGTCCGACGAGACGAGGCAGAAGGTGCTCACCTTCTTGGTATAGAGGAGGTCCATCGCATCAATCACGAGCGCCATGTCGGTGGCGTTTTTGCCTTTGATGAGGTCGAACGACTGCATCGGTTGGATGGAGTTTTCATGCAGCACCTTGATCCAGCCGCCGAGGTCCGCTTTCGTCCAGTTGCCGTAAGCCCGGCGGATGTTGACCACGCCGTGGGAGGCGAGTTCCGAGAGAATGAAGTCGATTTTGGCGGCGGGGGCGTTGTCGGCGTCGATGAGCAGGGCGATGCTGTTAGGGTGGGTGGCGGTCATTTCAAGTGCGGCTGTGGGCGGATATTACAAATCCCGCACCGCAACACAAGCCGGTGAACCACGCGAGCAGGTAGGCATGGGCTGAGGAAAAGCTCACCGGCTTCAGGATCCGGTGTTGCCAGGGGCAATCGAAGCCCGGTGGATCGGCGGATATCGGTGGCTAAATGCCGACAATCCAAGTATTCAAGTCATGCATTCGTTTCCATGAGCAACGCTTCCAAAAAACCCGAGATGCCTGGCGTGGCCCGCAGTTGCCGGGCATCTTCCGCAAGCATGCCGGATTGGGTGCCGGATGGATCGGAAGACGATCCGAAATTTGCGTGTCGCGTGATGTCCGGAGTTTCGCTTGAATCGGGGAAGGTCGAAATGAAGCCCGCCAAACGCCGCAAACTGACACTCGGGGATTACGAAAGCGGAGTCATCGCAGGCGATGTCGCCATCCTGTCGAGGGCGATCACATTGGTCGAGAGCAACCACCCCGAGCATGAAGCGCTCGCGCAGGAGCTTCTAACACGCATTCTCCCGAGGACCGGCAACTCGATCCGCGTCGGCATCACCGGCGTGCCGGGGGCGGGCAAGAGCACGCTCATCGAGTCGCTAGGCTGCCAGCTTTGCCAAAAGGGGAAACGCGTCGCCGTGCTGGCCGTGGACCCTAGCAGCAGCGTCACCGGCGGCAGCATTCTGGGCGACAAGACGCGGATGCAGAACCTCGCCCGCGAGTCTAATGCCTATATCCGTCCGTCACCTTCCGGCGGCTCGCTCGGCGGTGTCGGCCGCAAGAGCCGCGAGACGATGTTGCTGTGCGAGGCCGCGGGATACGACGTGATTCTGGTGGAAACCGTCGGCGTCGGCCAAAGCGAAATCACCGTCCGCTCGATGGTCGATTTTTTCATGCTCATCATGATCGCCGGTGCCGGTGACGAACTCCAAGGCATGAAAAAGGGAGTTATAGAAATCGCCGACCTGCTCACTGTGAACAAGGCCGATGGTGACAACGTGAACCGCGCCAAACTCGCCAGCACCGAATACAAGCGTGTCCTCCATTTCCTTCAGCCTGCCACTCCCGGTTGGCGCACCCGCTGCACCACCTGCTCCGCGCTGATCCCGGAAACTCTGGCAGCGCTTTGGGAGATCGTCGAAAACTTCACGGCGACCACCCGCGAGTCCGGTGCTTTCGCCGCGCGTCGCAGGCATCAGTCGATCGAGTGGATGCACTCCATGATCGAGGAGGAACTCCGCCACCGGTTTTTCCGCGACGAACGCGTGAAGCAACTCCTGCCCGATGTCGAAAGGCAAGTCGCCGGGCAAACGCTTCCCGCCGCCACGGCGGTGCGGAGGATCATGGAGGCGTTCGAAAGCAATTTCCGCTGAGAAAACGACGCAATGCGACGCGCAAGAAGACCTCCATTTCCGCTATCTTAAACACGGATCATTCATATCCTCCCATCACCCTCCAACCTATCAAAGGCATGTCACGCGTCACCTTCAACAACACCGTCCTGCGAGACGGCCACCAATCGCTGGCCGCCACCCGCATGACCACCGCGCAGATGCTTCCCGCCGCGCCCGTTCTCGATGAAATGGGATTCAGCGGTCTCGAAACCTGGGGCGGCGCCACCATCGATTCCTGCCTGCGCTTCCTCAACGAGAATCCGTTCGACCGGCTGCGCGCCCTCAAGCAAGCCGCGCCGAAGACGCCCCAGATCATGCTGCTGCGCGGCCAGAACATCGTGCAATACACCAGTTTCCCAGACGATGTCGTCGCCGCCTTTGTCCGCGCCAACGCCGCCGCGGGTCAGGACGTGTTCCGGATTTTCGATGCGCTCAACGACACCCGGAATCTAACCACCGCGATCCATACGGTGATCGACTGCAACAAGCACGCCCGCGGCGAGATCTGTTACACCACCAGCCCGGTCCACACCACAGCGGAGTTCGTTAGAATGGGCGTCGAACTCGAAGCGATGGGTTGCCATTCCATCGGCCTCAAGGACATGTCCGGCATCATGACGCCGCACGTCGCCTTCACGCTGGTCAAGGAGCTTAAGCGCAAGGTCGGCCTGCCGATCACGCTTCACACTCATGACACCGCCGGCCTCGGCGCCGCCGCCTACCTCGCCGCCATCGAGGCGGGCGTGGACACTGTGGAAACTTCGATTTCCCCGTTCGCCAACGGCACTTCCCAACCCGACACCGTGCGCATGCTCGCCCTGCTGGAGGGAAACCCGCGGCGGCCGGACTTCGATCCCGCCATGCTCCAACAGCTCCGCCTACATTTCGAAGAAGTCTATCAGCAGCTCTCGAAATTCACCGATCCCGCCAATGAGCGTGTCGATTCCGACATCCTCGTCTTCCAGGTCCCCGGCGGGATGCTTTCCAATTTCCGCAACCAACTGGCCGAGCAGGGCATGGGCGACAAGTTCGACGAGGTCGTCCGGGAGATCCCGGTCGTCC
>JANOZJ010000361.1:0-2691 GCA_031429315.1 Akkermansiaceae bacterium
GCACGTCAGAATCGACACTATCGAAACACCAAGGCAACAGGACTGTTCGGCAACATCGGAATTGAGTGTTTGGTGCGATTTGAAGTCAATTTTTTCCATACTCTACCCCAAAAGCCCCTTAAGTTAGTGCCATTCAGGACCGACCCCGTTTACGACCCCGTTTATGAAGATCGCCCTCAAGGAACTGCGCAAGTCACTTTGCCGTTGTTCACCGTGAAACGACCCATTCCGCAGAGCGCGGGTGTGTCCTTCAGCCAGTCGAGATGGGTGGTGGTGATCCATTTCTGGGCGCGCGGGGGCAGGTGGTTCATCAGGGCGTTGCGGCGGCCGGGATCGAGTTCGCCGAAGATGTCGTCCAGCAGATAGATCGGCAGCTTGCCGCCGCAGCGTTCCAACAGTTTCCCTTGGGCGAGCTTGAGGGCCAGCGCGAGTGTGCGTTGTTGGCCCTCGCTGGCGAAGGCGGCGGCGGGCATGCCGTGGAGACGGAGGTCGAGTTCATCGCGATGCGGGCCGACGACGGCTTGGCGCAGGCGGATTTCGCGTTCGCGGGCCTGGAGCAGGGATTCGCGCAGATCCGGGCCGCTGGCGGGGAGGTAGTTCAAGGTCAGCGGTTCGTCCTTGCCGCTGATTTCACGCTGGGCCTCGGCGGCGAGCGGGGCGAGTTCCAACACCAGTCGGGCGCGGGCTTCCAGCAGGACGGTGCCGTGTTCCACCAGGATTTCCTCGTAGGAAAAAATCTCCGCATCGCGCGGGCGACCTTCCTTGAGCAGCAGGTTTTTTGCCCGCAAGGCGCGGCGGTAGCGCGACCAGGCGCGGCGGTAAGCAGGATCGAGTTGTGCGCCGAGGAAATCCAAGTAGCGGCGCCGGCCTTCGCCCGGGCCGCGGACCAGTTCGAGGTCTTCGTTGCCCATCCACACGACGAGTCCGCCGTCGTCGAGGTAGCTCGCTTGGCTGGCACGCGGTTCGCCATCGACGTGTAGCACCAGCCCGTCGCGGGAATGGCGGACTTGCCGCTCGGCGCGCCACGGGTCGCCGGCAATGCCGAAACCCTTGCTGCCGACGCGGCCGAGCGTGCTCATCCGGTGGGTGCGCGGCGAGTGCAGCCGGACCAGCACGCACAACGCTTCCAACACGGAGGTTTTGCCCTGGGCGTTGTCGCCGATCAAGATCGCGCCCTCGGCCGGCACCTCAAGGTCCAGCGAGGCGAAACATCTGAAGTCGATCAAGCGCAGTGAGCCAAGCACGGCGGAGGAGTAGAGGGAAATCCGGCCGCTGGGAAGGGATGAGTGGGAATTTAGCGGGTGATCACTTGGTCAAACTCAAGGTGCCGCTGCTGAGAGCCGCCCAAGAGATTCCGTTCGATTGCTCGGACTTATTGGTGCCGAGGATGTGGGACGGGTTCTCGGTGTTCAGGGTTCCTTGGAAGCGCAAGGGATTGTAAGCGGCTGTGTAAATGATCCACGTCGCCTTATGAGGGGCGGGGGTATAGGTGACCCCGGTGATTGGGGTCGGGGTGGTCGGGGTCTGCGAATAGGTGGCGGTGCCTCCTGTCCCGAGGGCGTTGAATTGGAATGTCATCGTCTGACTGCCAAACATTCCCATCACCAAGGTCCGGTTCGCAAGCGATGCCGGAGCGAGCGCATCGGGGTAGGTGACCAAAGGAATCTGATAGAACGCACGGGGCAGGGTGGCACTGTCAAAGGTGATGCTGTTGAAGGTGATGCTGTTGAATCCGCTGGTACCGGTGCCTTGATAGATCTCACCAAGCTTCGTCCAAGTTTGCAAATCCGGGCTGCGGAACGCTTGGAGAGTGGATCCTGGAGGCAACGGCGAGTCGAGAAGATATTGGGTTCTCACGCCCAAAGTGACGGCGAGATGGCCGGCGACACCGGTGACGACCGGCAGGTTTTGCGCCTGCTCGTTGAAGGCGATGGCCGCGGCATCCGTGCGGGAAAATGTCAGGCCGGTGATGGTCGAGCCGTCATTACCGGCGGCGAGAATGGAGTCGATCACCGCCCGGCTGGCAGGGTCCGTGATGAGGCCGAAAATCGTGTGGACGTTGTTGAGGCTGGGGATGCTGACGTTGCCGGTGAAAAAAATCTGGCTGCCGTTGGAAGTCGGACCGCTGTTCGCCATCGAGAGAACGTAGGGAACGTGGGTCAGCGTGGGATCGAACTCGTCCCTGAAGGTGAAGCCCGGACCGCCACTGTTAGTGCCGGTGCCCGAGCCGGTCTGGGCGATTTTGAAGCCGGGATCATTGATCACGCGGAAAAATTTCTCGCCGATGTAGAGCGGCGAGCGGATGACCGCGCTGGTGAGCGGGTGGATGCGGGTGCGCGTCGCTTCGGCCAGCGTGATGAAATTCGCCACCGCTTGCGGAGCGGTGGCGTATTGCAGCGCGACGCTCACCGTGCCTTGGGACGTCTGAAAATGAGCGAGAAGCTCCGCCTGCAATGGGGCGCACAGGGCGATCACAACGACAAGGAATCTCACGCGCGCGAATCCGCCACAATCGCGAGTCCGCGGCAAGCCCGCACTTTTCGCGGGGTGAAACCCTGCAATGATTTCAGAAGGCGATTCAGAGATCGACACGCAAAAATTTTAAGGTTGATTGTCAGACATGTCGAAACAACGGATCTTGTATCTGGGGTTGCTTCTCGCTCTCTTGGGGGTGTTCGGTTTCGGGCATTT
>JANOZJ010000362.1:0-6357 GCA_031429315.1 Akkermansiaceae bacterium
GCACGTCAGAATCGACACTATCGAAACACCAAGGCAACAGGACTGTTCGGCAACATCGGAATTGAGTGTTTGGTGCGATTTGAAGTCAATTTTTTCCATACTCTACCCCAAAAGCCCCTTAAGTTAGTGCCATTCAGGACCCCGTTTATGACCCCGTTTAACTGACCCCGTTTATGTTCCATCTCACTCTCAAGTTGGAACATGAAATCCGGTGGGAACCGATCAAGATTCCTCTGAACGGCCTTATTCATGTTGCTGGTGGTCACTCCATAAAGCTCCGCGAGGTCGGAATCCAGCAGGACCTTTTCATGGCGGAGGACGTGAACCAGCGGCGCGATTTTCTCAGGGATGCAAAGGACCGTGCTTTTCCGGGGAGATGCTTTCTTTTTGGCGGGCATGGTGGGAACTGGGTAAAGTGAACCCGGTTTGCGCCGGGCTTGCAATGATCCAATTCACATGCAGCATGACTGAAAAGTCATGTCTCGCACCCGGATCTCCACGGCGTGACAAACGGTCCGTCGCGTAGTCGTGTTTTGGCAGATGACATCACGGTGCCACCTACGAGCAAGCCGACAGCTAGCAGAGACGGATCATGTCCTTGATGAACTGGCCCCACAGGAACAACAGCCCGCGGCGGGAGTATTGGAAATGGCCGTCGCCGGTGAGCCGGATGATCCCGGCGGCGAGGTTGTGATCCACCTGCGTGCGCATTTCCTGATCGATGGAGTCCTCGATCTCCTCCGGGTCCGGCATTCTTAAACGATCCGCCGGGATCCTCAGCCTGGCCAGATAGTTCCGGTGATCCGCCAGGATGTGATGGAAGCAACTGCGCTCGCAGGGGACGTGGTTCCAGCGCACGTTCGGCGGGCATTGGAGGGTGGGCGCGAACGGGAAATTGGTCGTCCGCCAGATTTTCCCGTCCGCGTCGTGCGAGGTGATGGAAATGAATGCGAACGCCACGTCGCTTTGTTCACACAGACACACCGCCGCCACCGCGCGCTCTTCGGGGTGCCAGAACAGCCGGAAAAACTGCTGCATCCCGGCCCATTCCCAACCGCAATCCGAGACGTGCTCGAAGCCCGCTTCCTCCATCGCCGCAGCGGCTTCGGTGGCGTTGGGAAAAAACGAAGGACTCGGAAACTTGCGATGGTGGAGACGGTTGTTTAGCGGCAAGCGCATCCGCTGGATGCGGGTGAGCAGCTCGATCCACGGCAGGAAAAACCACAACATCGCGCCTAACAAGCCACCCCACAAACTGCCGGTGATGAAATAGAACATACCAAAACTCGCCGCGAGCATCGCCAGTGCCCCGAGCTTGCGCAGGCAATTCGTGCGTGATGAGCGCAGAGCCACGGCAAGCACAACCAGGCCGATGACCGTTAGAGTTTCACGCATGAGGGTTGGGTGGAGGAGAACATGCCGCAGGGGCAGTAGCTACGGTTTCCACGGATGGAGGAACCGCGCAAGAGCTTGTTTTCGAAGCACTCGCCCGTTTCAGCCCCACGCTTGTCCGAGAAGCTCCCGCAACCGCGCCGGATCGGTCGCCGAGGTCTTTGCCACGAAGCCCCGCGCGTGGGCGAAATGGACGTCCGCGCAACCCTCGATCCGCGTGAAATCCAGCCCCGGATGATCGTTGTGACGGGACATCCCGAAGCCCCCGCCCCGGCGGTCCGGATACACTAACCCGGCGATCTCGCCCGCCTCCATCTGCGACTCGATAAAGCGCGCCAAGCCTGCCGACGGCTCGTCCGCCAGCGGCTCCACCCGCGGCATGAACAGCACCTTGAACGGCCCCTTCGCGGTCTCGATTTCCCAAAACTCGCCCACCTCGCCGATGTAGTTCAGCCGCGCGCGCAGGTTTTTCAGGTAGTCGAGCAAGTCGCTGCCGATCCAGCGCATGACTTCCCACAGCGGCTCGCCCGGCTGCAATTCCGTGGCTGCGGCGAAGCGGCGGAGCAGGGTGGTATCGATCGGCGAGTTCAGCTTGAACAAAGTTTCCCGCGCCACGCCCAGCCAACGCGCCGTCTCGTTCGGGCCGCGCGTGTCGAACCATTCCGCCGGCTCCAGCCAATCGCAAAACTGCCGCGCGTCGTCGTAAATCCCCAAGTGCTGCAACACCAGGCTCAACGCGCACAGCGGCGGGTGGTCTTTGGGAAATTGATGGTGATCGAAATTCCCCCGCTCCGGCGCGTGCTCGTGGCCGACATCGACCACCGCCGTGGTTAGATCCGCGAGGTCATCGTCCGTCGGCTCGCGGCGGACGACCGGCACCGGGTTCTCGGCGAGCAACAGGCAGCAGGCCAGGAACTCGTCCTTATGCGAGCCGCCGGGGTGGGTCAGAATTCGGGAAAACGTCATGGCCGCGCACCATACGGACTGCACGCCGCTTGGGAAGTGTTTTGGCGTCTTTCCACAGTCCATCGAGTGCGGTGGCAGCAAGTTTCCTTCAACACCCGGGCGCTTCAATCCCGAACGCCTGCGGCGACTTGGCCGATCTCACTCAGGTGCCGCAGGCACGACGAGTGTTGGCACGGTCGCCTTGCGGACCAAGCCTTCCGCCACGCTACCTAGCAGCAACGAGGCGATCACGCCATGTCCGTGCGAGCCGACGACGACGAAGTCCGCGCCGCCGAGCTTGACGTGGTCGAGCAGCGCGTGAAGCGGACTGCCCTCG
Source organism: Akkermansiaceae bacterium (assembly GCA_031429315.1). Taxonomy (GTDB): domain Bacteria; phylum Verrucomicrobiota; class Verrucomicrobiia; order Verrucomicrobiales; family Akkermansiaceae; genus Luteolibacter. The sequence goes on from JANOZJ010000362.1 coordinate 2,675, forward strand.
GCGATTAGCGAGGTGGCGTTCGGCACGTCCACTTGGACGGTGGCGAGGAGATCCGCCAGTTTGGAGGCCGCCCGGCGTTTGGCTTCTTCTTGGAAGGCGTTCATCGCCGGGAATTCATCCGGCGTGAAGCCATAGGCGGTGTAGCTGGGTTCCGGCTCGATGACGTGAAACAACTGCAAGTCTGCTCCGAAGGATTTTGCCAGCCTCACGGCCATTTCAAGCACTCCGGGGGTGGCGTTTGAGAAATCTACTGCGACGACGATGGTTTTCATGGCTTCCTGCAACTAACACACGTCCCGGCCGTTTGCCAAGCTTCATCACGCGGAGAATCGGCGATCATGCGCAATCCCGGTTTGGCAAATCCGCCGGATTGATCCACGGTGGCTGCGCCATGATCCGCTTCCTCCATACCCGCATCCGCGTCCAGAGCCTCGATGCCTCCATCGCTTTCTACGAAAAACTCGGTTACACCGAAAAGGAGCGCAAGCAATCGCCCGAAGGCAACCAGCTCGCCTTCCTCGAACTTCCGGGAAACGACGTCTTTCTCGAACTGACCTGGTCGGAAGGATACAAGACCACCTGCCCGGAGGACCTGATGCACACCGCCCTCGGCGTGGATGACATCATCGGCTATTGCGACAAGCTCGAGAAGGCCGGCCTTGAAATCTGGCCCTCCGGCTGGCGGGAAAAGTTCTCCGGCGACGGCCGCAAGATGGCGTTTGTCACCGATCCGGATGGCTACGAGGTGGAGATTCTCGAGCGCTGAGCGATGTGATAGAGGCATTGCTGCCTGTTCTTCCATCTTCATTTCCCCGCCAGCGCCTCGGCGGCAGCGCGAATCGCCTCGTCGCCCGCGAATGCCCCGGCGGTCAGCGCGACCTTTTCATTTGCCCGGAAATCCGCGGCATCGAGTTCGTCCGCCGTCGCCACCACCAGCGCCGGTTTGCCCCGGCGCAGCGCGGTTTCCAGCAAGGCCTCGCACGAGGATTCTCCCGCTTCGCCGACGATGACCACCCTGTCGCAAATCACCAGAAGGCGTTCCAGCGCCTCCTCGCGGGCAGCCATCGCCGGCGAAACCGTATCCAGAAACGTCACCCGCGCATCCCTCCAACGCAGGCGCAGTTGCTGGACCAACCACGACACCCGGCGTGGCGAGAGAGTCGTTTGGCACACCACCCCGAAGGCGGGCGCAAAGAGCAGGCGCGCGGTGTCGGTGGTGTCCTGAAGGATCCGTGTGCCGGAATTCCCGCCGCGGATCGCGAGACTTTCCGCATCGTCGTGGCGACCGATCACCAGTGCCTGGGCTCCTTCCATTTTCAGCAGACCCAAGGCCACCTGCGCCCGGCGGACTTGCGGCGAGGTCAGATCTTCCAGGTTGTGGCCAGTTTCCTCCCACTCCCGGCGCTGGCGTGGGGCAACTCCGCTGAAGGGAATCACCACGGTCCGGAATTTGAAAAAGTCAGCTTCGTCCACGTTTTCCACGATCCCGAGCGACGCCAAACGGGCACTCACTCCGCCGTCCGGCATGAACCGACCCGCGACGCCGATTTTCCGGGATTTCGCCAACTGGGTGAGTCGATCCAGGGCGGCCCGCGCATCCGCGTCCATCCCCAGCACGGTGGCGATTCGCAATTCCGGCCCGTGGGCGGCGGGCGGCATGAAGCGGGTTTCGGAAAGTTCCTTCATGACTTTGTCGTGCAAAGTGTTTGGGCGCGAAGTTGGGTGAAATCGTTGCATTGCGATACGCTTTGTAGCGCAAAGTTAAATCCAGGCAAGCGGAATTATTTGCCCAAGCCGAGAATTTGCTCCAAGACCCCGAGGTAGGCCACGAATGCCTCGCGGCCGGTGGTGGACATCGTATAGAGCGTCTGCGGCCGGCCATCGCCGGTGAGTTTTTCCCCGGAAATGAACTCGGCTTTCTCAAGCGTTCGCAGATGGGTGATGAGATTTCCGTCGGACATGTCGAGTTGCGACTTGAGGTCTTGAAAAGCCCACGGATCGGCCCGCGAGGCGAGCAGCGTCATGATCGACAGCCGTCCTTTCTCGTGGATCGTCCGATCCAGTTGGGAAAAATCGATCATGTTGGAAAATCAGTCGCGCTTGCCGGTCGTGACGATCAGCCCGCCATAGATCAGGTGAAAGCCGCCGAAGGCGATGGCCATCAGCCGCGAACTGTTGATGTGCATCATCCATTGTTGTTCGAGATGCACGACATCCGCGACGAAGGCCAGACTGCCCACCCCGAAGACCACGAACGCCCAACCGAGCCAAACCATCGACTTCGGCGCGAATTCCCGGATTGCCAGCAGGGCCAGGCCGTAGTGCACGATCCACATGCACGCCGCGACCACATCATTTCCTCCCCGCACGAAGAGCATCCCGAGAAACCCGCCGGAAATCAACGATGGCATCGCGCCCCGAAGCGCCAGCCGCAACCCGGAACCCCAGAATCGCTGCCGGTTCACCGCCTTCATCCGATACGACTGGAACGCGTAAAAAAGCAGCACCACCACCAGCCCGCCGACCCACCAAGCGGCCCACGGCCAGCCGTGACGTTTTTCCGAGAACCACGCCACCGCCATCGACACCGCACCGCCGATCAGCGCCGTCTCCCCTGACAAGGCCCGGAAAATCGTCGCCCGCTCCATCATCGCGCGGATCACCTTCAGTTGCTCAGCCGCCTCTTCCTGTGTCGTCATGCCTTGCTTTGCCATACAAAGCCGCCGGGAGGCAAGAGGGAATCCGTCCGAGTGCCCTGAAATTCATCTATCAGAACGACTCGCGGATTTCGACCAGCAGCCGGTTCACCCGATCCCTGTTCGTCTCCGACGACAGAGCGGACAAAACGATGGTAAAAGCGGTCGAGAAGGTGTTAGTCCGTGGACTCTGACCCCGTATCCTGCGTGCTGGTCTGCGGGCTGGTCCACCACGGGATGCGGCACCGAAGTGATCGTGAAAACGTGCCATTCGGGTCAGTGTGCAACTCTTGACAGAATAGTCCGCACCTGTGGCTGAAACAGCTTGGGAAGAAGGGGGTTCGGATGTTTCACCCGGATCTCCACGGGGGCGCACACGCGCCCCGCATTCAGGGTTCTGATTTCTATAAGTGGCTGTCCATGGACTCCGGCGGATCGGAATGTAGAGCGATCGATAGCGAGTTTTTGGAAATCGCAAAACGCATCCCGCATGGCCGAAGGCAATCCGCCGCGTCGGGCCGGGGTCCACATGGCAGTGGGCGCATGTCTGATCGCACTTGCGGCCTTCACCCTCTCCGCATTCCGCAAATTATCGGCAGCGGAACAGGTGACATCCCGTCCCGGATCATTTAAGCCCGTCTCCGCCATGTCCACTCCCGCCCAAACGGCCCTCGCCACGCCTCTCGCCGCCAGCACCCTCGGCCTCACCCCCGGCGGCGTGGTCATTTGCCCTGACCCGGCAAATCCTCTCCACGAAATCTTCGCCGCCTCCGAACCCGCCGCCCTCATCGCCCTCGGCGGGCACCCCGCCGATCCGGCGGCCGATGCCTCCACCCTCTTCTGGAAATCCATCGCGGACCACCTCATCCGCGCCCTTTGCCAACTCCCGGAAGCCAGCGCCCCGCTCGCCGACCTGCCACCACCCGACCCCGCGCAACTCGCCACTTGGACGCTCAACGCCCCGCCCATGCCCGGCGCGGAATACCT
>JANOZJ010000363.1:0-4383 GCA_031429315.1 Akkermansiaceae bacterium
ATCGTCGAGTTCCAAGGCGGGCGCATCGACGTGCAGAGCGAACCGGGCAAGGGCAGCGTGTTCAGCGTCGTCCTGCCGGTGATGACGGAGGAAAAGGAGACCGCATGAACGCCAAAATCCTTGTCGTGGACGACAACCCCACCAACCTCAAGCTCGTCTCCGATGTACTCGCCTTCGAGGGCTACGACATGCTCCGGGCCGGGGATGCCGAGGCGGCCATGGTCATCCTCGCCGACACCCTGCCCGACATAATCCTCATGGACATCGCCCTGCCCGGCATGGACGGACTCACGCTCACCCGCCAGCTCAAAACCGACGCCCGCACCCGCCACATCCGCGTCGTCGCGCTCACCGCCTTCGCCATGAAGGGCGACGATCAGAAGGCCTTCGACGCCGGCTGCGACGGCTACATCACCAAGCCCATCGATACACGCGCCTTTCCCGGCCAGGTGGCCGGATTTCTCGCGCGTGAAAGCAGTGGCAGCCACTCCTAAAAACCCGCATGATCCTCCTCATCGTTGACGACGATCCGACGAACCTGAAGCTGCTGCGCGCGCAGTTCGAAGCCGAAGGTCATGCGGTTTTCGACGCCCATGACGGCTTGGACGCGCTCGCCGTGCTGGAGCGCCAGGGCGTGGACGTGGTCATCACCGACATCCTCATGCCGCGCTTGGACGGCTACCGGCTCTGCTACGAAATCCGCAGGCACCCGCGCCTGGGCGACCTGCCGATCATCATCTACACGGCCACCTACACCTCGCCCGACGACGAGAAGCTGGCCCTCGACGTGGGCGCTGACAAATACCTCGTGAAACCCGCCTCGGTCGAAACCCTCGTCGCCGCGCTGAATGAAGTCATCGCCAAGCCCCATGCCGCACCGCGCGCGGAGGCGATGCCGGAAATCGAGGTGCTCAAGGAATACAGCGAGCGGTTAGTGTCAAAGCTGGAGGAGAGGAACACCGAACTGGCGGCTGCGGAAGCCAAGTTTCGCACCTTGGTTGAGCAATCCATTGTCGGCATTTACGTCATTCAGGACGGGCGGTTCGTTTACGTGAACCCGAAGATGGCGGAGATCTTCGGTTTTTCGCCCCTGGAGCTGACGTCGGCACCCGTCACTGATTTCATTTTCGAAGAAGATCGTCCGTTGGCACTGGAGAATATCCGCAAGCGCATGGCCGGCGAGATCGAGAGCATTCGTTACGGGCTGCGCATGCTGTGCCAGGATGGCCGGGTCATCCACGTCGAGGTCCACGGTGGGCGGACGAAATACCACGGCCAGCCCGCCATTCTGGGCACCCTGCTGGACATCACCCAGCGGAAACATGCGGAAGAGGAGAATCAACGGCTGAACGCGGACCTGGAGAGACGCGTGCTCGAGCGGACGGCGCAGCTCGAGGCCGCCAACAAAGAGCTGGAAGCGTTTTCCTACTCGGTCTCGCACGATCTGCGCTCGCCGCTGCGGGCCATGGATGGATTTTCGCGGATGGTGCTCGAGGATTTCGGACCGCAATTGCCCGAGGAAGGCCAGCGCCACCTGCGGACGATCCGCGAAAGCGCGAAGCGGATGGGCCTGCTCATCGACGATTTGCTGACTTTCTCAAAATTCAGCCGCGCGCCCTTGAACAAACGGGAAGTCGATACCGGCCTACTGGTCCGCAGCGTCCTCGACGATCTCAGCTCCCAGCGGGAAGGACGGCAGATCGACCTGCGCATTGGCGACCTACCCGCGTGCGCGGGCGACCCGGCCCTGCTCCGGCAGGTCTGGATCAACCTGCTCTCGAACGCCTTCAAATACACGCACAAGCGCGAAGCCGCAGTGGTGGAGGTCGGTTGTGAGCGAAAGCCGGAGGGCAACGTCTATTTCGTGCGCGACAACGGCGCGGGCTTTGACATGCACCAAGCGGGCAACCTGTTCGGTGTCTTCCAGCGGCTGCACAGCGCGGAGGACTATGAAGGTACCGGCGTCGGCCTGGCCATCGTCCAGCGAGTCATCCACCGCCACGGCGGCCGGGTCTGGGCCCAAGCCGCCGTCGATCGCGGCGCCACCTTTTACTTCACCCTCGGGGGGAAACCGAACCCTGAGCGAACTCACCACGAATTCCCGGTTTAGGGTCACGGTTTAGGGGCAGCTTGTTTCGGCGAAACAAGGAGTGGCGATCTCCGAATCGCCTGCCCATGGGTGGACAATGAAGGCCGGTTTCCTCAGATCATTGAAGGCGCATGGGCATGGCGGATCGGAATGCAGAGCAAGCGGTAGCGAGTCTTCATCAATCGCAAAGCGCATCCCGCACAGCCGGAGCCAATCCGCCACTCCTTGGGGCTAGCGCTCGATCCATAGTCTCGCTTCGCGGCGACGGAATCTCGCGCCGCCCGGAAGATTAATCGCCGCCGGATTATTCACATCCAGAAGGCTCATGGCACGCTCGATCAGGGCACGATCCGGCGAGTGAATCTGGTGATCGACTAGAAATTTCCGCAAGGCGATCCGCTGAAGTGCGCGGGGAAGTCCAAGCAATGCGCCGAGATGCAGGCGACCTTGTGGATCGAGGATCCTGATCTGGGCAAGCGCCCAGGATTCGAGCGCTTCGACATCCGCCACGTCTGCCGCGCCGCGCACGAAAGCGAGTGCGGCGTCACGACCGGAAATTTCCGCTAGCAGCGGCAGAGCCTCGTTGCGCAAGCGGTTTCGCACGGCAATGGGCAAGGCGTTGCTTGCATCTTCGCGCCAACGGTGGCCATGCGAGGTCAGCCATTCGATCAATTCGTCCCGGCGGATTCCTAGCAGCGGGCGAATCAGGTCGAGCTGCGAACCGGACTCCGTCACCAGCAGTTGCCCGACTTTCATTCCGCGAAGGCCGTGAGAGCCACGCAGGAGATTCCACAAAACCGTTTCAGCCTGATCATCGGCGTGATGGGCGAGGATGACGCGCGGGCAGCTGTGTTTCTGCGAGCAGTTGCCGAAAAACCCGTGGCGGAGATTTCTCGCTGCGGTTTCCATCGACTCGCCGGTCTGCTTCATCCGCGCGGTGACGTCGGCGCGGGCGGTTTCATGCGCGAGTCCGAGAGAGTCGGCCAGTTTGACGACAAACCGTGCGTCTGCGGTGGAAGCCCGCCCACGCAGGTTGTGATCGAGGTGGCAAACGACGAGATTCCGGAATCCCGCCTCCACGAGCAAATGCAGCAGCGCCACGGAGTCCGCCCCGCCCGAAACGCCGACCAGCCAGCGCTTGCGGCGCGACGCCGTGGTGAACCAGGGGATTTTCTCAGCAACGATCACTGGCAGGACTGTGAAGACTGTCCGGCAGACTCGCAATCCCGATCGCCGATTCCGCCAATCCGTGCTTGGCACCGCAGGGGAATCTCTCAAAACTTCACCCATGCAGACCTCGTCCTTTCTCAAAGACCTCTTCGATCTCTCGGGCAAAACTGCCGTCATCATCGGTGGCACCGGCGAACTCTGCGGCACCATGGCGGTCGGTCTCGCCCGTGCCGGTGCCGAAGTCGTCCTCGGCGGACGGATCCCGGAAAAGGCCGAGAAGCGCCTGGTCGAAATCGAGTCCTACGGCGGCAAAGGCTACTTCGTGCCGGTGGACGTGACTTCGCGCGAGTCGCTGCACGCGCTGCTCGATACCGTCCTCGATCGCTCCGGCCAGGTCGATATCCTCATCAACGGCGCGGGCACCAATTCCCCCACCCCGTTCCTTGAAATCACCGAGGAGGAATACCAGAAGATTATTGACACCAATCTCTCCGCCGTGTTCCGCGCCTGCCAGGTCTTCGGCCAGTATTTCATCGATGACTCGCGCCCGGCGTCGATCATCAACCTCGGCTCGATTTCCGGCCTCAACCCTCTTTCGCGCGTCTTCACCTACTCGGCCTCGAAAGCCGCAGTGCATAACCTCACCCGCAACCTCGCCCGCGAGTGGGCGGACAAGGACATCCGCGTCAACACGCTGGTCCCCGGCTTTTTCCCCGCCGAGCAGAACCGCAAGGTGCTCGATGAATCCCGCGTCCTCGACATTCTCCGCCAGACCCCGGCGTCGCGCTTCGGCAATGCGGATGAACTCATCGGCGCGACCCTGCTGCTCGCCTCCGCCAAGGCCGGCTCGTTCATCACCGGCATGGAAATGATCGTGGACGGCGGTTTCCAGGCGATGACGATTTGAGCTTCAAGGAGCGTGGGCATATTGCCCACGAGTCTCCTACCCTTAAAAACTCGTGGGCAGGATGCCCACGCACCTAGATCGCCAGTGAAGTCCGTCACTTGCACCCACCCGGTTGCCAAACGGCTTGACGCACTTTATTGGTCTTTCGTGAACGACGACGTATCACCACAACCCGAGCTCCCCCCGTTAACACCCGCGCAGAAGCGGCCGTGGCGGA
>JANOZJ010000364.1:0-7662 GCA_031429315.1 Akkermansiaceae bacterium
TTGCGCTCCAGCTTCCCAAATTCGAGTCCCCAGCCACTCCACCCTTGATCCATCATCCATGATCAACTACCCCTTTCCCGCAACCCGCCACCATAGCTTAGTTTAGCCCCTCAGCGGCCGGACTTCGGGGTCCACCTCAAAATCCGGCAGCGGCGGCATTGGCTTTTGTGCAGCCGTTTCCGAGGAAATCCGGGCGATGGGTTTGGAATGCTTGGTGATGAGGATTTCCTCGCCACCCGCCAACCAAGCCTCGATTTTCGGGAAATCATAGCGTAAGTCCCTGACGGTTGCGGTCTTCATAACGTCACAAATTTGTGATGAAACGACGGGTCGTCAAGATTCGATCATGGCTTGGAGTGCCGCCTCGTCGAGGATCGGCACGCCGAGTTTCTCTGCCTTGTCGCGCTTCGAGCCGCCACCTTCGGAGTCAATCCACTGTGACGCCAACCATTCTCCAAAAGACTGCGTCTGAGAGAATCCGGGTTCCGTAGCTTCGCGCCTTCTTCGCCTTCCCTGACTGCGTGTTTGGATCAGCGACCACAAGTAAGTCTAGGTTCTTTGTAACGCTACCTGTGACCGTAAGACCAGCCTGATTTGCGAGCGCTTCGGCGAGGCTGCGGTTTACGGGTTGGCCTCCAATCGTGCAATTAAGTTCTCCTGTGAAACAGACCCGTTGGCCACTGAGTTCGCTTGCACTCTGTCTGGTTTGATGACGATTATGGGCAGAAGCTAATTGGGAGGCTGCTGATTCAAGCAACGAATCAAGCAGTGAATCATCTTGTCCCAGAAGTTTCGCCACCGTGTGGAGGTCGCAACGTTCTGATTCAGTGACAATGCCGTCGGCGAGCGCATGAAATGCTAGATTGTGGACATATTGGCGATGGGCTGAATCCAATTGAGCAGTTGAGAGTTGCCATTTCAACGCTGCATCCACAATTGCGGTCTCTTCATTTCTGTCGATTGTCCGGTCTTCTAGAACCCGATCGATGAGGGCGAGATATGCCAGAATGTTCGGGGCTTCCGCCTCAATATCATGGCGGATCTGATTTGCTATGCGCTGCAAGAACTTGGGAGGTTCGTCGAGAGCTTGCTGCGCATGTTCGCGACAGAAGCACGGCGTGTTTAAGCTGGTAACTTGAGGCCAACTCAAATGCTTCAGGTTGTGCCTTTCTAGGAGACTGGGATCGTCATTACAAAGTAATGAGACAAGTCGAGCAGTGGCACGAGCGTCGGACAGGGCACGATGAGGCATACCCTCAAACTCAATTCCGAGTTCTTTGCAACATGATGCGAGACTGTTGCGCCCAAACAACTGGCAGGTACAAAGAGCGGGGATATCCGGGATGGTGACGCCAATTCGCTCGAATTCTTTGATCAAGAAATTCTTATCAAAAGATACGTTGTGACCTGCGATTACACTGGCGTTTGCCAGTATTTCCATGACATCACCAGCCACATCACCAAATGACGGTGCCCGCAATACGTCTGACGCGTAAATTTGATGAATTCGAGATGGGCCTATATCTCGATTCGGATTCAACAGCGTTTCATACTCGGAGTGAATGGCTCCATCAGGTGTCATTACCACGATCGCAATCTCCAGAACACGATCATGGCGCCAAGGTGACAAGCCGGTGGTTTCCACATCGATGACAGCAATTAGATTTTTTGACATGTTGATTTTATTGTTAGTAATGGTTACAAATATGAAATGTTGACAATATTTATTAAATTGTAATTAATATCGGAATTATTGTGGTGGACCAACAATCCTCCAGAACTCAACCTCGTCAATAACCGGTATTCCTAGTTTTACAGCGTTTGTCATTTTCGATCCGCCGCCTGCACCGGCAAGCAGGTAATTTGTCTTTTCTGAGATCGAACCGCTGACTTTGCCCCCTTTGCTCTCGATCTGAGATTTTATCTCATCGCGCCCAATGCTGAGGGTGCCGGTTATGACAAAGGTTATGCCAGAGAGGGGGCGCTCCAGAGTAGCGACCGAACTTGGGATAGGGCAAAAATTGTCCGAGGTGGGGTTGATGCCGTATTCATCAAGATGATGAAGGAACTCACGACCAGCGTCAGAATTAAAGAAATCTAGTAGATTCTTGGCGGCAATACCGCCAAGTTCGGGTGATATTTGATACTCTGACAATTTCTGATCAAGTTCCATTATTCGTGGATTGAGTTCTGAGAATCGCGCTTTTCGAAACTCTTCCTCATCTTTACTGATTGTCTCAAATCTAGATTTTTGAGGGTGCTCTGTCTTCCAGTTTAGGGCTAGTCCGCGTTCAGCGATGTCTTGGAGAAGGTCGGAGTGTGGAATGCTTTTCATGTCCTCGAAGAGCCTTGATACCTCACGGGCAGTCGTTTCTCCAATTTGAGGAATGCCGATGCCAATCAACCATTTTGACATGGGCTTTTTGAGCTTTGCCATGTCAATGGAATCAATCAGGCGCTTTGCGCGGTCTTCTCCGAAGATTCGGTCCTTGGTTTTTTTTCCCGATTTTAATGTGGCGGGGTCTAGCAAAAGATTTTTAAGATTTGTTTCGGACAGTTTGAAGACATCTAAAGGTGTTTTGATCAAACCGCGTTCTACTAACTTTGAAGCAACGGCTTCGTCGATGCCGTCGAGATCGAGCGCTTTTCTGGAAGCAAAGTGAGTCATTCGAGTAACGATCTGAGCCGGACATTCAAAGTTGAGACAGAAGTGTGTAATGATTTTGCGATGATCAGCTTTTGTGCCTGATAGGTTTATGCGCTCTTCAATGGGGCCGTTGCACTTCGGGCACGCGCCTTTCAAATGTTCGATGACGGAGAAGTGTTTGGACGAGGATGATCTGAAGTCTGGTAAAACTTTGATGATTTCAGGAATGATTTCCCCCGCCTTGTGAACAACCACCGTGTCATCTATGCGAATATCCTTTTCGTCGATGTAGCTTTGATTGTGCAGAGTGGCGCGGGAGACTGTGGAACCTGAGATGAGCACGGGCGTGAGTTCCGCGACTGGTGTAAGTATCCCTGTCCGGCCAACTTGGATGGTGATGCCGATCAGCGTGGTCTCCTTCTGCTCCGGCAAAAACTTGTAAGCCGCCGCCCACCGCGGCGCGCGGGAGGTGAAGCCAAGTGCCTCGCGCTCGGCGCGGTCGAGGACTTTGATGACCGCGCCGTCAGTGCCGTAGTCGAGGGCGTGGCGCTCGCGGTTGATTTGGGCGACCGCAGCTAACAACTCAGCGAGATTGCGGGCGTTGAGGATCGGCAGGTTTTGCGGGATGCCGAGATTTCCGAGCAGATCATGAAATTCATGTTCCGTTTCGAGAGGAGGTCCATCATAGGCGCCGAGGCCGTGGGCGAGAAACGCCAGCGGGCGCGTGGCGACTTTTTTCGGGTCGAGCTGTTTGAGCGTGCCAGCCGCGGAGTTGCGGGGGTTGGCGAAGGTGGGCAGGCCGGCTTCATCGCGCTCGGCATTGAGCGCGGCGAAGGCCTCGTTGGGCATGAAGATTTCACCGCGGACTTCGAGGAGGGTGGGGATCGTGGATTGGGGATCGGGGATCGGGGCGAATGCATCGCCTTCCGAGAGTATCTGAAGATCGATAGGAACCAGTTCACCGTCGCTGATTTTGATTAGATTGCCGACATGGGCGTCCGCGATTTCCACACCTGACGTCTCGTTTTTCCAACGGTTATGTCCCTTGGAGTGGTAGCCATTGGCTTCGAACCACGAGGCCACTTCTTCAGAAGTCGGCACGTCACCGAAGACGAATGGCTGCGAAATGACCAAAGCGGGGCCACGCTTGGTTTCCAGAACTCCGTGGAGCAGGATCTCGTCGCCAAACACCTGGTTCGCGGCTTCCAGATTATTCAGGTAGGCAAGAGCCTCGCCTTGGGCCCCGAAATTCGGAGGAATCGTAAACTTGATGACTCGATTCCGGCTCTGAATGTGAAAAACCGTATGCTCCGACTGGCCGCCTAACTGAGAGTAACGAGCTGCGAGTCGTCCGAATCGTTGAGGGTCGAGGAGTCGGTTTGACTCTCTGGCCCACGATACCACGGATTGGGCTTCCTGTCGGATCCGTTGCGAAACATTTGTTCCATCGCTTCTTCCGAGGTCAGCGAGAAGCCGGCACGCCAGGCTTTGTCCCGCGCCTTGCGGAGACGTTCGGCGAGCAGTTGCGTTTGGTTCATGGCTGGTAACGTAGGGAAGGATGTCATCCACGTCAACCGCCGGGGTGGACCCGGTCGTTCCCTGGAATTTCAACTCCAGCGGAATGCAGCGGATCGTCCGCACGTTGTGGGTCACGTCGTCGCCGGTGCGACCGTCGCCGCGGGTGGCGGCGTAGGCGAGCTTGCCGTCCTGATAGAGCAGGGAAACGGCGACGCCGTCGATCTTGGGCTCGATGGTGACCGCCACATCCTCGCGCTTCAGGTTCTTCTGGAGCCGCTGATAGAATTCGATGAGTTCCTGCTCGGGGCGGCTCGCTCCGGCTTTCGCCATCGCTTCGGCACCGAGTTCGAACACGTCGTCGATGCTGAGCATCGGCACGGCGTGTTGGATCTGTTGGAAGCCGGCGATGGGCGCGCCGCCGACGCGCTGGGTGATCGAGTTCGGGTCGCGGAGCTCGGGGTGTTTTGCTTCGATGGATTCGAGTTCGCGGTAGAAGCGGTCGAATTCGGCGTCGGAGATTTCGGGATTTCCGTGGTTGTATAGCTGGTCGTGGCGCTCCAGCGAGGTCTGCAACTCGCGCATCCGGTCCTGCGGGCTGGGGGCGGGGGAGAGGGAGAAGAGATCAGGCTCGGCCATGGGCGGATTGTCGGGTTCCGCCAGAAGTTTTCAAGAAGTGGATTTGATTCAATTGCCGGACGGGCGGATTATCTGGTCACCCGTGACAAGGACGGTTTTCCGAAAAGCCCTGTCAAAATCCTCAGTCCACGGGAGCTGTGCAGGACTCTCAGGGGGTAGGGGGCTGCTAGCGGATTTCCACCACGCCGACCTTGGCATTGGTGAAGCGGACGACGAGCTGATATTTGTTAGCATCGCGCGCCGAGCCGAGCAGGGCCGAGCCGCCGCTTTCCAGGGGCCAGAGGTGGGAGGGCGCAAACGAGCCGTTGGCGATGCTTTCCGGCTGAGGCAACGGTCCCTTCTGGAGCGGCTTGCCGTAGAGCGTGCTGAGAAGCTCGACGAATCCCTTCCAACTTGGTTCAAGGTCGGACTTGTACGAGGAGGCGGGGAGGGTTTCGGTTTGCAGGGTGAGTTCCTTCAGTTTCCCGGCTTCCGTCCAGTCGAAGTATAGGAAGCCGCTGAGGCTGCCGATTTTCCGGCGGGTGCGGAAAATTCCATTGATGCCGCTTCGGCCGATGAAGGTTTCGTCGGCGGTCATTTCGACGATCTTGCTGGCTTTGAGCTTGGCGAGGGTGGTCTCGCGGGTGTCGTCAAACGTTAGATTGTCGAAGAACGCGGCTGGATCCGGCGCTGGTGTGGGAGCGGTGGCGGGACCACTGAGCGAGTGGTTGAGGTCCAGCCACTTTTTTTCGTCCGGGTGGAGCTTGGAGAAATCGATGGTGAGCTCCATGCCGCCACCGTTGCGGATGGTGACGCTGGTGGCGTCGCGCTTGATGAAGTCACCTTGGACGGTGCGCAGGCCGTCGGCGCTTTTCCATGGCCGGGTCTCGGCAATCAGGGCGGGCGCCGACGCGATGGCGAAAATCAAAGTGAGGGCAATTCGGAATGGCATATCGGAACCGGAAATGAAGACGCGATCGGCGCTGCTCAGGCAAAAAAAAGCGGCCCGATCGACAGTCCCCGGGAAAAACCCAAAACCCTAAGGGAAACTCAATCGGGCCGCCTGTAGTTTGTCGCGACGCGCGAAATAAGCATCGTCCCGGAATTGGGTCAACTGGTTTCAGGTTTTTTTTTCCGGTTACCCGGAGAGGACTCGGTTCGTGCGTTGAAAAGGGGACGAATCGCCCGATTTTTCTCCTAGCTCGCAGCGCAATCCTCCTTACTCTGGCGGCGGCAGGGTCCACCGCTGAGCTTGCCCAATGTTTTTCAAGATCGTATCGAAATCCCCATGAATCTGACACTCAAAGTATGGCGGCAGACCGGCCCCAAGGCCAAAGGCAAGATCGAAACCTACGACGCCAAGGAAATTCCGCGTGAAGCTTCGTTCCTCGAAATGCTTGATATCGTCAACGAACGGCTGATCACCAAGGGCGACGAGCCGATCCATTTCGACCACGACTGCCGCGAGGGCATCTGCGGTGCCTGCTCTCTAACGATCAACGGGATTCCCCACAGCAAGGAGCGTGCGACCGCGACCTGCCAGGTCCACATGCGGAAATTCGCCGATGGCGACACCATCTGGATCGAGCCGTTCCGCGCCAATCCGTTTCCGGTGATCCGGGATTTGATCGTGGACCGCTCCGCCTTCGACCGGATCGTGGCGGCCGGCGGCTACATCGACGTGCGCACCGGCTCCAGCGTGGATGCCAACTCGATCCCGATTTCAAAACACGATGCGGACAGCGCCTTCGACGCCGCAGCCTGCATCGGTTGCGGTGCCTGCGTGGCATCCTGCAAAAACGCCTCCGCGATGTTGTTCGTGGCGGCCAAGGTGTCGCATCTCGGGCATTTGCCGCAAGGCCAGCCGGAGCGCAACAAGCGGGTGCTGGCGATGGTCCGCCAGATGGATTCAGAGGGGTTTGGCAATTGCACCAATCAATACGAGTGCGAGGCGGCTTGCCCAAAGGAAATCAGCGTCGATCACATCGCCCGCATGAACCGCGACTACGCCAAGGCCGTGCTCGTCAAACAATTCGCCTGAGGTCGGGTTGCGAATGGACGGAATAGAACGACGGTTGGTGGCTCTAGCCTGTAGGTAACCCCTGACTCCATCATGATGACCATCCGTTCTATCAGCACCTTGATCTTCGCCCTCACTCTCGGCGCTTGCAGCGCCGAGGACAAAAAGAAACCTGTTATGGAAACCCGCCCTGAAGCTCCCGCCGACCCCACTGGTAAAGTCGTCAAGACCGATGCCGAATGGAAAAACCTCCTGACTCCCGAGCAATACCATATCTTGCGCGAATCCGGCACCGAGCGCGGCAACGGCGAGGTTTACAAGGAATTCAAACACCAGGGCAAAGGCACCTATCACTGCGCCGGATGCAACGCGTTGTTGTTTTCCTCCGAACAAAAATTCGATTCCGGCTGCGGCTGGCCGTCGTTTTACGATCCGGCCAAGGCCGAGAACGTGGTGCTCAAGAAGGATGTTAGCTTGGGCACGACCCGCACCGAAGTCACCTGTGCGAAATGTGGCGGCCACCTCGGCCATGTGTTCGAGGGCGAAGGTTACAAGACGCCGACCGACCAGCGTTACTGCATCAACGGCGGCGGTTTGATCTACGTCCCCGCCAAGGACGAGTCCGCCGGGAAGTGAGCGATGGCGGGAGCGCTGTTGTTTCCCGCGAGGGTGACCGGACGGTGCGCGCCACTTTTTTCCCTCAAATGTCGGGTGCGAGGCGGAAGTCGCCGAAAACTCACAATCTCCAGAAAAAAACCTTGCGCGGTCGGGGGGGGCGTGGTGTTCTCCCCGCCCGCCCACAGGGGTGGATTAACTTTTATTCCCATACGGCCATGGCCTACGCAGTGATCAAAACCGGCGG
>JANOZJ010000365.1:0-2168 GCA_031429315.1 Akkermansiaceae bacterium
CAACGTATCTTTTGCCTGTGAAACGTTTGCAGTCCGTTTTGTCCACTTCGTGACATTGGAAGGATCGTTTGTGAAATCAGATGGCCCTGTGAAGTACGGAACCTCACCGGCTGTGTTGTAATCGTCTGGCGAAAGGTGCATCCCTGAAATCAGATCGATCAGCCCCGAGAGGCGTTGAGGCTCCCACTCCCCGGCGTTTTGGAATTCGGGGAAGCGGAGGCGGGGTTGGGTTTCGCCTTCGCGGGGGAAAAGCTGCTGCATCAGCCCTTTTTTATGGGTCTTGAGCGCGTCCACTTTCCGCGCTTGCGCGGCCATCAGCTCGTCCACCGAACTCAGGCATTCGGCGATTTTTTGTTGTTCGGGTTTGGATGGGCGATGAATGGGAAGCGGCTGCAGTTCGGCAAAGTAAAGGTTCTTGACGTTCTGTCCCTCGACAACCTTTGCGAACTGCCTATGCAAGTGCCGGAAATAATAAGTGTAGAACAGCGGGTTTTGTTCGGTTTCTAGAACGCTGATCATTTCCCCAATGGCGATGTCTTTCAGGGGCAGGTAGGCACAGCACTTCCCGAAATCCTCGGGCTTCTCGCCGACACGCGGGATCAAGATTTCTCCACCTTTGCTGAACCGTAATGTTCTAGGGTCTGTGTTAGTTCGAGAATAAGTCTCCGAGATGACCGGTCCAAACTTGGTGTATAGTTCTCCGTAACGAACGCAAGGGGTTGGAGCATCCTCTGACAAAGACCATTTTGGAGCACTCTTGCCGTAATAGAAGCGTCCCAGTCCTCCAATTGTCGTCGCCTCCCAGGCGTCAGTATTCCGAAACTCCGGAAACCGCAGCTTCGGCACCAGCGCGGGCCTTGCCTCTTCCTTCGTGGCGGTGGTTTTCGTTTTGCGGCTCATGGCTTCGCTTCCGGGTTGTGTGGCAAATCACCGGCCAGATTGACCTCTAGGGTTTCTTGGTCTTCGGAATCCCACATCTCGCGGTAGGCATTGATGTAGCTGGCGGTGGCTTGGGGATTGAGATTCCAATAATGGCGGCAGAGGGATTTGAAGAGGGCGAGGCCTTGGGGAATGCAGGCGTGGTCCAGAAGGTGATCGAGGGTGTGTTCGATCAAGCGGGCATCCCGGCTGCGGCTCTCGATGATTTCCCGCACGCTGGGCGCGAGGGACTCGACCGCTTGCTGGTGGAGTGTCTGGAGCGGGGCGATGGCCGCCGCGAGGTCGCCAAGCAAGTCCCGGTAAGCGTCGGAGTCGGGCGAGGGGGGAGAGGGAAAAGCCTGTGAGTCAATTGTGGAGTCATTGAATCCACAATCCGGGATTCGGGAGACGCTGTCTCCCGAATTTGCCACGGAGACGGGCATGATGGCTTTTCCGCTGCTCATGTGCCTTCCAAGGTGTCGGGGTTTTTCAATGCCTTCTTCTCGTCGGAGGTCAGGCGGCGTTCGACTTTTTTGACATCCTCAGCCGGGGGCAGGCTTTCGGGGCGGATGCCGCGGTTGAGGAGGGTGTCGCGGACGGCGGTGTTGTTGGTGACGTGTTCGCGGGAAATCTGCGGTTCGCTGGACATGCCGTGGGCGCGGGCATTGTGGATGGTGATCTCGGTGGCGAAGTCCTTGGCCTTGAGAATGATGGTGGGAGCGAAGTCGGCGAGCGGGCGGCTGTCGGGCACCCGCCACTGGGCCTTCATGGCCTGAGTGCTTTTGCCGAAGAGGGCGTGGTCGCCCTTGCTGCGGATGAGGGCGAAGTCCTGATTGCCGCCGGTTTGCTCGAAGATGAGGTGGGAGAGTTCCTTTTCCGTGTCGGTGAGTTTTTTACGGGCGGAGACGCGCTCGGCTTCAAGGAGGCGCTGCTCGATCAATTCCGCCCGGCGGGTCTGGATGGCGAAGTAGGTTTGGGCAAAGGCGATTTCCTTTTTTCTCGGGTCGCCATTCTGGGCGATGAGGTAGCAGGCGTATCGGGTCAGCATGATGTCCTCGATCTCACGCTGGGTGCCGGAGCCGATTTCGACCATTTTGTTGACGTCAACAAAATGGTCTGCGGTGCGGTGGCCGGAGACTTCGCAGGCGGTTTTAGCCTTGGAAATGGCGGTCTGGTGGAAATTCCGCCATTCCGCATAGCCAAGAAGCTGCTGAAGGTCGCGGGCGAGCCAGTATTCGATGCCGGTTTCG
>JANOZJ010000366.1:0-1864 GCA_031429315.1 Akkermansiaceae bacterium
CGGTTCTCCCCGATCATCCGGCCGACTCCCAGAACTTGGCCGGAAATCTTGTTGATGCGGCCCAAGAGGGGCTTGGTTTCGTGGCAATTGCGCTCCATGCTTGTACCCGTAGGGGGTATGGCTGTTTGGCGCAAGGGGAGAATGTGTGGAGTGCGGCGACGACACTGCGTTGGATGCTTCCGCGGCGCGATGAAGATTCACACGGAAACGTCCAAAGCGGTGTCGGCGCTTCGCTTCCCACCGCAGTCCATGGCGATGCAGCGCCCGCTAAAACGGCTTGGCGTAGGTATCGCAGCGGTTGTGCCAGCCTTCTTCCCAGCGCTTTTCGCCGCGGCCGGGCGGCGAGTTGGCAATCCGCCGCGAGAGGATCCGCTTGGCGGACGCGGCGAATTCCGCGGCGGCAGGCGCACCGGCGGGCACGTCTTTCATCCCGCCTAACACCTGCATCAGACCCCAACCGGCCCCATTGTATTTTTCCGATGCCTGGGTGCCGTCGCCTTTAAAATTCACGTAATCGATCAACGCGTAAGTCCCCTGTGAAGTGGTGGCCACTTTCTGATAGTTCGCCTCGATCCGGGCCTTTTCTCCGGCCGGGGCTGCTGCTAGAATTTTCGGCAAAGCCGCGCGCGAGCGGGCGATGATGAAGTCGGTTTGCAAGGTCACATTTCCTGCCAGCCAGGTCCGCAGCGCCGACATTCGCGGCCCCTTGAACTCCGCTTGAAACTCCGCCTTGCTCCGCCACGGACTGTGCGCCTCCAGCGCCACCGCCGGCAAGTCCGCGCCGCGCTGGCGGGCGAAGGCGGCGAATTGCGGCCAGCTCTCCTCGAAGCGTCCCTTGAATCCCGCCGGATACCAGATGAAGTGGCCGATGCCCATGGAGGGGAACTCCTCGCCCGCGTTCCAAGTGGTTAGGCCGGCGACGCTGCCCGCGCATTCGTTCTGCCAGATTTTCCGGCCGATCGCGGCTTTCTGCGAGGCAGTTAGATTTCCCGCGACCGGCGCGGCGGCGGTGAATCCCGTTAGAAGGACGACCACGGAACAAACGAGACAGGCGGCTTGCATGGCCGCAAACTATCCTTACGTTTCCCGCAGCCGCAAGCCCGCTTCCCCATGAACCGCATCCCTTGGGATAAAATCCTCAGCTTCACCCCGCTTGATGTCGGGAAAATTTTCCTCAGCGCCCTGATCATCGTGGTGGTCAACAAGGTCCAGCTCTTCAACGACCGGCTCTCCGCGCTGCTCATCGCACTGCCACTCACTTCGCTGGTCGCAATGGTCTGGATGCACCACGGCGGGCAATCGTCCCAGCGGCTGGCCAACCACGCCGAAGGCACGTTTTGGTTCGTCCTCCCCACTCTGCCGATGTTTCTGATCATACCCTGGATGTTGCGCAACGGCTGGGGCTTCTGGACAACGTTGGCTGCAAACTCCGTCACCACCGTGGCACTGTTCTGGCTGACCGTGGTGGTGCTCCGCCGATTCGGCATCGACTTGATGCCGAAATGAGCGGCGGAAATTTCCCGATTAAACAACCAGATAAGGCTTGTCAGAATCTCGAATCTCTGGTTTGACCATCGGCCCGGCGTTAAATCCGGAAAATTTGTAACTTCCCATTGTTTTGAGCGAAAAAAAACCGTCCGCGCTTCCCGAGAACGTCATCCCGTTTGAGCAAGCAAAGCCGATTTCGCGATTTCCCGGTTCTCCTATGAAAAGCGATCTCCTCGATAAGGCCTCTGAAATTGTCACCGACCCCCTTGTTTTGGTCAATCTGGTCTCCCAACGCGTCAGGCAGTTGAACAGCGGCCGGTCCCCATTGATTGCCACCCGCCCGAGCATGGGCGTGGCGGACATCGCCCTCACCGAA
>JANOZJ010000367.1:0-15715 GCA_031429315.1 Akkermansiaceae bacterium
CAGCGAGAAGCTCCCCGCCGAAAAATCTGAAGCTCACATCCGTGACCTCATGGGGAAATGGACCGAACGCGACTACCAAACCGCCGGTAAATGGCTAAGCACCACCCCCGCCAGCCCCACCAAGAACGCCGCCATCCGCAGCTACGCCGAGACCGTCTCAAAATACGATCCCGCCACCGCCACCCAATGGGCCATGACCTTGCCACCCGGCCCAGACCGCGACGCGACGCTCAACCACATCCGAGACCACAGCCCCGCCAAGTAGAGACTTCAGCGAGAGATTGATGCTGCTTACTACCCTCTTCCCGGGATAATGCCGAAGAGGCGACAATAAGGTCGCCACTCCTTATCTGCTGCGCAGCCGCGCGGCCGATCCAAGACCGAAGGCCGCGAAATAGGGAGCCGGGACCTTATTGTCCCTCTTCTCTGTGGCGCGGCGAGCTGGCCACATTTGCCATCACCTTTTGCCAGTTGACAGTATAGATCGGATTGCTATCCAAGGCGGATCACCCCCCTTTTTCCCGCCTCCGGTCCTCCCATGGGCTTTCTCAGCGGCCTTCATCTCAAAAGCAATTTCTTAGCAATAAATTCTTAGCAATCTTGCCAGTTGACAGTCCAGATCGGATTGCTATCCAAGGCGGATGAAACTTGGTCCCTTGATTCCTCCCGTGATTGCACTCGCACTGGCAGGCATCTGGATCGCGAAACAGCACCAGTCGATTTCCGTCTTGGAAGACGCAAGTGCCGCGTTGCAAAAGCACCTTGCTGCGGCCCGTTCCTCGGGTCTGGACACCGATCCTTCAAACTCCAAATCCACAGCCGCGACCCAAGCAACGAAGAACAAAAAGCCGCTCGATTGGAAAAAAACCGGTGCCCAGCTCGCGGAATCAGACCGAAACGACGGCATGGGCGACTTGCGGGCCGTCATTCCCCTCAAGCAGCGCTTGCAGGCGATGAGTATGGCGGAACTCATCGCCGCACTCGACGAGGTCGCCACGCTCGATCTTCCAGCAGATTCTCTCGCGAGTCTTGAGCAAGCACTCCTTGAGGCACTCATCGTAAAAGATCCCGAGCTTGCCCTGACACGCTTCATCGACCGCATTCACGCCATCTCGAGAGGATCTCCATGGATGCTCGCCAAACTGCAGTTCACCAACACCTTCAAGGATTGGGCGACGAAAGACCCGGCCAAGGCCGCCGCATGGTTCGACCAACAGATCGCCGCGGGTAAGTTCGACAACAAGGCACTCGACGGGGAAAGCCAGCTCCGCGATCTGTTTGAAGGAGCCCTGATCGGGGAGCTGCTCGGCACCGCTCCCGATACCGCTTCTCACCGCCTCGGTGCAATCCCCGCAGACCAGCGAGGTCAATTCATCAGCCGGAATGTAACAAGGAAGCTCAATGAGGAGGCCTTCCTAGCCTTTGCGACGTTGATCCGCGAACAGGTGCCGGAAAAGCAGCAGATCGGACTATTCACCCGGCAAGCGCGCTCCTTGGGAATTCAAGAGGGTTACGCCGGGGTCACCCGCTTCATGGACCGGATCGCCGCCACCCCTGCCGAGCGAGTGGCGTGCGTCGAGCAAGCTGCGGATTCGAAAATCCGGTCGATTGCCAATGGGAGAAAGATCACTCGCGAAGATCTCGACACCCTACGTGAGTGGACTACCTGCCAAGCGCCAGACACCACCGGCCCCATCACCGGCAAAGCCCTTGCCGACGCGATGCAATACGGAAGCAAGCTGGATTATGCCGCAGCATCCGAGCTGGCCCTCCATTACCACCAAGCAAGCGGCAATGACGACGTGCTCATCTCGTTTCTCGACAGAGTATCCGACCGCGAAAAAACCGAGCAAGCCCGTGCCCTCGCCGCGAAAATCACCGATGCCAAGCGCCGCGAGGAAATCCTGAAAAAACTCCAATGAACCGCCAGATGAAAATTTCCCTCGTGCTCTCCATGCTGATCCTCGCCGCCGCCGCGTGCTATCACTGGCGTGGCTCTCAACGGCTTGCGGGCGTCCGGGAAAATTACACCCAACTCGCTGCGGAAGCCGCCACCTTCGGGATCACCCTCGACCCCTCACGCCCCAGCGGGCCCGCCCGCGTCACCCGCCGCGAGCGCGAGAACAAGGACGTGGATGCCAAGGCCTTCGCCACTGAGTTGATTGCCTTCGCCAAGGAAACGGAGGCTGGTGGAGACCCTTACTGGTTCATAAATCCAACCCAGCAGAAGCGCATAACCGAGATCATGAGCCGCATGATCTCGCTGGATTCCGCGCAGTTGAAGACCCTCATCGCCGAGGTCCGTGCCGCCAAGGATCTCAAGGACAAGACCCGCCAGCACTTCATCAATTTTCCTCTGATGACTCTGGCCAACGACCGCCCGCAAGTCGCACTCGCTCTTGTTACCGAGTCGCCTGATTTCCTCAAAGACGTCGGCAGTACGGGGGATTGGGTCGTCTCATCCTCGCTCATCACATGGGCTAAGGACGATCCGATGGCCGCCCTTGAGTGGGCTCGGAAAAACGGTGAAAAATTCTCAGTGCCCATCACGGATGATACGAAACAACGCATGTTAGCGGGCACCGCTGCGAATGACCCTAAGCTCGCCCTCAAGCTCATCAGCGAATTCAAAATCGAGGACACCCCAGCGGCACTTTCTCAAATCGCATCCGCAGCAACAACGCCGAGTGAGCGGACTGCCACCCTCACCGCACTCCGCGACTACCTTGCCGCCTTGCCGGACGAGAAGGCACGCAAGGCGGCAACTGAAAGGGCGTTACGTGGCTTTAGCCGTGGACTTGCGCAGGATGGATTCACCACCGCCAGCCAGTGGATCGCCGGTGCGAACCTCACTCCGACTGAACTCGAAAGCATCGCCGAAGGCTTGAGTCACTCCATCAAGAACGATGAAACTGGCCAATGGATCGACTTGGTCAGCGAAAAGCTCCCAGCAAAAGTGTCCGATTCCAAGGTCGGCGAACTCGTCAGTGGATGGACCCAACGCGACTACCAAGCCGCCGGCAAATGGCTGGCCAGCACGCCCGCCAGCCCCACCAAAAACACCGCCGTCCGCAGCTACGCCGAGACTGTTTCAAAATACGATCCCGCCACCGCCACCCAATGGGCCATGACCCTACCGCCCGGCCCAGACCGCGACGCGACACTCAAACACATCCAAGACCACTGCCCGGCCAAGTAGCTGCTTCAGCAAAAAGTACTTAGTTTTGCCGCGAGATTCCTTGTATCCATCACTCATGAAATTGGCCCCATGGATCTTTCCCGCCGTCGCGCTCGTCCTGTTAGTCGCTTGGAGCACCCACCAGCGGCGATCGATTTCCACCTTGGAGGACGTGTGTGTCTCATTACAAAAGCGCATCAGGGTCGCCCATTCCTCTAGTCCGGATTCCGACACTTCGCCCGCAAGCCCAGTCGGAGTGGCGAAGGGAAAGCCGCCGCATGATTGGAAAAAACTTAGCAGTAAATTTGCGAACATAGAGCGAGCTGGCGGCTCGAGCGGCCAGCGGGCGATGGACCGCTTGAGAGAAAGCTTGGAGTCGATGAGCAAGGAAGAGCTCCTCACCGCACTCGACGAAGTCGCCGCGCTCGGCCTCCCAGAAGAATCCCAAAGGACACTTGAAACCTTAATCATGAAGTCACTTTTGACAAAAGATCCCGAGCTTGGGATGACACGTCTCATGGGGCTCGTCCAGACCGACGCCCACCGGAGAAGAGGCCTCTGGTCGCTCGGCGAAGCCATGGAAGAATGGGCGGCCAAGGACCCCGCCAAGGCCACCGCCTGGCTCGACCAACAAATCGCCGCCGGTAAGTTCGACAGCAAATCTCTCGACGGGAAAACTCCCACTCGCGATATGATCGAAGGCGGTTTAGCTGGCGTCCTCCTTCGCAGCACTCCTGATGCCGTCTCGCGCCGCCTGAGCGAGATGTCCGAGGCCCAGCGGAAGGAGGTCTTGGACTGTCCTCTATTCATCCACTCCATCACGGAGGAAACCCAGTTGGCCTTCGCGGAGCTAATCCGCAGTCAGTTGCCAGAAAAAGATCAAGCCGCCGCCTTGGCGAACTATCTACCCTCTCTGGTGATTGACGGCGGCTATGTGAAAGTGACTGAATACATGGACCAAATCAACGCCACGCCCGCCGAGCGGACCCTGTTCATCAAGGAAGCGGCGAGGAGTAAACTGGGAAAAATTTCCCGGACCGAGGGGCTTACTCAAGAGAGTCTGGACACCCTGCGGGAGTGGACCATGACCCAAGCACCGGACTCCACGGATCGCATCACCGGCGAGGCCCTTGCGCACTCGTTGCGATGGCACCGCGGAGATCAGCAGAAATTCGCCCAAGCATCCGAGTGGGTCCTCCGCTACCACCGAGCCAGTGGCAACGACGACGTGATCATCTCACTTCTTGGTAATTATCGCGATGAACGAAACGACGAGCAAGCCCGCGCTCTCGCTGCACAAATCAACGATGCAAATCTCCGGGAGAAATTCTTGAAATGGTTACAATAAACCCGCTGATGAAAATTCCCTTCGCCCTTTTTGTGCTGATCCTCACCCTCGGTGCAGGCCTGAGTTGGAGTGATTCACAACGGTTTGCGGCCGTTCGTAAACATCACACCCAGCTCGTCGCCCAAGCCGTAGCAATCGGCATTTCCCCTGAGCCATCGCACCGTGATGATTCCTTCCGCGCTTCCAAGCATGACCGTGAGACTCAGAAAGTCACCGCCATCGAGGTTCTCACCGAGTTCACCGCCTTTGTGAAGGACATGAAGGCCTCCGGGAAAACCCTCGACTCGTTAGGTGAAGCCGGTGAGCAGGGCTTGGAAAAAATGATGGCCCGCGTGGATTCACTCGATCCTGCACAGATGAAAATCCTCATCGCCGAAGCTTGTGCTGCCAAAGACTGCGAGGAAGGTCTCCGCGAGTATCTTCTCGACCATGCACTCTCGCGACTCGCCGAAGACGACCCACAGAAAGCACTCGCGCTCTTCGCCGAGCTACCCGATCTCCTCAAAGACAGCACGGATCAGAAAGGATCTCTCGTCTGGTCTTCCCTTCACAAGTGGGCCAAGGGCGATCCCACCGCCGCCGTCGAATGGGTGCGTAAAAACGCCGCAAAATTTCCAGAACGCGTCACCCGTGGTGCGACAGAAGGTGTGATTGCCGGGATCGCCGCCACCGACCCCAAGCTCGCCTTCAAAGTTTATGATGAGCTCGGCTGCACGCCCGGCGGGATGGAACTTTACAACATCGTCACCGCAGCGGAGACCCCCGAAAACTGGACGGTGACTCTCTCTGCCATCCGCGACTACTTCGCCACCTCGCCGCAAGGAAAAAGATCTCAGGAGTTGATGAGCAACTTCACCGGTAATCTTGCGCGGAAAGGATTCACCCCGTCCACCGAGTGGATCGCGGGAGCAGGCCTAACCCCAGCCGAGCTCGAAACCACCGCCAATTCCTTAATTCTCTACATCAAACCCAGAGAAACCGGGCAGTGGGTCGAATGGGTCGGCAAACAACTCCCCACCGGTAAATCTGAAGGCGCCATCCGCGAAATGGTCGAGGTTTGGACCCAGCGCGACTACCAAGCCGCCGGCAAATGGCTCGCCACCACACCGGCCAGCCCCACCAAAAACGCCGCCATCCGCAGCTACGCCGAGACCGTTTCAAAATACGATCCCACCACCGCCACCCAATGGGCCATGACCCTGCCACCCGGCCCAGATCGTGACAAGACGCTCAAGCACATCCAAGACCACCCCCCAGCCAAGTAGCTGCTTGCGGGGCAGGCTGCTCTTATATTTCCCAATTTGACAGGGCGTTTCCAGCTGATAGCTAGAGCTTTATGAAAGTCACCTTATCCATCCCGCCGGTCCTTGCGCTCGCTCTGGTCGGCGTCTGGACCACCCACCAGAACCAATCGATTTTTACTGAGGAAAATGCAAACGCAACGTTGCAGAAGGAGATCGCTAGCGCCCGGTCCTCAGGTCCTGACACCGATCCATCTCGCTCCAGACCCTCAGGTCCAGCCAGCGCGGCGAAGCACAAAGTGCCACTTGATTGGAAAAAAACCGTGGCCCAGTTCGCGGAAATGGATCGAAACGGCGGCTCGGTCGACGAGCGGGCGATGGAACGCTTGAGGCGGTGTTTGGATGCGATGAGTAAGGAAGAGCTTGTCGCCGCACTCGACGATATCTCTGCGCCCGACCTTTCAGAAGTATCTCGATCAATACTCGAACGCTCGCTCATAAGGTTGCTCATGACGAAAGATCCTGAATTCGGCCTCACCTACTACGCCGACCGTCTGCAGAACGCCTCTCGCGGGGTATTCGCGGAGCTCTCCAGAGACTTGCAGGAATGGGCGGAAAAGGACCCCGCCAAGGCCACCGCTTGGTTCGACCAACAAATCGCCGCCGGGAAATTTGACGGTAAATCGCTCGATGGTAAATCCTATGCCCGCATTCAGGCCGAGGGTGCCCTTATCGGGGTCCTGCTCAGCAGCGCACCCGATGCTGCTGCCCGCCGCCTGTCTGCAATGCCCGAGGATCAGCGACCTGAAGTCTTGATCCCGTATTCACTGGAGCACCTCGAGGAGGAAAACCAATTGGCCCTTGCCACGCTGATCCGTAGTCAGGTGGCGGAAAAAGATCGGACTCAACTCCTCGCCCAGCAGGTCGACTTCATGGTCGATGGCGACGGCTATGCGAAAGTCGGCGAATACATGGACCGAATCAGCGCCACGCCCACCGAGCGGATGGCGTGCATCGAAGAAGCTGCCAAAATCAACATCCGACGAATTTCCAACCGTGGGGAAGTTACCCGAGCGGATCTCGACACTTTACGCCAGTGGACCATGACCCAAGCACCGGACTCGACCGATCGCATCACCGGCCAAGCCCTAGCGGGAACAGACTTAGAATTCACCACAGCGTCTGAGTTGATTCTTCACTACCACGGAGCCAGCGGTAACGACGACGTGATCACCTCATTTCTCGAGGGTGGTGTCTCCGGGAAAAACAAGGAGCAAGCCCGCGCACTCGCCGCACAAATCACCGACGCAAAACGCCGTGAGGAAGTCCTCAAGAAGTTCCAATAAATCCACTGATGAAAATTTCTCTCACCCTCTCTGTGCTGATCCTCGCCATCGGCGCAAGCCTCGGTTGGCGTGGCTCCCAACGGCTTGCGGGCGTTCGTGAAAATCGCACGAAACTCGTCGCCGAGGCCGCCTCGCTCGGCATTTCCCCTGATCCATCGCGCCGCAAGGATCCCGACCGCACCTCCAAGCATGACCGCGAGAATAAGGGGGCGACTGCCAAGGCTTTCCTCGCCGAGTTCGCTGCATTCATCAAGGAAATGGAGGCCAGCGGAAAAACGCTCGACTCACTGGACGAAGCTGACATGGAGCGTGTGAAGGAAATCATGGCCAGTGTGAGTTCACTTGATCCCGGGCAGCTAAAAATCCTCGTCACCGAAGTCTGCGCCGCCAAGAACCTCAAAGACGAACGAGGTGACTGGATCGTTGCTTCTGCGATGCGCCTGCTGGCTGACGATCAGCCGGAGATGGTACTCGCTCTTTTCACTGAGCTACCCGATCTCCTAAACAAAGACAATCTTAAGAGAAGGGATCTGTTTTCCTCTGCGCTCACCAAGTGGGCCACGGCGGAACCCATGGCCGCCTTCGAATGGGTCCGTAAAAACGCCGCGAAATTTACAGATCTCGTCACGGATGATGCCAAGGAAGACATGCTGTCCGGTATTGCCACCAATAATCCGAAGCTCGCTTTCAAGCTCTCTGGCGAGTTAGGCTTAAAAGACAACTGGCAAGTGCTTTGCGGCATGGCCTGCGCCGCGAAAACGCCCGAAAATCGGATGGTAACCCTCGCAGCCATTCGCGAGTACCGTGCCACCTTGCCAGAAGATCAAGGCGCTAGGGAGTTGATCGGCAGATTTACTGGCAGACTTGCGATGGAAGGTTTTACCCCCGCATCCCAGTGGTTCGCCGGTGCAGACTTCACTCCGACCGAACTCGAAACCGTCGCTGATTGCCTCATTAGCTGCATCAAACCCGACGAAACCAGCCAATGGATCGACTGGATCGGTGAAAAGCTCCCCGCAGAAAAGGCCGCAGGCCCCATTAGCAACATCGTCCGCAGATGGACTGAGAACGACTACCAAGCCGCGGGCAAATGGCTCGCCAGCACGCCCGCCAGTCCCACCAAAAACACCGCCGTCCGCAGCTACGCCGAGACCGTTTCCCAATACGATCCCGCCACCGCCACCCAATGGGCCATGACCCTGCCCCCCGGCCCCGACCGCGACGCGACGCTCAAACACATTCAAGACCACCCGACGACGAATTAAAACTTATGAAAATTGTTCCATGGATTGTCCCCGCGATTGCGCTTGTTCTGGTAGGCACTTGGGGCACCTACCAGCACCAATCGATTTCCTCATTGGAAGCTGCAAGTGCAGTTCTAAAGACACACATCACGTCCGCCCGTGCCACCGATCCGGACAGCGGTTCCCTTCGCACCAGACCAGTAGCACCGACCAGTAAGACGGAAGACATGTCGCCGCTAGATTGGAAAAAAATCGCGGGTCAGCTCGTGGAAATGCAGCAATCCGGCGACATGCGGGCGATGGAAGTTGTGGGGAAGCGCACCGAGTCGATGAGCAAGGAACAACTCGTCGCCGCGCTCGGCGCAATCTCCGCGCTTGATCTCCCGACGGAATCCCGTGAGAGGCTCGAATGGTGGCTCATCGGGTCGCTGGTGGAGAAAGATCCCGAGCTCGGCCTCACCTGCTGCGCCGACCGTGTCCAAAACGACAAAAGCGGAATGATCAGCCTGCTTTGTCACCACTTGGGCAAATGGGCGGAGAACGACCCGGCCTCAGCCACTGCTTGGTTCGACAAGCAAGTCGACGCGGGTAAATTCGATAGCAAATCGCTCGACGGGGTCAGTCGAAATCGTAACGAGGCTGAGGGCATTTTACTCAGAGTCCTTTTCTGTAACGATCCTGCCGCTGCCGCCCGTCGCCTCAGTGCGATGCCCGAGAGCGAGCGGACGGTGGCCTTGGATGCGAGTTCACTTCAATCCCTCGGAGAAAAGGACCAAATAGCCTTTGCCGCGCTGGTCCGCAGTCAGGCCCCTGAAAAAGATCAGGCCAAGCTCCTCGCCCATCAAACTTACGGCGACTACGCCGAGACAGCCCGCTACATGGACCGGATCGCCGCCACGCCTGCTGAGCGGATCGTGTGCATTCAAGAAACCGCAAACTCTCAAATCCGGCGTATTTCTGGACGGACAAAAATCACCCGTGAAGATCTCGAAACCCTGCGTGAGTGGACCACAGCCCAAGCGCCGGCGTCGACTGACAGCGTGACCGGCAAGGCCCTTGCGGACATGATTGCAAACGGAAGTAAGCAAGCCTTCGCCGCCGCATCTGAGTGGGTCCTGCTTTATAACCCCACCAGCGGTAATGATGATGTCCTAACCTCATTCCTCAGTGGCATTCACCCCAAAGACTACAAAGACGAAGCCCGTGCCTTGGCCGAGAAAATCACTGATCCAAAATTCCGCGAGGAATTCCTGACGAAGTTCCAATAAATCCACTCATGAAAATCCCGCTCGCCCTCTCCGCGCTGATCCTCGCCATCGGTGCAAGCTTCTGCTGGAGCGACTACCAACGGCTCGCAGTCGTAAGTAAAAACCACACCCAGCTCGTCGCAGAAGCCGCCACCCTCGGCATCGCCCTCGACCCGTCGCGCCCGACTGGCGTCGTCCGAACCACCAAGCACCGCCGCGGCGACAAACAGGAACTGACCCCAAAGGCTTTCGTCGCTGAGATCGTGGCCTTTTCTAAGGAAATGAAGGCCAACGGAGAAACCCTTGAATTGGGAGATAATGCCATCGTGTTCGCGCCACCTGACCTGCTAGCCAAAATGAAATCAATGGATGCCTCGCAGTTGAAAGCCCTCATCGCCGAACTCCGCTCGGCCAAGGACCTAGACGGCAAGTCTCGCGAAGGCCTCATCTATTCCGCATTTTGTCTTCTGGCAGAAAACCAGCCGCAGACGGCGCTCGCCCTCTTCACGGACTCGCCCGATCTGCTCAAGGCGAACGCGTGGATGAAAGATCAGGTCGTCCGGACTGCGCTGAAGAAATGGGCGGAACAAGATCCCATGGCCGCAGTCGAATGGGTCCGTAAAAACGCCGAGAAATTCCCAGATCTCATCACCGCTCGTTCCAAGGTAACGATGCTCAAGGGGATTTCCACCAGTGATCCACGGCTCGCCCTCAAGCTCGTCGGTGAATTGGGCTTCGATGACACTTGGCCCGCGCTCTGTGGAATCGCCACCACTGCGAAAACGCCAGAAAACCGGACGGCGACCCTTTCCGCGCTGCGAGATTACCTCGCCGCCTTGCCGGGGGATGAAAGTCGCAAGGATTTGATCTCTAGGTTCACTGGCTCTGTCGCGGGCGAAGGGTTCACCTCGGCCACCCAGTGGTTCGCGGGTGCAGGTTTCACTCCCGCCGAACTCGAAATTGTCACCGGGACCCTATTTGTTTACATTAAAAAGGAGGACTCCGAGCAATGGATCCAATGGGTCAGCGAAAATTTACCTGCCGGAAAATCTGAATACCCCATCCGCCGAATCGTCGGTCGATGGGCTGAGACCGACTACCAAGCAGTCGGTCAATGGTTGAGCACCGCCCCCGCCAGCCCCACCAAAAATGTGGCCATCCGCAGCTACGCCGAGGCTGTTTCCGCATACGATCCCGCCACCGCCACCCAATGGGCGATGACCCTCCCCCCCGGCCCAGACCGCGACGCGACGCTCAAACACATCCAAGACCACAGCCTGGCCAAGTAGCGTCTGCGGAAAAAACTGACAGAGTGATCCGGTGCAATTTACCGCGGGCGGGACGCGTCCTGCGGGTGCTGCGGTTTCATGCCCATGATCTGAAACTGAAACCATCAATGACATGATATCTCCAGCGGAAATGCAAACGCCCGCTGCGCTTTTCCAAGAGCGGCGAGCACTCGATCGAGGAAGCGTATGCGCGGCACTTCGTGGCGGTCGGGAAGCGCAATCCTTTTGCGGATGAGGACAAGGAGCGGGATGCGTGAAGCGCCCAAGGAAGGGCGATGCATGATCGCCCATGCGGATGCTTAGCCGATGGAATGCGCGAAGCTCTTCTCATCGGCGCTCCATCCACATCGGCGGACACGTTCCGCCGCTCCTTGACGAGCCGTCCCTGCCTTGGCAGGCTTGTTCGGTGAACTCCGATCCCTCCTCCTGTCCCGAATTGCGCTTTCTCGGCGAGTTTTCGGAAATTCAGGAGTTCCACAACCGGCTGCCTCACTGGCACTTGGAAAACGCAGCCTGCTTCATCACCTTCCGGCTAGCAGACTCTCTCCCCGCGGCGCTCCTGGCCGAGTGGCGGCGGGAACGCGAGCAGTGGCTGAGCGGGAATCCAAAGCCATGGAGTCCGGCCACGGAATCGGCGTATCACAAACAGTTCTCCTCGCGCATCGACCGGATGCTCGATGCCGGGCATGGCTCCTGTCTTCTGGCTCTGCCAGAGAATGCGGAAATCGCAGCGGACACACTCTCGCGGCGCAATCAGACGGACTATCTGCTTCACTCGCATGTGATCATGCCAAACCACGTCCATGTCCTCGTATCCCCACTGGAGGGTAAGTCGCTTTCCAGCGCGATTGCCGGGTGGAAACGTTTCAGCGCCACGCGGATCCACAAGGCATCCGGAGACACGGGTTCCCTGTGGCAGAAGGATTACTATGACCGACTGATCCGGGATTGGGATCACTTCCTCAATGTTGCGAGATACATCCGGAGGAATCCGGTGAAGTCAGGGCTGGCGGAGGGGCACTTCCTGCTCGATGAGGCTCCGTGGATTCAACGATTGCTGTCATGACCAAGGAGGGGCGATGCATGATCGCCCTGACCATGAGGTGGCAATGGAAAGCGCTTCGCTCACGCCACTGGCTCTCCATCCACATCGGCGGACACGTTCCGCCGCTCCTTGGGGGTGCGACAGACGCGCCGCTACATCTTGCGAATGCAACGCTTGCAAGCGGCGCTCTCCGCACCTTGTGGCTTCCCACTTCCGGGAGCTTGCGCGGGCGGGGATTTCCCGTTAACGGTAACCCCATGGCACTGGCAATCCCGGACAATCGGATCTCTCGGGAGGAATATCTCCAAGGCGAACTGGCCTCGGAAATCCGTCACGAATACGTGGCCGGCAATGTTTACGCCATGTCCGGCGGGACGCTCAACCATCAGCGCATCACCTCAGAATTTCATGCGAATGGCCGGAAACCAGCTTGCCGGAAAACCTTGTTTCACGACCGGCAGCGATTTCAAGCTCCAGGTGCCGCTTGGCGGAGGCGACGAGGCTTTCTACTCTCCCGACGGCATGATCATCTGCGTGCCCGTGCCGGGCGACGCGCTCTTCACCGACTCGCCGAGCGTGATTCTCGAAGTCCTCAGCCCGACCACCCGCCGCAACGACGAGGTCCAGAAATTCCGCGACTACCTCACGATTCCGACCCTCGGAACCTACATTCTCGCGGAAACCGATTCACCCTTCCTCACGCTTCACCGCAGGGACGGCGCAGGCTTCCGGCGGGAAACCCTCTCCGGGCCGGACGCCATTCTCGATCTCCCGGAAGCCGGCATTTCATTCTCGCTGGCAGAACTCTATCGAGACGTAGGTTGAGGCCCGTGATTAGACCGTTTGCCAAAATAGAGTGCCGAAATGGAATCGCCCGATATCTGTCTAGCGGCGGCCCGGAGTTCAAGCTTCAGCTTGTCTTTGGGAAGAGCGCGCTAAAGCGCGAACTCCGGACAATCTCGGCCGGTGGCACAAGCGTCACGCCGTCACCGCGTAGTCCACCGCTCGCGGGTTGTCCACGCGCTGGCTGGCGTTGAGGATTTCCAGGCCCACCACGTTGCCTGCCGCGTCGTAGTCCAGAATCACGCCGGGCTTGTCTTCATCGCTCTCCTCAATGCGCGCGTCGCTGAAAAGCACGCGCAGCACATCGACTTCGGAATCATAGGTCACTTTCATGGTTGCTACAGGTTGAAGTGCTCCCAACCTCCGGTTAGGGAGGCTCCCTCGCCGGCAGGCACCAGCCCGCCGATACAGGTGAGCGCGACATCTATAAAGGGCCATTCCTTGAGCAGCGCGGGCACACTGTTAGGGGCAACCGCGATCAGGATTTCGAAATCCTCGCCATCGCCGAGCGCCTGTGCCGGAGTGCAGCCGGGAGTGACAGGCAGCGCCGCGTTCTCAATCCTGAATCCGCAGTTCGAGGCCATCGCCAGACGCGGCAGATCCTTCGCCAGCCCATCGGATAGATCCATCATCGCAGTGGGTCGGTGATGGGACACCAGCCAGTCGGTTTGCTTGAGGCGCGGGGTGAAATTCAAATGTTTGCCCTGAATCGAGCCGCCCAAACTGCCGGTGACCAAGAGGAGATCGCCCGGCCGGCCGGTGGAACGCAGGACAAGCTGCTCGCGGCGGACGGTGCCGGTGGCGGCGATGGAAATGACGGCGGCGGAACCGCGCGGGACACTGGAGGTTTCGCCACCGGCGAGGAAGCCGCCGAATTTTCCGAGGCAGTCCGCGATGCCGCGATAAAGGTCTTCCACCCACGAGACGGCGGTTTCCGGCGGGAGGGCGAGCGTGATTAGAAAGTGTCCGGGCTGCCCGCCCATGGCGGCGAAGTCCGAGACGACACGGGCGGCGGCTTTCCAGCCGATGGCACGGGCGGGGGCGCTGGGCAGGAAATGGACGTGTTCGACGAGCGCGTCGGTTTTCAGAAGCAACAGGGTTGGGAGGCCTTGATCGATGACGGCGCAATCATCGCCCGGCCCGGCGGCGGGATTCGGGTCACGCGGCAGCAGGCCGACGAGGCGGTCGATCAAGGCATCCTCGCCGATGTCGCGGAGGGTTTTCACGGCGTGACATCCAGCGGAAGATGATAGTGGCGGGCCGCCATCTGGATGGCGACGGTCGCGCCATTGAAGCAGAGATGGACGGCGATGGGTGCCCACAGCGAGCCGGTTTTTTCATAGACGAAGGCGAGCAGGCAGCCGAAAACAAACAACGGCAGCAACGCGACGACGCTGCCGTGGGCGGCGGCGAAAACGAGGGCGGAACAAATCCCCGCCGCCCACGGGCCAGCGAAGCGTTTGGTGACCGGGTAGAGATAGCCGCGGAAAACGACTTCCTCACAAAACGGCGCGGCGATGACGGCGGCGAAGGCCATCAGCCCGAGGATAACGGGGTCGGTGGACTCCTGGAGAATTTTCACCGTGTCCTGGACCGTCTCGACGCCGAGCGATTCGATCCAATGCATGAAGCCGGACACTTGGAGGCCGCCGAAAAACAACCACATGAGAAGCACCGCGAGCGGCGCGATGAGAAACCCCCAGCGCCAGCCGGGCCACTTCAAGCCAAGCCATTCGACCGGCCGGATACGGCCGATCACAAACGTCGTGACAATGCCGGCGATGATGAATTGGAACGCGATCGAGGCGAACAGGCCCTGGGGATCCAAGATCGGATCGGCCGTGAAGGACGATCTCACGGAACCCACCACCAGCCTGAAGAAAAGAACGAACACGAAACCAATTCCTAGCAGGTCGAGCGGCCGGTAGAACCAAACCGGCACCCGCCCGACCGGCAGCGGAGGCGGGGGCTGCAGGGGAGCCTGATAGGGCGTGCCTTCATCGGCGGCAGCGGGTTCGATTGCGGGCCACGGCGCGGGCGTTTCCCCGATCAGCATTCGCGTGAGGGCGGCGAGGACGAAGATCCCGAATGCCGTGCTGAAGGTGGCAATGATGACGAATTCCGTGGGGTCTGGCATGTGGAAAGGGCTGCGCGGCAAGCCTGCGACGGCAAGCGCCAACCCGCCACTGTAAAAAATCCGGGATTCGGCGCTTGAAAACGGGTAGATGGTGAAGCTCAGGCAAGGCTTGCCAAGCCTGGGATTTTGGAAACGCTCGCTCCCTATCGAAAAGGTAAATGCCAACAAAAGTCATAAGGGAAATCCTTACCGCACGATCTTGCGGCGGGACTACCCTGAACCGTTGATCGCCCTACTGGCGTTTATTTTGGGAATCTGGCTTTGGGATCATTATTTCGGCAAGGCCGAGGGCTATCCGCCGGGGACCGAGGAGATCGCGCTGGTAAAAATCGACCGGGACTTGCGGCTGGCAGAGGCGATGCGAGAGGATCCGCCGTGGCTGAAATGGCTGGCCGGAGCGGACGAGCCGGTGGTGGTGCGGCGGGAGGCGCTGGAGGTTTTTGAAAAACTGGCAGCGGAAAAGTCGCTGACCCCGAGGGGCTTGGAGGCGTTTGCCATGATCAAGGCGGAGCAGGACGGATTGCCGAGTCGCGTGCTGCTCGGGCAGTTCCTACAAGGGCAAATGATCTCGGATTTCGAGGAAACCTCGAGAGCGCTGGCGAATCATCGCGGGACTTGGTGGCATGCGAGATTGATCGATTCCTGGGAGGAAACGGCCCCGCCTGCGGCGCATTGGCGGCAGGCCTACGGGGTGGAAATGCTCCAGCTCAAAGCCCGCGCGGTGGTCGCGAGATCGGCGGTTTGGCTGCTCGGGCTGGTGGGATTGGTGTTTCTCCCGAGCGCCGTGCGGAGTTTGA
>JANOZJ010000368.1:0-5589 GCA_031429315.1 Akkermansiaceae bacterium
CGCGTAGAAATGCGGAAATGATGTTAGAAGCGTGTCCACAATGCGGAGGCGGTTGGCCTTGATCGAGTCGCCGGTTTCGGTGACATCGACGATGGCATCGACCAGATCCGGCACCTTGACCTCGGTCGCGCCCCAGGAAAATTCGACTTCGGCCTGGATGCCGCGCTCATTCAAATAGCGTTGGGTGATCCCCACGCCTTCGGTGGCGATGCGTTTGCCTTCAAGATCCTCGGGCTTGCGGATCGGCGAATCTTCCGGCACCACCAGGACCCAGCGTGTCGGCCGCGTGGTGGCGCGCGAGTAAGGCAGCTCGGCAAGGTCGATCAAATCGACGCCGTTCTCGTAGGCCCAATCGTAGCCGGTGATCCCGCAGTCGATGAAACCCTGGCCCAGGTAGCGCCCGATTTCCTGGGCCCGAATCAGATAGAGATCGAGGTCGGAATCGTTAGAACTCGGGCGCAGTCCGCGCGAGGAGACATGGATCTCGTAGCCGGCCTTGGCGAGGAGTTCGATGGTGGGGTCCTGAAGACTGCCTTTGGGAATGGCGAATTTCAGAGTTCGTGATGGATCCGGCATGAAGGGGCGCGGTTTTAGCCGCGAATTCCGGGGAATCAAGCCAAGTTTTGCGTAATTTCTTCACCCCAACGATTCGCCTCCCCCGTTTCCCGCAAGGCTTGATTCCAAATCCCCGAACCACAATGCTTCGCCCATGCCACGCCTCGCCCTGCTCCAATCCGGGACTTTCCCCAGCAAAGCCGAATCCTTCGACCACCACGAATCCCTGATCCGCCAGGCTGCGGCGGGCGGTGCCAACATTGTCGTCACCCAGGAACTTTTCCTCACGCCCTATTTCTGCACCGTCGAGGATCCGGCGCGGTTCGACTTGGCCGATCCCCTGCCCGGCCCGGTCACCGACCGCCTCGGCAAGCTCGCCGGCGAGCTCGGCATCGTCCTCGTTTCCTCGTTATTCGAGCATCGCGGTCCTGGACTCTATCACAACACCGCCGCCATCCACGATGCCGACGGCTCGCTGATGGGACTCTATCGGAAAAGCCACATCCCGCAGGATCCAGGCTTCGAGGAAAAATTCTACTTCACCCCCGGCGACAGCGGTTGGCCGGTGTGGGACACCCGCTTCGGTAAAATCGGCGTCCTCATCTGCTGGGACCAGTGGTATCCCGAAGCCGCCCGCCTGATGGCCCTCGGCGGCGCGCAAGTCCTCGTCTATCCGACCGCCATCGGCTGGCTGGCCGAGGAAAAGTCCCTGCTCGGCGATGCCCAGCATTGCGCCTGGGAAACCGTCCAGCGCGGCCATGCCGTGGCTAACGGCTGTTACCTCGCAGCCGTGAACCGCACCGGCAGCCAGGACCACACCGAGTTCTGGGGCCGCTCGTTCGTCGCCAATCCCTACGGCGAGCTCGTCGCCAAGGCCTCCACCGAAAACGAAGAAATCCTCTGTCACGACCTCGACTTTCAAGCCGTCGAAGACTTCCGCCGCATCTGGCCGTTCTTCCGCGACCGGCGGATCGACGCATACAGCGACTTGACACAGCGCTGGCGAGACGACAGCGCCGCTCATTGAGCTGCTAGAGCCGCCGACACGGACTACAGATCCACTTGATGCGCGGTGCCAGATCGGAACACTTCCTGTCGCACTCGCATCAAGCGGGAAATGCCAACGAGTCGGGGCGTGACCAGTTACTTGAGAATCTCCAGCTTCAAATCCGCCGAGTTCCCTCTCAGCTCTGGGGCATACATCGCTTCCGCCGTGGCGGGGAGCGCTTTGTAAATCCCGGGAGCCTCGGCGCGGAGCTGATAGCGCAAGGTGTTAGTCCCGCGCGGCAGGGCGCGGATGAAGAAGTCCACGGTCTGGTCGCGCGGCTCCATGTAGGCGCTCAACCCGCTGCCGCCGACGTAGCCGCTGAGCGCGTCGAGTGCCTCGAATCCGGCGGCCTTGGCATCCGAGAATATCAGATACTCGTAGTCGTTCTTGCTTTCGAGGACGAGTTCGACCTCCACGCGGTCGCCCGAGGCGAGCTTGGCACCATCGGCTAACGGTTCGCGGCGGAAGCGCTCGACCTGTTGTTTCACGACCAGTCCGGTGGCATCGGGGACTTCGGCTTCCTTCTCCAGTGCGATGAGTTTGGAAATTCGGCGGCTGACTTTAACTTCAAGCCCGGCGGCGCGGAGTTTATCTTCGAGGGTGAAAACTTCCAGATAGGCGTTTGCGTAGAGCGTGCCTTTGCCGGATTTCCTCAACTCGATGTCATGCTTGCCGGTGGTCACCGCCTCGCCTGATAGAGATACCGAGCCATCGAAGGTGAACAGGTTCTCCCGGTTGATCGAAACCTTGCGCAGCGATTTCCCGTCCAGCACCACATCCACCTCCATCTCCGGCGCGTCCTCGCCGCTGGCCTTGAAATAGCTGGCGATGGCCTCGATGGCGAACGCCGTGTCACGGGTGGACTCCCAATAAGTCGCGTGCTTGCGGTTGTTCATCAAATACTTCACCAGCCCGCGGGTGTCGGCATCGTTAGGTTTCACTGCGGCGAGCAGCTTGAGATACCATGCGTGCGCCTCCACCTCGCTGCCATACCAGTTCCACCAGTAACTCGTGTTCTGGAGATCGAGATAAGCCGTTTGATTCTCCGCGTCGCGCTTGAGGAATTGGGAAATAATCTTCTTCACCTCGTCGCGGCGGGCCTCGTCGCCCTTGCGGTGTTGTTCAAGCGCTAACAGGCACTTGGCATAGACCGGCAGCTCGACGCGATCCCGATAGAGGAACGCGAGCATCGGCTCCGAGTCGCGCTGCGCCTCGCCCAGCACCATCCGGACGAACGCGTCCAACGCATCGCACTTCGATTTCTCATACTTGTTGTCGTCCTTGACCTTCTTGCCCTCCTTGCGCAGCGCCTCGCGCTCGACATGGAGTTGCAACGCTGCGGTTTGCTTGCGCTCGTAAGCCATCAGCCAGCCGATGCCAGCGTTGAGCATGGCATCGGGAATCTCCGCGCCGTTCTGTTTTGCGACTAACAAGCCATGGACGACCACCGCCGTGGTGTGCGGATAGGAAAACTCGCCGTAGCCGGAAAACCAGCCCCAGCCACCGTCGGAGATCTGCATCGACATGAGTTTTTCAATTCCTTTCTCGACCATCTTCTCCATCTCCACTTCATCGAACACCGGGTTCGTCTGCCACTGCTTCCACTGCGCCGCACGCTCGGCGGAGTTGCCTAACTCCTGTGGGTTGAGATTGGTGCGCTTCGCCTTCACCTCGGCGAGGTTGATCTTGAGATCCCTCAGCAACTTCTGCGCGATCACGGCCGGCACGAAGCGGTTCAATGTCTGCTCCGTGCAGCCATGCGGATAGCTGGCGAGATAAGGAATCGCATCGACCACCGCGCCGGCGATGGTCGGCGAAAAGCGGACGGTTAGTTTCGATTGGTCGGGCCGCCGTTGTTCCGGCACCTCGATCTGAATCTTCGCGGAATCCGCACCCGGCTCGACCGTGCGGCTCCATGCGTCCTGACGCAACATGCCGTGGACGAGTACCGGCAGCTTGCGCTCCACGGCGTCGCCATCGTCGCCGGAATCCGCACGCATCCGGAAAGTCGCCTCGCCTTCGCGCAGCGCCTTGACCCGCCAATCGACGCGGGCCTCCGACTTCGCCGCGATTTCCACCGTCTGAGGCGCGCCATCGATGGCTTCGAGTTCCTTGCCATCGAGTTCGAGCGAAACCTTCACCGTCTTCGGCGAGTCATGGTCGTTCTGGACGACCGCGCTGAAGACGGATTCATCGCGCTCCACCAGGAAACGGGGAGCCTGCAAGCGGACTAACAATTCCTTGGAAGTGATGATCTCCGCGCTGCCTTCGCCGACCTGCGTGCCCTTGCCTAACACCCAGACCCGGGCCTTCCAGGTGGTGAGGTTGTCCGGGTATTCCAGCGGGATCTCGGCGCGGCCATCGGCGTCGGTTTGAATCGCGCCGGACCATTTTAACAGATCCGCGAAATCCTTGCGGACGAGGATGGGATTGGCGGCCGGCGCGGCACTCCCCGCTGCTTCCCCGTCAGAAAGAGCGCTCTTGGCCTCCATCCTCATGGCACTCGCTGCCATCGGCATGGCCTCATCCGACTCTCCTTCCGGCAGCATCATGTTCCTGGATCGCAACTCCCCGACCCCGACCCCGAATCCGCCACCTTTGCGGGAATATCGCCCTTCATCTCCGAAGCGGCCGAGCGACTGCATGCCCACGGCTTTCGGGCGGAGCAAATTCCCCGGAGAACCCGGAACGGAACCGCCGATGTTTCCCGGATAATAGTTGTTCTTCCAGGTCCAGAAGGTCTCATGGATCAAGCCGACGTTAGAACCGCCGGTGATCGCTTCGAGCGACTTGTCATAAACGGCCAGAACCGCGGTGCCGGTCACGGGCTTGCCTTCGGCGTCGCGCAAGGTCACCCGCAACGCGGACGTCTCGCGCGGCTTCACCCGGTCCTTCGCGGGTTCGAGCGTGACCTCCACGAGTTTGCTAACGGGCGGCAGCAAAATCTGGCGGACCGCCGAATGCACTTTCGCGCCGTGGACGGTGATGCCTTCGATGAACATGTTAGGCATGTCCCGCAAGTCGAGCGGGACTTCCACTTCGAGGCTCTTGCCATCGAGCTGGATGCGGCGGGCCTCGCGACCGGCGCTGCCCGCGACGTGGAGGAAGAGCCAGACATTGGCGTTTTCGCGGTCGCTGTTGACGCGGAGTTTCAGCGTTTCGCCGGGCGCATGGGCCGGCTTGTCGGCGATGAGTTCGAGCGGGCCGAAATGCCAGTCCGCAGGTTCGGCGCGGCCCGGTCCTTGAACGTTGAGAATCGTGGCGCCTTCCGCCGGCTCGCCGTCCTTGAACGAGAGGCTTGCGGCGAGCCGGTATTGACCGGTGGCGGGCGCGGCGAAGCGCTGGTGAATCTCGCCCTCGGCGTCGGTTTCTACTGCAAACGACTGCACTTCCTTTTCCTCGATGCGGCCGTCATCACCACCGGTTAGTTTGAAAATCGTTAGCTTGCCTTTCGCACCAATCACCGGTTTCCCGGCGAGAGTGGCGGCGGAAATCGTCGCCTCGACTTGCTCGCCGGCGCGGGCATAGCCGCGGTTCGTCCAGACGATCACTTCGAACGGCTTGCGCGCGGCGATCACCGAGCCGGTGCCGCGTTCCTCGCGCCGCGAGGCATCGACGACGCGGGCCTCGATCGTGTATTTCGCATCCATGTCGCCGTGGATCGCCTTCGCGGAGGCGGTGTCGATCTCGATCTTCGCGGTGCCGTCGGGGCCGATCGCGACGTTGCGTTTCATCACGAGTTCATCGGGCGTCCAACGGTTGCCCTGCCACCACGGCGGATGCGGCGGGATGCAGCCCCAGTTTTTCCATCCGGGATGCCAGCTCGCCTCGCTGCCATTCCACCACGCGCCCGGGCCATAGAGCCAATCCCAGCGCCAGACGGGAAACCAGCCCTCGCCGATGGAACCGCGCTTGACGATGATCTCGACGTTGGCATTTCTAACCGGCGAGCCGTGGAAATAGGTGGCTTTGACGGTGGCGGTGAA
>JANOZJ010000369.1:0-5404 GCA_031429315.1 Akkermansiaceae bacterium
GTCGCCGACGCGGATCTTGCGCTCGAACAGGACGATGATGCCGCTGATGAAATTCTTGATCAGCGTCTGGGTGCCGAAGCCGAGTCCGATGGCGAGCGCGCCGCCGAAGAAGGCGAAGACCGTTAGAGGGATCTTGAGGAAATGCAGGGTGGCGACGGCGAGCAGGAAGCCGATGACAAGCGTCAGCCAGTTGCTCAAGGTTTTCGCCTGGGCCTCCGCGATATGGCCGCGCCGGACAACGACGTTCCGAAGCCGGTTGTTGATCCGCCGTGAGGTCAGATAGGCGAGGCCAAAAAACAAGGTCGCGATGATGAATTTCCCCAAGGCCACTCCTCGCTCCTGGGTGATGGGCACTCCGGCGCTCATCACGGTGTCTTTGTATTTGAAAACTTCGGTGGCCCAGATCTGTTTGATGAAGCTCCAGGTGGAGCCGGCGGCGGTCGTTAGTTTTTCCGCCCAAGGCTTGGCAACGGTCGCGCGGTCCAAATCGCCAAGCCAGCGGGCCAGCAACCGCCGTTGTGCGGAAACCGCCTGTGAGCCGCGCAGGATGACCGCCTGTTTGTCCCACAGCGCGACCCGGACATCGCTGAGCGGGACCAACCGCGGATCATCGGCGGCCATGGAATTGGCCCGGGATTCCTGGTTCCGGATGTCCGCATTGACCGCCGCCAAATCGTTGGCGATGACGGTTTCCCAGGCCGTTAGGCGGACCAGGGCGGAGCGGAGCGACTGCATGGCGGTGTCGTGGGCCGTCTTGGTCTTGGGCTCCAACACGGCCCGGCGGTTCTGATAGATATCCGGGCCGTAGGATTCGAGCTGGTCGAGCGACTCGAGGGTTTCCACGATATGTTGGAAGGAATCGACCCGGGTCTCGGTGGCTTCCATTTTGACCCTGGCGAGCGCGAGCGCGGGTGTCTGCGCGAGAGGCGTGCCTTCGGGAGTGGCTTTTTCGAGCTGATCGATGGCGGTCTGCATGCGGGCCTTGGCCACGGTTGCTTCCTGTTGCCGCTTGAGGACGGCGGCGATTTCCTTGCGCAGCACGGTCTGGCGATCCGCCGCCGCTTTGGACACTTTGACCAGATCGTCGGCGGTGATTCCCGAGCGGTTTTTGACCAGCGCGATCTGGCGGCCGAGGAGGGCAAGCTGGATTCTCGTGGTCTCGGCCTGATCTTGCAGCAAGCTGACGTTACTTTGAAGAAACGTCGCTCTAACGGCCAGCAGGCGGGTTTTTGCGCGGTCGGCGGCGAGCCGCCATTTCGCCGCGCCGTCCTCGCTGGGGTCTTCCTCGGCATCCGCCGACACCTGCCTGCTAGACGCCTCTGCCGCCCTCGCCTCGTCCTGGATTTCAGCCAGCGTGCGGCCGAAAAGTTCCAGCGACGAGCGGTAGGATGCGGCCTTTTCCTGGATCGCATTCTGTTGGTTGACCAACTCGTCGAGGATCAGGATCGAGTACGGCGGCTTGCCGGGAAACCCGGTCCACGCGGCATCGGCATCGCGCGCGGCGTCGAGCGCCTTGCGGGCTTCCGGCATCGCGGCGAGGATTTTCAGATGCCGGTTGATGCCGAGAATGATCTGCTCGAGATCGCGCCGGTAGTCGGCCAGGAGCGCGGCATCGATGCCTTCCGGCAGTTGGGCTTCCGCGCTGGGATCGTTGACTTGGGCAAATGCCGCACGCGCTTCCTTGATCCATTGTTGGAAGCGGGCTTCCGCTTCGTCCGGTTTCTCGCCCGTGGCTTCCGCCGCGACCGGCTTGGAGGGGAGGCCTGGGAGCTGCGCCTCTAACGGCGACGAAACAACCCACAGGCTGAGGGAAATAAGAAGCCATCGCGGAATTTGAAATCTCATGGGCAAAATAACAGGTCGATCGCTCAATAAGTTTTTCTCACACGTCGCCGCGGTGATCTTTTTCCAACTGGATTCTATCAGCCAGATTGCGGGCTTTCACGCTGTTGCGCTTGGCCCAGCGCTCGACGGCCATCTGGCGTTTCTCCGAGCGTTTCCTCAACGCGGCGATCTCGTTCTCAAGGTTGAGGAAATTCTCATAGCGCGCGGGATCGAGCGTGCCGGCGTCCACGGCGGCGCGGATCGCGCACTTGGCGTCGGTGCGGTGGCTGCAATCCGAGAACTTACACTCGGCGGTTAGAGCCTCCACATCGGCGAAACTGTCGCGCAGCGTCGCCTCGTCGGTCCACATCTGGATCTCGCGCATGCCGGGATTGTCGATGAGCATGCCGCCGTTGCGCAGCGGGACGAGCTCGCGGGAAGTGGTGGTGTGGCGGCCTTTGCCGGTGGTCTCGTTGCACTCGCTGGTCCACTGCCATTCCTCGCCGTAAAGCTGGTTCACGAGGGTGGATTTGCCGACGCCGCTGGAGCCGACGATGCACATGGTGATGCCCTTCTTGATGTATTTCTTCAGCACCTTGAGGCCTTGGCCACTCACCGCGCTGGTCACGTGGACGCTGGCACCGTCCCACAGCGCGGCGATTTCCGCGGCGGCTTGCTGGCTTTGCTCGATGGGAAAAAGGTCGGATTTGTTCACCAGCACCACCGCTTTCGCGCCGCTGCGGCCGATGAGCATGAAGTAGCGTTCCATCCGGCGGATG
This sequence comes from Akkermansiaceae bacterium, assembly GCA_031429315.1. Taxonomy (GTDB): domain Bacteria; phylum Verrucomicrobiota; class Verrucomicrobiia; order Verrucomicrobiales; family Akkermansiaceae; genus Luteolibacter. Next base: position 2,604 of record JANOZJ010000369.1, read on the forward strand.
TTGAAATCCGGGCCCGCGTCGGTGACCACGGCGACGAGATCGATGTTCGCGCCGATGACCTGCGCCTGCGAGCTGTTGCCGGGCATTTTCCGGGAAAAACAAGTGCGCCGCGGCAACGTCGCGCGGATGATGTGCGGCTGGTTTTCATCGCCGAGCTCGACCATCACCCAGTCGCCGACCGCCGGGAGATCCGCGTCGCAGACCGCCTCGTGCCAGACGCGGCCGCTGAGGATGACGTCGATTTCCTCGCCGCCTTTGATGAACGCGCCATAGTTGATTACGGTCTCGCGGATCAGCCGTGCGGGCACCCAGCCCTTCCCGCAGTAGGTCGCGCAGGCGGTTTCCAAATCGTCGTTCCAGCCGAGTTCTTTCAAAGTCATCCGCAGGAAACCTAGCGCAACACGGGCGGCTGTCGATTCTTGCGTTTTGCCCCTGCCTCAGAACACCTGACCGCGTGTGAGAGGCCAAGTGGCTGATGACCGTGAAATCAAGGATTCCAGTGTTAGATTTGCCGCGGCGGACGGAGCAGTGAGCGTGATAGCAAATCGCGGCACAAGGCTCCGGGCAGGATGCCCGGGCCACGGTGGCGCGGGCATTCTGCCCGACGCCTTTCTTTCAGAATGGGATCATCTCAAGCACCTCTAAAAAACGCCTGAATAGGCCGGGCTTACAGCCTTTGAACACCGATCGCAAACGATTCTTGGGCCGTTGGCCCAGGCTGGTATGGCATGGGCCTTTAGCTCGCAATGCCATGTTAATGGAACTCCACCTTCGATTCAGATTCAAATGAATATCTTTTTACGATGCATCCACCAGAGAATCAGCCACTCGACCGCCAACACACCCGCGCCTAGCAGGAATGGCTCATAGTCCGTCGATAGTCTCTCACGCTTCAAACCGGTGTCAGACGTTCCACGGTGCCCGGCGTGGCTGGCTGCACATTTTGTTAGCTTCGTCGTCATCGAGGAACTTCTCGGTGACGGGGTCGAAGCGGACTTTTCGGCCGAGCTGCCAGCCGATGGCCGCGGCGTGACAGGCGATGTGGCCGTGGCGGGTGACCTTTTCGTTCGCCGCCGGAGCGCCGCGGGATTTGACGCAGTCGAGGAAATCGCGGACGTGCTTGGTGGGATCGGTCCCGGAAATTTCTCCGGTGGGCATACCGACTAACAGCGCTGGATTGCTGGCGGCGATTTTTCCGAAATCGGCCGTCTCGACCCAGCCTTGATCGCCCTCGAAGCGCACCGGGCAGGTGCCGGGGACGACCCAGTCGCCCTCGCCGTTGAATCCGGCGAGGCGCATCACGAGCTTCACCCCGCTGGCGTAGCGGCCTTCGATGAGGGTGTCGCCTTTGCTCTCGAACTCGACCGGGGTGGTGCCATCCGCATTCGCCGCCCATTGGCAGAGGTCGAGGGTGTGTGCGCCCCACTCGGGCAAGCCGGCACCGCCGTGGAAGGCATAGTGGCCGCGCCAGCGTCCTTCGACGTATTTCTGGTTGTACGGGCGCATGGGGGCTGGCCCCAGCCAACGGTCCCAGTCGATGACCGCTGGATCCGGCTCGGGTTCGGCGGGCAACGGGGCGAGGTCCGGCACCAGCTTTAGGATCGAAGCGTGGACGGTGTGGATTTTCCCGAGCCGACCGCTGCGGGCGAGTTCGGCGGCGAAACGGAAATTGTCCACATTCCGTCGCTGGGTGCCGGCCTGGAAGACCCGTCCGTGGAGTTTCACGGCATCCGCAAGCTCCTGCGTTTCCTGGATCGTCATGCTGCACGGCTTTTCGGCGTAGATGTCTTTGCCTGCTTTTGAAGCGAGGATGATGCCGAGCGCATGCCAGTGGTCACCGGTGGTAATCTGGACCGCGTCGATGTCCTCGCGGCCGAGGATCTCCATCATGTCGCGGCATTTATAACAGTCCTCGTTGCCGTATTGTTTGTTCGCCATGCGGCGGACGGTTTCGCGGCGCGACTCTTGCACGTCGGCGATCGCGACGAACTGGACGTCCGGCTGGGCAAGGAAACAGGAAAGCACCTGCCGCCCGCGCGGGCCGATGCCGATGCCACCCATGACGATCCGGTTGCTTGGGGCAACCGCGCCGTTTTTGCCCAGGGCGGAAGCCGGGATGATTGTCGGCATGCCGAACGCTAGGGCGGTGGTTCCGAGAAATTTTCTGCGACTGATGTTAGGTGTCATGGCCGTTTGAGGATAATTTCCTACGCCAGACAGAATCGCCAGCCTTTCAAACGGTCTCGATTTTGATGAAAAGCACGGCGGAGACCCGGATCGGCGCCACATGCCAGCGTCCATTGCGGGCCGCTGGCAGTGGAGCGCGCGGATTCCAACCGTCTTTCCACTTCCCCTGTCCCGACCGGGACGCTAGAAACAAAATCGTGGACGGCAGCATCGAGGAACGGCTTAATGATTTCATCCGGCGCAAGGGTCTGCGCCGGACCAGCCAGCGTGACACGATCGTCAAGGCGGCGTTTTCCAAGGACGAGCATTTCACTGCGGACGAGCTTTTCGACCGCGCCCGCAAGCTCGACGCGGAAACTTCGCGGGCGACGGTTTACCGGACCCTGAGCCTGCTGGTGGAAGCGGATTTGCTGCGTGAAATCGATCTGGGCGAGAACCAAACGACCTACGATCCCAACTTCCTGGAAAAGCCCTCGCACAACCATCTCGTCTGCATCGACTGCGGCCGCGTGGTGGAATTCGAGGACTCGCATCTCGACTTGCTCAACGACTGTGTGACCCGGCGGCTCGGCTACAAACCGGTGCGCCAGACGATCAAGATCGAGGCCACCTGC
>JANOZJ010000370.1:0-3608 GCA_031429315.1 Akkermansiaceae bacterium
CACCGGCCAGATCCTAACCGATCCCAGCAAGCCGGACGGCACCCCGCGCAAGCTGCTGGATATCTCCAAGATCAAGGCCACCGGCTGGTCGCCCGTCGTCTCCTTCCGCGAAGGTCTCGCCGCCGCCTATCAGGATTTTCGCGCAGCCACCGCCTCTGGCGTTGCGAGGCTATAACTGAATGATCTCAGTACTGTCATCCGCTCAAAGCAATGCAATCATCGCCGCCCTGGCTGGCTTCGATTGCGCGGTGATCTATTTATTCGGCTCTTACAGCAAGCAGACTGCCCATCCGGGAAGCGATATCGACATCGCATTCCTGCCTTCGCAAGCCGTCGCGCCGTTGGATTGCTTCTATCTGGCGGGCACACTATCCGAAAAGCTGGGCAAGCCAGTGGACCTGGTGGATCTATCACACGCGAGCACCGTGTTCGCCAAGGAGGTTATTGCCAACGGAACTCCGTTGTTCGTTGGAAACACCATCAGCTATCATAACTTCGAGATGTACACCCTTTCGGACTACGCACGACTCAATGAGGAAAGAAGGGAGATACTCGCGGGATGATTGACGATGTCACATTAAACAAAGCGGCGATTGTCCGCCGTTGTCTTTCCCGGGTTACGGAAGAATACCAAGGTGATTCTTCCCGCCTCGACGACTTCACCACTCAGGATTCGATCGTATTGAACTTACTAAGAGCCTGTGAAGCCGCAATCGATTTGGCCATGCACATGATTTCCCGGAGCCGGCTGGGAGTTCCACAAACCAGCCGGGATGCCTTTGAGATACTTTTTCAAAACCAAATCATCAGTAGCGGCACAAACACCGCGATGAAACACATGGTCGGTTTCCGCAACATCGCAGTGCATAGTTACGAAAAACTCCAACGCCCGATTCTCGAAGCCATCGTCGAGAGACACCTCCCCGACTTCGAATCATTTCTATCAGAAATAATGCATCCGCCGTCCACCACTTCCACCCCATGAAACGCGCCCTCATCACCGGCATCACCGGACAAGACGGATCCTACCTCGCGGAGTTTCTCCTCGAAAAAGGCTATGAAGTCCACGGCATCAAACGCCGTGCCTCGTTGTTCAACACCCAACGGATCGACCACATCTACGAGGACCCGCACGTCGAAAACTCGCGTTTCCGCCTGCACTACGGCGATCTAACTGACTCCTCGAACCTCACCCGCATCCTCAGCGAGGTCCGCCCGGACGAGGTTTACAACCTAGGCGCGCAGTCCCACGTCGCCGTTTCCTTCGAGGCTCCCGAGTACACGGCCGACGTCGATGCCATCGGCACGCTTCGATTGCTAGAGGCGATCCGCTTCCTCGGCCTAGAAAAGACGACCCGCTTCTATCAGGCATCGACCTCCGAGCTTTACGGACTCGTCCAGGAAATCCCGCAGAAGGAAACCACGCCGTTCCACCCGCGCTCGCCGTATGCCGTCGCCAAGATGTATGCCTACTGGATCACCGTGAACTATCGCGAGGCCTACGGCATGTATGCCTGCAACGGCATCCTCTTCAACCACGAGTCGCCGCGCCGCGGCGAAACCTTCGTCACCCGCAAGATCACCCGCGCGCTAGCTAACATCGCCCAGGGCCTCGATGCCTGCCTGTTCCTCGGCAACATGGACTCGCTCCGCGACTGGGGCCACGCCAAGGACTACGTCCGCATGCAGTGGATGATGCTCCAACAGGACGCGCCCGACGATTTCGTGATCGCCACCGGCAAACAGATATCCGTGCGCGAGTTCGTTAGAATGTCCGCCCGTGAGGCCGGCATCGAACTCGCCTTCTCCGGCGAGGGCGAAAAGGAAATCGCCACCGTGACCGCAGTCGATCCGGCGATCGCGCCGGCCGTGGCCATCGGCGACGTCATCGTCAAAGTCGATCCGCGCTATTTCCGCCCGGCGGAGGTGGAAACGCTGTTAGGCGACCCGACGAAGGCGAAAGAAAAGCTCGGCTGGGTTCCCGAGATCACCGTCGAGGAAATGTGCAAGGAGATGGTCGCCCACGATCTCGATGCCGCCCGCCGCCACTCGCTGCTCAAGTCGCACGGGCACCACGTCTCGGTTTCAAAGGAGTAAAATCCTACAGCTCTTCATCTCACCCCATGAAAAAAGTCTTCGTTTCCGGATGCTATGACATCCTCCATGCCGGGCATCTCCAGTTCTTCGAGGAGGCCCGCGCGGCGGGCGACTATCTGATAGTTTCATTCGCGTCGGCCGAGGTCCTGTGGCACCACAAGCGCCGGAAGCCGTCCATCCCGGACGATCACAAGCGCGTCCTGCTGCAAGGCTTGCGAATGATCGACGAGGTCGTGATAACCGGCGGCCACAAGGAAGGACTCGATTTCGAGGAAGACTTCCTGCGCCTCCGCCCGGATGTCCTGATCGTCACCGAGGACGACAAATACGGAGATCTAAAACGCGAACTGTGCAAACAGGTCGGTGCCCAATACACGATCCTGCCGAAAACCCCGCCGCACTTCGAACCGGTCTCCACCAGCTCGATCGTCCGCTGGGTCCAGGCTCCGACCGAAGCACCCCTGCGCGTCGATTTCGCGGGCGGCTGGCTCGATGTCCCGCGCTTTTCCCGGCCCGGCGAGTTCATCGTGAACTGCACTATCTCGCCGTTAGTTTCATTGCGCGAGTGGCCCTATGAAAAGCAAGCCGGCCTCGGCGGCAGCGGCGCGTGGGCGCTGTTGAACGGACGCGACGGCTTCGAATCGGAAATCGATCTCGGCGTCGGCTGGCAGGATCCGGCGGTGATCCGCGAGACGGGCCTCTGCGTCTGGCGCTCGGGAAAATCCGCGGTGCTTGATTTCAAACGCAACGGCGACTTCCTAGCCGGTTGCCTGGCGATCCTGTGGACCGGCATTCCGCATGACACGCCCGGCGTCGCCAACCTCGCCCGCGACTACGACGGGATCGCCCGCAGCGGCCGGATCGCCCGTGAAGGGGCACTTCATGCCGACCTCCATCGTCTAGCGGAAGGTGTCACCATATACTACGCCACCCAACTCGCCGAGGGGATGGAACACCTGCCGGAAATCGCCGGCTCGCTCGCCCGGAAGTATTGCGGCGGCGGCCACGGCGGCTACGCGTTCTATCTGTTTGAAAACGCCGCGCTCCGCGGGCAAGCCATCGCCGCCACTCCGGGTCTTCGCGCCGTGGAGCCCTTCTGCAAGGTCTAATTGATTTCCGGACGATTGAAAATCATCCCCATCATCGGTCTCCCCGTCGCTGCGACCACCTACGCCGGAGCGGTGGAATGGCTTCTTGCCCACGCGCTTGAGCGAGACCGGACCTATGCGGTGGAAGCTGCCAACACCCACGTCGCCGCGCTCGCCCGGACGGACAGGGACTTCGGCGAAGCGATGCGGCAGTTCGATTTGATCTGCCCCGACGGGATGCCGCTCGTCTGGGCGCTCAACTCGCAGCTAGGCGCGGCTGATAAACTAACCGAACGGGTCTATGGTCCGACCTTGATGTTGGAAGCGCTCAAGGCGACCAATGGCCGGCAGGCCGATTTCAAACACTTCCTGCTAGGCGGCAAGCAGAGCACGCTGGACCAACTGACCCGCAACTTCGCCGAG
>JANOZJ010000371.1:0-7906 GCA_031429315.1 Akkermansiaceae bacterium
GGGTTCTATTGACCACAACCCAGAGCAGCACCCGCCGCCCCAACCGGTGTCAAACGGCATGCCGTCTCACCCTAAAAAACCGCCCTCCCAACTGGGCAGTTTTAATTGTCGTCGGCGACCAGCTTTAATTGTCGTCGCACAGTCGTCGTCGCGAATCACCTGGGCGCGATCCAGCACATGGGCGATCGCCCCGTTATTGCTGGTGAAGCGGTATTCATCGGACCACTGGGTGTCGCCACGCTCGATGGCAGCATACACTCCCTCGACCACGCGGCCGCGGTCTTCGGGATGGATTTGGCGAATCCACGCCCGGATCGTGGCCTCGGTCCCGCTGGCGGCCCAGCCGAACAAATTGGCAAAACCGTCATTCCACCAGAAGGCGTCGGTTTCCAAATCCCAGTCCCAGATCGTGTCATTGGTGGCCGCAGCTACCGATTGGAATCGCTGATGGCTCCTGAGAACCGCCTGCTGGGTCCGTGCCCGTTCGGTGCATTCCAAGGCGACGGAAACGAGATTTGCGATGGCGACGGCGAAGGATTTTTCATCTTCCAGCCAGCGCCGTGGCGACCCGACGTGTTCGTTGCACAGGAAATAATCCACCGCGTTTTGGAAATGGATGGGCACGTCCATCATCGCGACAATCCCGTTAGGCGTGAGATAGTTTGCGGAGAGTTCACAGGTGCGGGGATCGGCTTGGGCGTCGTTTGTCGCGAGCACTTGTAGCTCGCCCAGTCCGCTGAAATAGGCCGGATATTCCTCCGCTGTCAGTGTCTGCCCGGACGTGTGATCACCCGTCTGAAGCTGATAGAGATCGAGGCACTCGATGCTTTGCCGGTCCGGGGAATAGCGCCAGATGCCGACCCGCGCCACCTCCAGGGTCCTGGCGGTGGCCTCGGTGATCCGGCGCAAGGCCGTGATGATCTCGAAACCGTCGGGCGGGGTAATTTGCGTCAGCTCGATCAGTGCATTGCGCTGCGCCAAGTAGCGGACCTCGTCAGCCCGGGCGGGGGCCTCAGCTTGAGGATCCGTCAGGCTTTCCGAGGGACTGCAAGCAAGTGAGGGCGGGCGGGATTTCATTCAGAGGCTGCCACCATAGACTTGGCGGGCGCTTGCCTCAACCCACAAAAAGTAAAGATCCCTGCAAGCTTGCCAATTGCGCGATATTGTCCCACTGCCGTCTCAAAACGTTGCCGCAAATCGTGCTGGAGTCCCCATGCTTGGTTCATCAAGCGCACTCAACGCCGGTAGGTCCATTCGTGACGGGCATAACGTGCGCCAACCCGACCGATGATGTCGCTTGAATCGGGCTCAATCCGCAGAATCCCCCAGTCTCCGGCAAGTCGGCTCGCAAAATCCTCGGCTCGATTTCCAGACGCGACTTCATCGGCACAAGCCGCCGAGACCGATCCTTGGTGCAACAAACCCTGACGCGTCCGTCGCTGCCCGGCTCCCGCAATCTTCCGGCCATCCGCGCCCAGCAGATCGTGACTGACTGGATTTTCAAAACAAAGCGCCGCCCCGGTTTCGTTGCCGCCGTCGCTCGACCACGCGTCGATGCCCTCGGCAGCCAGGGTCGCCGCCAGCGCCGCGTGAATCCGCCGGTAACTTTCCGCCCCTCGCCACCCCGCCAGCGGCACTCCATGCGGGGCCACCACCGTGTAGGTCCAGTCGGCCCGGTGATCCACCGTCCCCCCGCCGGTCCAGCGGCGCACCAGACCGACTCCCGGAAAAAGTGCCGCCGCGCCCGCGATTTCACCGAAATACCCGACACTTGCCCAGGCACCCGCCCAGCCATAGACCCGCAACACCGGAATTCGCGCCGTTTCCAGCAACCATTCATCCACCGCCATCGCCTCCGGGCCAGATCGTCTGACCGGGTCCACCCACAGCAGCAGTTTCTCAAACACCTTCATCCGCCCCCGAGTCTTCTCCTTGAAATGGACTTCTGAAAACTGAAATTTTCCCCGCCTTGCATTCCATCCATCCCTTGCCAACGTCGCGCCATGTCTATTGTGGCCAAGCCCAAGAGCGCCCTTCTCATCGTCGGCCACGGATCCACCGAGAATCCGGATTCATCGACGCCGTACTTCGATCACGCCGACGAGATCCGCCGCCGCGGGCTTTTCGCCGAAGTCCATTGTTGCTTTTGGAAGGAAGAACCATCGCTGCGCGAGGCCTTCTATTTAATCGATTCCGATGAGGTTTACGTCGTCCCGGATTTCATCAGTGAGGGCTATTTCACCCAGGATGTCATTCCCCGGGAACTTCGCCTCACCGGCCCCACCACCGTGGTTCGGGGGAAAACCTTCCACTACTGCCTGCCGGTTGGCGTCCATCGCTCGATGACCGGCTTAATCCTGAAACGGGCCGAAGAAGTCGCACCCGGGGTCGATCCGGCAACCACCACGCTCATCATCACCGGCCACGGCACCGGCCTCAATCAGAACTCCACCAAGGCCATCCGCGACCAGGTCGAGCGGATCGCCGCTTCAGGTGCCGGCTACGCTGCGGTGCTTGACGCCTACATGGAAGAGCAACCCTTCATCGCCGACTGGGATGAAATCTCAGCGACTCCCAACGTGGTCGTGGTCCCGTTTTTCATCTCGGACGGACTTCATTCCTTCCAAGATATTCCCGTGCTGCTGGGCATCGACAGCGAGCTTGGAGCCGCTTCAAGCCAGCGGGAAGTGTTCCGTGGCAACCCGCACCGACTCCGCGGCAAGACGCTTTATTACAGCTCGGCCATCGGAACCGAACGATTGTTGGCCGACGTGATCCTGGACCAAATCTCGGACTTTGATAAATCACACAATGCACTTTAATTCAATACTTAAGAATTAATTTTAAATTTCCACCATAGACCAATGCCAATCACTCTTCAGCTCCGAAATCTACTCCAATCCGGCATCCACCAAATCGGCGAGATCGAGATTCAAACAGACGCTTGCAACTTTCGATACACCATTTGCCACCGCGCTGACGTCGAGCTGACCCGCAAACCCGCGTTCGGAGGATTGGAGGTCCACGCTGGACCATCCGCCGCACGCAACCTGTCAACTTACGCGACGGACGGGACCTACCGCTTCACCAAAGGCCAAGTCAATTTGAAGCGCGGTTGGGTGATGTTGCTGCAAAACGAGAACGACCTGCGACTCGCCCTGGATCAATTTTACCCAGCCTGCGTCGGCCTGTTCATCGCCCACCAGGGCGGGACGTTGGAAATCGAAATGCTGCGCGACAAGCTGAACCGCCAGACCGGAATGTACAAGTTCGCCCGCTCAATCAGCGATGCCGGCGCTCAGAAACTCGTGCAGGAAGTCTGCGGTCCCGCCCATCGCTGCGCGAAGAAAATCCTGTGGCAAATCGACGCGGAAACTTCCTTGGATGACAGCGAAGCCAGCCGCTTCAACGGCATCGTCGGCGGCCTCCCGGAATCCCAAGCCATTCCCCTGCTTTGCCGCGAGGCCTGCAACCACTTCGTCGCCGAATGCCGCCAAGCCGCCAAGATCGAGTTTGAGGCGAAATCAACAGCATGATAGCCAGCCCCGAGGTCGAGCGCCCCCCGAAACACACGCTACCAACAGGCGTTTTTTCCTGGCGTTGCCCGCCGCTGCAAATCCTGAGGATTTTGTTCGATCCCGCTAGGAATCGTGATTATAAACCTCCGTGTGATATCGAAATCCAACCAGGCTCGGCTTTTCGCTCTGCCCGCGCCGATCCGCCTGCTTGTTCGCCTTCGGTTCCGGCGGCGGAACGCAAGCATGAAACAGGTGTTCGCGCGCTTGGCCACCCACACTCCCGGAGTCGTCCCGGAGCACTTGATTTCAGTCTTGGCAGGAGTTGATCGTCCGGCCCAGACCTTGGATTTCACGCCCACCGATCACCAGCCAGCCGCTGCGACTGTCCCCGCTCCATGGATTACCTCATTTTCTTAACCGGATTGTCCCTACTAGTCGCCGCTGGCGGCTGTTGCATCCTGTTCCGCGAAGGTCGCGAGCCTTCCCGCTGGCCGTTTCTGGCCGTCGCACTGGTGGCGCTCGGCCTCAAGACGTGGTCGGGCATTTTGATTTTCGCGCTCGGCCTGGGCGACCGGATGACTCTCCTCGACGCGTTGCTAGGCGCGCTGTTTGGCGCGTGCCTGCTGGGCTTCTGTCTCTCCCCACTCGTCAAAGGCTTGCGGGTGTTGTTTGTTTTAAAATGGGCAATGATCGTCGGTCTGTTTGCAGTCAGCTTCCTTGCCGGTGCCGCCGATCTCCGCTCCCATTGGTTCAGCGGGCCGCTCATTGCGGTTGCGTTCCTTGGCGGTTGGCGTTTTGCCGTCATCACCAATGCGCTCGGTCGCGCGAAGCGAGCCACCCCGCGCCTCGTCGCCGCCCTCTTGCTTGCGATCACCACTGCCGTGTGCCTGCTGCCGGATGCGGTGGGAATTTGCTATGACGTCACAGACCAAGGGCTTTCCAGTCACCGGATCGTCTTCCTCGGCGGACTGGTCACCGCCATGCTTTGTGGCATGGCCTTCTGCACCATTTTGTGGAAGACGATCTACCAGTTCAACCGCGGCGAGCTTTCCCACAGCCTGCTGCGCCGGCGGCGGATCGGCAGCACCTTCATCCTCGTGGCCGCGATCTTCACCGTCATCAATGGCGCGTGGCTCGCCCACTGGCTGGGTAATCAAGCCAAGCAGCAGCAAATCGCCACTCTCCTCAGCGCACTCCATCTCGGTGCCAACAACATCGATTTCCGCGAAATCGAGCAAATCCAAGGAAACCCTGAGGAAATCCAAGGCAAGACCTACTCCAAACTGCGCTCCAAGCTCCTCGATATCCGCAAGGCGCTGCCCGGCAACCGTTTCACCTACCTCCTGGGGATGCGCAACGGCTTGCTCGTCTTCCTCGTTGATGCGGAGAATCCGGCGCTCGAGGAGACGTTTTCCCCACCCGGCGAACCCGTCAAAGACTACCCCGCAAAATGGCAACCCGAACTCGCGGGAAATTCGACTTTCAACGGCCCGGACCGCGACGAATGGGGCATCTGGTTTGCTGCGGCGGTGCCGATCTTCGACGCGAACCACCGCGTCGTTGCGATATTGGGCGTGGACTATCCGGCTGCCACTTGGCTGCAACCACTCGCCGCCCGCCGCGTCGCCGCCATGGGCGTCACCTTCTCCGTGGCCTTGCTGCTCATCGCCCTGTTCGGCTTCCACCTCTCCTCGATTGACACCGCCTTGCGCGTCGAGAGCCTCTCCGAGCGTCTTTCCGACGCGATGATCGCCGCCGAATTCGACACTTGGGAGTGTTTCCCCAACCCCTTCAAACTCAACATCAGCGACCGCGTCATCAACACCCTCGGCTGGCGATCTTCGCGCACCGGCCCGTCATTCCGCAAGGTTTGGCGGCACATTCATCCCGAAGACCGCTATCAGCTTTTCAATCTCGTCCGCCCCAAAACCACCCCACCCACAGCATCGCCCGAATCCTCCTCCGAGGCCGAAATTCGGATCAAAGTCGCTGGCGGGCAGTGGGTCTGGTTCATGCTGCGCGGTCGGCTCATCCGCTCGCACTTCGATCAAGGCAACGAAGCCACCCGGCTGGTCGGCACCATTCTCAACATCGATGAACGCCAGCGCGCACGTCTGGAAATCGACAAACAACGCCGCTTCGCGCAGCACGTGATGAAATCCGTCCCTAACGGACTCGCCGTCATCGGCGAGGACGGACTCATTTCCTACGCCAACCCCGCCTTCATCCGCCTTTCCCGCGGCACGCCCGAATCGCTCGTCGGCCAACCGCTTGATTCCCTGATCTCCAACGTGGAATCCACCGCCAAGTCCGGCGATGGCTTCGAAGCCATTCTCACCGGGCTGGATGGCTCGTCGGTTCCCGTCCAAGTCTTCCGCGCCCGGCTTTCCGAATCCCAGTTGGACTCGGGCTCGATCCTTGCCGTCGTCGATCTCACCGCCACCAAGGAAGCCGAGCGGGATCTCTTGCGCAGCCGGGCCGAAATCAACCGCCTCGCGCTTGTCGCCAAACGCACCGACAACGCCGTGGTCATCACCGATGCCACCGGCCGCATCGAGTGGGTCAACGAAGGCTTCACCAAGATGAGTGGCTACGGCAAGCACGAGGTCGTCGGAAAAACCCCCGGCAGCATCCTGCAACGACACGGTGAACGCGAACTCGCCAGCAACTTCATGCGCGATCAAATCCAGGCCGGCCAGGGCTTCGAAACCGAAATCCTCAACTACGCCAACAGCGGCCGCGGATACCTCGTCCACATCGAGTGCCAACCGCTCGTTGACAATCACGGTACCCTCACCGGCTTCATGGCCATTGAGCGCGACATCACCCAGACCCGCCGCTCCAGCAATCTCCTCGAAGCCGTCGCCTCGATCAACACCACCCTCCTCTCACGGCGCATCGAACCCGCTGTCTGGGGGGAAATCCTCGCCGCCCTCGGCACCGCCGCCGATGTGGACCGCTGCCACCTGCTCCACGTTCACCACGCTGGCGACACCAAGGCCGTGAGCCGGATCGCCACTTGGAGTGCCGCCGGTCCTGCGTCGCCAACCCAGGACGAAGAGTTCCGGAATCTCCCGCTTGATAAGCCGATCTTCGACCGCTGGCATCGCGAAATGGCCACCGGCAAGGAAATCCACGGCCTCGTGACTTCCTTCCCCCTGCCCGAGCAGGGACCGCTGCTCGCCCGAGGGATCCGCTCTCTCATCGCCGTCCCGATCCTAACAGGCGACCGGCTCTGGGGATGCCTGAGCTTCGTGGCCTGCCAAGAAGACCGCGTTTGGGCCAGTTGGGAGATTTCCATCCTCCGCTCCGCCGCCACCAACATCGGCCTCCGCCAGGTCGCCCAAAGCGAATCCGACGCCCTAGTCCTTGCCCGCGACCAATCCCGCAGCGCCGCCATCGCCGCAGACAAGGCCAACCTCGCCAAAAGCACCTTCCTCGCCACCATGAGCCATGAAATCCGCACCCCGCTCAACGCGGTCATCGGCATGGCCTCGCTCCTTGAAACCACCCCGCTCAACCCCCAGCAAAAGGACTTCGCCGAGACCATCCTCAACTCCAGCAACTTCCTGCTGGAACTCATCAACGACATCCTCGACTACTCCCGCATCGAAAGCGGCAACATCGACCTCGACTCCTCGCCATTTCCCCTCGCCGACCTCTGCCGCGAGGCCTTCGATGTCGTCCGCCTCGGTGCCGCAGGCAAACAAATCGAACTCATCGGCCGGATCGCCCCACAGCTCCCCGCCCACCTCGTCGGTGACCGCGCCCGCATCCGCCAAATCCTCGTCAACCTGCTCAGCAACGCCGTGAAATTCACCCCCGCCGGCTTCGTCAGCCTGACCGCGGACGGCCACCGGACGCCTAACGGACAATGGCAACTCACCCTCGACGTCAGCGATTCCGGCATCGGCATCGCCCCGGAAGCGACCCAGAAACTCTTCCGGCCCTTCGTGCAGGAAGACTCGTCCACCACCCGCCGCTTCGGCGGTTCAGGCCTTGGCCTCGCCATCAGCAAGCGCCTTGCCGAGCAAATGGGCGGAGACATCACCGTCCAAAGCGTCCTAGGTCAGGGTTCCACCTTCAGCGCCTCGCTGTGCCTCATGCCCGCCCCCGCCGAAACCGTTGCGCCACCGGACCTTTTGAAACTCCCCGCTGGCAGCCAACTCAAGATCCTCGTCGTCGATGACAACGAACTCAACCGCCGCATTCTCGAAGAAACCCTCGCCGCTTGGGGGCTGTCCTGCCACACCGCCGCAAGCGCCACCCAAGCCATCGATTGTTGGATCCGCTCCGGGCCCTATGATCTGGTCATCACCGACCACCACATGCCCGACATGGACGGCATCGACATGACCCGTTATTTCCGCTCGCGGCCCGATGCCAAA
>JANOZJ010000372.1:0-2215 GCA_031429315.1 Akkermansiaceae bacterium
GGTGCGTTCCAACGGCAGAGCAGACGCCAAATCCTTTGGGCTCGAAAGCGTGAATACCTACGCGCTCGGAATGGTGATCCCCAGCACCGGAAACCTAAAACTTGTAAATCCATCCGCTGAGCTAAAAAAAATCCACGATCTCACCGCCTTCAGCCGCGGCCTGCTCACCAACACCGCCACCGGCGGCTGGCGAAAGGATCTCTCGCTCATGAGTGAGAAATTTTCCTCCCTCCCGTCGTCGAACCTCCCATTTTTCACCCTGTCTCCGGGCAAGGAGCAGACGTCCTCCAAGGCTCAGTTAGACTCGACCGCCGGTAACCCGCTCATCTATCCATGGGCAAAATACCGGAACAACGGCTCCGGGCAAGGCTGGCAGCAGGCGCCGCCCATTTGCTCGTGGAGCGCGCTCGTGGATTACACCCAGCAATACACCAAGCTTCCCGCCAGCGGCAGCGCCTCTAAAACCACCATGAGCCCGGCTTTCGCCTTCGGCTCGCATGGGGCCTCCAGCCAGCGTTTGGATTTCCAAGACAAGGTGCGGCGCGTGCCGCAGATCGCACGGATTCAGTGGATTTACTCCATCGGCTCACGACCCTCGCCTACGGTGCTTGGTAAATTCAATCCGGGCATCCTTCTCACTCCGGTCCTCACGCTGTGGAATCCCTACAACGTCGAGATCTCTGTCAACAGTTTCGCCGTCGATATGAAGGAAACCGCGCCGATCAGCTTCAAGTTCAAGGTGGCAGGCACTGTTTTGCCCGAGGTTTCATTGAGCGATATTTCCAGGGCCGGGGGCGGTGGTTATACTTACTTTAAAATCAATGTTGGTACACCCATCACCCTTGCCCCTGGTGCCACGAAAATTTTCAGCACCACTGATAGTACTCCGACTGTCTACTCGTCTGCCGCTGCCGCTGCCGTAACAGTACAACTCAAACCCGGCTACACCCCGGGCGGAGGCGTGCTTTTCACCTACATCAAAAAAACCGGCACGACCGCAGTGGAAGTCGCGGCGAACGCAGCGGACTCCTTCGAAGTCGATAAAATCAGCTATGACGCCCAGACCTCTGAAAGCGGGAGAATGGGCCTCGGCATTGTCTATGATATCATTGTCAACGGGCAGAGCATGTCCGCAGCCCGAATGGTTTATGACTCCAACGAGCTAGGCGGGGCTTCGATCGTCTCCCAGCTCTATCCGCCGCTGCTCAAGAAGATCGCCGCACCAGTCTCCTCCATCAATGTCATCACCGGAGCGGCCGGCTCGATACCAAGCCAGCCATTTGCCAGCGCCCTGTTCGGCTACCGCATGGCCAGCCCTCTGTCCCGCGATCCCAAGCTCAAGCACCTTTTCTCCAAAGGCATGCTTCAGGCGAATCCGCTCTGCTATTACACGGAAATCGGCTTCGGTGATGATGCGAATGCTGTGACCTCGATGGCCGGCACCGGGGTCTATCACCCCATCAATGCTCCTTATGATTTCGCTTTCCATGAACTCGCCGGGTGGAATGACACGATGGCAGCTCCCCAATGGGAGTCATCTTCCGGCAGTTCCTATATTGTTTCAGGCCTGACACCTGGCGATGGCTTAACCCGCTGCGTTATGGCCGAGCTGCCCACCCGCCCGCTACAAAGCCTCGCCGAGTTACAGCACTTCGACGCCCGCAATAACAACCCCATTCCGCCATTCCAGTTCAACCTGATCGGTAACGGCTCCGCGCACCCGATCTTCGCCCCGGATCAGATTTCCGTTCAAACCTCATACAACGACGGGATGTGCAACGATGACACCTACATCCTCAACCACCTGTTGTTTGACGACTGGTTCGTCTCCTCCATCACCAAGGACGTCAGGAATTTTGGCTCGCAAAGTGATCGGTCAATCAGCATCGTTTACCTAGACCATCTGACTCTTGCCACCCCCTTGCCGAACCGCTTTTACCTGCCTGCGCCAAGAGCGGACTCGCCGAAACTCAGTGATACCGTTACTGCCGCGATGAGCAGTGCCAAGGATAGCAAAACCGGCAAATACCAATTCGAAACCATCGCCTCGAAACTCGTGGTGGATGGCATGTTTAACATCAATTCCGTCTCCGTGGAGGCGTGGAAAGCCATCCTGCGTCAGAGCCGTGACATGCAGGTTCCCTACCTCGCCGCTGACGGCAGCACCAAGATCGCCGCCGCCGCCTCGTTTGCTTATCCGCGCAACTCCATCGCC
>JANOZJ010000373.1:0-7100 GCA_031429315.1 Akkermansiaceae bacterium
TCTCAACAATATATCCAAATCCGGATCACCCGATGGCGCACCATCAGGTTTGAGTGATCCTGGAGACTCAGACATTCGTCCACCATGGAAAATGCCGACTGGCGCATGGAGTAATTTTTAGCTTGTTGTCTATAAACAACACGTTAGCGTTTTTGCGTTAGCAGAAAATGAGGCGTGGCGAGCCTCCTACTCCCTCGGAAACGCACACACGAAATTCTACTAAATCATGTTCCAACAGGCCATCGACTCATTCGCCGGAATCACCCTTCTGCAAATTCTTGCCTTCCTGATCCCGTTTATCATCGCAATTTGGATCGATCTCCGTGCTCATCGAGGCGGTAAAGCCGTTAGCATGGGTGATGCTGCTCTCTGGTCGGTAATCTGGATATTGTGCGCACTATCATTTGGAGCCTTTGTCTTTTTGGATCGTGGCCCGGAGGCAGCCAGCCTCTATATCACCGGATACGTTTTGGAAAAGGCGCTCGCGGTCGATAATCTCTTCGCCTTCTTTCTGATTTTCAAATCATTCGGGCTAACCCTTGAGCAGAATCAACCACTCCAGCATCGGATTCTCTATTGGGTAAGGATCCTAAATTTAGTAATCACGGCACCCGTGGAAATTTGGAGAAATCCGGCGGGCGCTCTTCGAGAAAGGATTGTTTCCCTTCATTTCCTTCCTCGCTCATGGAGTTGAGGAGGATGGCGTTGCCTGCTAGATCGAGCAGGCCCATCTGGCCGACGCAATCCGCGTTGAGGGCGGACCGAAGGCAGTGAGGCAAGACTGTCGAAGTTACCGCACCCGATCTCATGGAAGGGCCCGCCGGCAAGGATCCGCGTGGCGATTTCGGGAGTTTCCTGATCCCCTGAAAATTTTGATTGCGCTGCACTAGCTGTATTACTACAAGCAGCACAGTTGCATGTTGCCATTTCTGATCAACCTCCAGTTGGGCGAGCCGATCTACGAGCAAATCGTCAGAGCGGTGAAAAAAGCCATCGCCACTGGCCAGCTCCAGCCCGGCCAGCAAATGCCGTCCGTCCGCGTCATCAGCCGCGAGCTCGGCGTGAACCCGAACACGGTCCAGAAAGCCATCAGCCGCCTCACCGATGAAGGCGTGCTTGCCAGCCATCCCGGACAGGGAAGTTTCGTCGCCGACCGCCGGCCATCGCTCCGCTCGCAGCAACTCAAGGCACTCCAGCCGCTCATCGAGCAACTCCTCATCGAGGCCGCCCACCACGGGCTGAGCGAAGCCGATCTCCTCACTCTCATCCAAAAACAAAGCCAGCAAATCCATGGAAACGATCATTGAAACCCAAGCGCTCACCAAAAGCTACCCCTGGAAAGAAGCCGTCCACCAGCTCGACATCCGCCTCACCGCCGGGCGCGCCTGCGCGTTTCTCGGCCGCAACGGCGCGGGCAAAACCACCACCATCAAGATGCTCGCCGGCCTCATCCGCCCGACTTCCGGCAAGGCATCCCTCTTCGGCCGCGATTCGCAAACGCTGCGCCCCGAAGACTGGCAGAAAACCGGCTACGTTTCCGAAAACCAGGAACTCTACGACTGGATGACTGGCGAGCAGCTCATCGCCTTCACCGCCAAGCTCTATCCGTCGTGGGATCGCGAGTTTGAAAAATACCTCATCGAGAAACTCGACCTCCCGCTCCAGCGCCGCATCTCCCGCTGCTCGCGCGGCGAAAAGGTAAAACTCGCGCTGCTGCTCGCCATGGCCTTCCGCCCGCGCTTGCTCATTTTGGATGAACCCTTCGCCGGACTCGATCCGCTCGTCCGCGCCGAGTTCCTCGATAGCGTGTTAGAAATCACCCGCCAGAACGATTGGTCCATCTTCTTCTCCACCCACGACATCGACGACGTGGAGAAACTCGCCGATGACATTATCATCATCGACGAAGGTCGCCTGCAGGTTTCCGAATCGTTAGACTCGCTCCAAGAACGCTTCCGCTGCGTGGACATCATCGGCGAACATCCGCCAGTTTCTGCTAGCCCCGAAATCCTCGGCCTCACTCGCGAGGAAAACCACAGCCGCTTCGTCCACACCCGCTTCGACGGAAAAACCGAAGCCGAGTTGAAATCACTCTACCCCGACGCGGACATCACCGTCGCCACGATGTCCCTCAAAGACATCTTCATCGCCCTCGCCAAGAAATTTCAACGGAACAGCCGCGCATGAATCTACTTCTCCACCATCTGCGCAAGGATCTCCGCTTCGCACGCTGGATGATCTTGGCCACCTTGATTGTCAGCGCCTTCGTACTCTGGTTTCCCACCGTTCCGCTAGAAGAACGCACGGAACAAATCAAATGGCTTTACCTGGCTCAATACGGAAGCTGGCTGCTTACCATACTAACGGCGGGCCACTTGACCCAAGTGGACGCACCACTCCGTGAAGGCGGCTATTTAAGAACCAGACCCGCACCTCGCTCGACCGTGCTTTTGTCAAAGATGATCGCCGTTCTCATCCTCATCGTGCCCGTGGCCATGATCGAGTGCCTACTGCTCGTCCTTCTCGATCTGAAACCCGGTGTCACAACCCTCATCCTCGTTTTCGGTGAGAATCTACTGATCTTGGCCTTGATGGGTTCGGTCGGCATGGCATTAGCCATCCGCACGGAATCTGCCGCCAAGTTCAACGCCAGCGTCGTCTGCTGGATCGGCATTGGGGTGATCGGTTGGATCGCCTTCAAATGGGGCCAGAGCACCTATTTCCTCACGGTAAAACCTGAGTGGAGTGACTCGCTGGAGTATCTGAAAATCAGTCGCCTGTTCATGGCCCAGATCGTTGCGCTGAGTGGCGCGGTGATCGGCATCGTGCTTTTTGTGCGCAGTGGCCGTCGTGAAACGGTTACCCGATCACTGGCCATTACCTCTCTCAGTGCCCTCGCGGCTTTGTTCTTTTGGCCGGTCAATTTCGTCGAGGCTGTTGTTTCCGCGCCGCGTGAAGCACCGCGAGACGAATGGCCGGATCAGACGAAGCTGAAGTTCTCATTCGGCGATCCACCTGAAGGTCAGATGCCCAGGGAGACCCTGTCTTTCAACAATGGTGGATACAACGGAATGACCTATCGCAGCATTCACGGATGGTATCGGCTTGAGGGACTCTCCAACGGCTGGATGACCGCCCAGAACAGTTATGAAAGCGAATTGAAACTTGCGAACGGCCGAGTGCTCACCAGCCATCAGTCGGCATGGGCTCCCATTCCCAAAGTCTGGATACTGCCCACCCTCGGAATCAAAACCCGCTTTGGTAATCCATACAGTTTTCCATCAAAAGCCGATCTCGCCGAGTTCAACCTGGCGGATGCGGCACACGCCATGACTGGAGCGTCGCTCGAAGGTCAGATTAAAATTCCGATCAAAAGACCAATTCTTCTGCACAGGATTCCCTTGAAGGCCGGTCTATCCTCTCACGTTGGAGATCATCTAATTTCGATCACAAAAGCCGAAGTCCTGGGCGACGAAATCAGCTTCAACCTCGTCGTCCAAACTCCCTTGATTCAATTGCGCGGTGGCTGGCAGAACATTTGGACAGACCGGATCGAATACCTCGTGATCAACACCGCTCGGGGAGAGTATCTTGAGAATAGCGGCGCTGGTGAATCGAACCCGCATTCGGGACACCTTTCTGTGAGAAATCTGGATTTTTCACAAACGATCTTCCCGCGACACGAACACAAGGAAATCCCGCCCGACTGGCTCGACGCCGCAGAGCTTCTCATCGTCGGGGAGGAATATGGCGGCAGCTTTCCCCAAGCATTCGATTTTCCGAACATCAACTTGAGCACCGAACGATGAACACCCTCCTCCATCTCTGCAAAAAGGACTTTACCTTTGCCAAACCTTGGATTCTCGGGACCTGGCTCGCATTCGTCATCAGCAACCTCCTGCCGTGGATCAGTCCGGCGGGTCAAGCATCTCTGCCCTTTATGATGATCCGGCTGCTGGCACCGGCGGTGATGATATTTCTAGCAAGCGCGCGGATCATCCATTGTGACGCCTTCGTCGGCACCGCAGGATTCATGGGCACTCGTCCGCTGCGGGCCACCACCTTGTTGCGGAACAAGCTGCTCCTCATCGCGCTCGTACTCGTGTTGCCAGCGGTGGGGTTCGCGTTGCTGCATGCGGCTTGCCTGCGGGTCAATCTATCCGCTTCGGATTACCTGCTGTTGTTCATCGAAAACTGGCTCTACTTCTCGCTCATCGCCGGGGCTGCGGTGGCGTTTGCCGTGATCTCCCGCAATGTCGGCATCATGGTGATTTTCATCATCGCGACACCTTCCCTATTCTTGATGTTGCTGGCCTTGTTCAATTTGAACTGGCCGTTCGGGAAATCCATCGAAGAGCAGCACCTGCGGGATTCATACCAGCTCGTCGCACAAGCCGTTCTCTCAATTGCGGCGCTGTCCATCGCCATGAATTGGGTGGCCATGCGACGCATCTGGCTGACGGCGGCGGGCTTCCTGCTGTGCGCCACATTCCTAGTCGCGCCGGGCCTGTTCTGGAAATGGAACTTCGTCGATGACCTGAGCAAAGACGCCACGGCGGCAGAAATATTTACAGACCGCCCGGCGCTGAAGTGGCTCGAAGCACCCGAATTTGGTTCGAACCGCAGCAGGGAGAACATTGATTATTCACAAGTGAGCCGAGCGGGCAAGGTGACCGGACTCCATGACGGTTGGACGGGGAAGCTGGTGAAGTTCCAATCCGAGGCGCGGTTCGCGGATGGCACGGTTTGGGCCAGCGAGGGCGACTCCGGATACGATCCATTTGGGCGGATTTCGCCGGTCATTTTGCCACAACTGGGGATTCAAATTACCGAAAATCCTTTCATGCGTCTCATTGAAACGACTCATGCGTGGACCTTGTTCGATTGTGAGAAAAACCGCCTCCAAGGAGTGCCCGACCGCCGGGCATCCATCCAGGGAACCGGCACTTTTCAGCTCGAGCAGCCAGTCATCCTCGCGGAGCTGCCCACACAAGCCGGAGCCTCTGCGGTCAGCGGGCGATTCAAGTATCGGATCGAAAGCGTGAATCCCTCTGGCGGGGAAATTCATGTGAACTTCAGCATCCGTGGCGTGGCTTTGACCAGCCAAGGAGATGGCGCGAAGGAATTTCACCCGGTGGAGTTATTGTGGGTGAATCTAATTACCAAGGAATTCACCCAGATGGGTTCTGGCGGGACCAGCGGTGCTGGAAGCGAATGGAGCACCATTCACAACACATTCTCCATCAATCAAGAATCCGCATCCCCCACCCGACCCAATGCGAAAGAATTTCTCAAAGACGCACGCCTCTACATCCTCGGCACGCGCTACGGCGGCATGGTTCGCCTACCGTTTGAAATGCGCGACATAGAACTGAAACCCGGACGCTGATTGCGGAGTGCTCCGACATGTCGCACGCAGTCCGCAAGAAACAGCGACCTGTTCTTGCGAGTGTTCCGTGGTTCTCCCCGGAAGGACCGTTCTGCGTCAATGCAATCCTCGCGATTTACCAAGAATTTACCGCCGGTGGGTTTCCGCGCCACCCTGCTCAGGCGACTCTTGATCTGCTAGATATCCAGCATCAGGGAAATGTGCATGGCGGTCAGCTCGCCCATTGAGCCGCAATCGCCGAAGCCGCTGGTGGCGTGCATCCGGTCGAGCTCGCGGGCGAGGGTGACGACGTGTTCTTTCGGGGCGATGTCCTCACGCCGCATCACGCCGAGCAGCGCCCGCAGGCGGCGGCTCTCGACCTTGGCGCGGCGGGCCATCTGCGCGTGTTCCTCCGCCACGTATTGGTCGATGCTCTTGCGGTTGAGCACCTCGAAGGCGAGACGGGTGACCTTGCGGTTCGAGTTGAAGCGGAACGCCAGATAGATGTTGCCGTTGCCCTCGTACGACTGCTGGTCGAAGTCGATCGCCCTGACACGGTATTGGATTTCCTCGAAGTCCGGCGTGATGTCGACGACATAGTTCACGCTCCGCATGTCACCTAGCAGCCGGATGAAACTGCGCTCGGTGAATTTGGTGAACTCCTTGGCGATCCGCACTTTGTTGAGGCCGGGCTGGTTGAGATAGTCCCGCAGAAACACATCGCCGGGAACTCCCGCGATGTGCTCCTCGATGAGGGTGTTGCCGTTGACCAGATAGTTGATCCGGTTGGGCGACAAGATATGCTCTAACTCCAGGCCATAGATGCGCGAGGCATCCGCCTGTTTCACATAGAAGTAGTCCGAGTTGTCGTTGAAGAGATTGGTCACCCGGATGCGGAACGGTTTGGAATTCCCGAAATCCCCGAAGTCGATGCGGTCCACCCTCAGGTGTTCGTGCTGTTCCGCGTCACGGCCGAGTTTCAGCTCGGTGTAGATGCTCGTCAGCCGGGGCCGCAGTTCCGCAATCACCTCCGGCGGATACATGACGGTCAGCCACAAGGTCTCGCGACCCTTGGGATCTTCATACGGGATGGCCCCGCTGAACCGGCACAACTCGTCATAGACCTTGGGGATTTCCCGCTGGCGGTCGAAGTGATAGAGATACTGCCGCAACGTCGGGGAAACCGGATACTTCGTCTTCTGCCGTGCGATCACGGGCGGAGTCTATCGCACGGCGCATGGCAATGCCAGCCCGGCGTTCACCCATAGCCGGATGGTTCCATCCAAGCCTTGTGAGACGAACAGCCTTCCGTCCGGACTCCACGCGAGGGTCCGGGCCGCGCAATCGAGCGCCGCCACCTGGGCTCCGGTTTCCGCGTCGAGATCCTCGACACCGTTCTCCATGCCGACGGCAAGCAAGCGCCCCTGCATGCCGATGGCGACGGCCTGCGCATTGCCCGTTAGATCGAACCTCCGGACCGGATTTCCCGATTCGGAGTCGATGATGGCCACGCTTCCATCCGGTCGTCCGATGACCGCCTGTTTTCCATAAGGAAAAAACGTGAACGCCTTGTTCACTCCCGCCCCGGCATCTATACCGTTTGCCAAAAGTAATTGCCGAAACATCCTTCGGCTCGTGTCGCCAAGTGGCTGTCCGGAGTTCGCGCTTTAGCGTGCTCTTCCTGAAGGCAAGCTGAAGCTTGAACTCCGGACAATCGCTAGATTGCCGTCGC
>JANOZJ010000374.1:0-11191 GCA_031429315.1 Akkermansiaceae bacterium
AGATCGATTCCGCATGGGCCGATGCCGCGACACTCGACACGCTCGATTGGCCCGAGGAGTTGAAGGCAACCCTCGGCCAGTTCACACGTTAGAAAATCACGCCAGGTCCTTCACCTGCACCTGCGCCCACCAGTCCTTGAAGGTGCCGATGAAAACGTTGTGATCCGGATCCACCTGATAGGCGTCGTGGTCCTCGATGTTGTTGAACTGCATGGTCAGCGCGTAGTCCCATGACTGGTCGATCACCGGCCGGATCATCACCTTTGCCGGAACCGCCCAGCGACCACCGGCCACCAGTTTGATCTCGAACAACGCCGCGAGTCCTTGCTCGAAAATCGCGCGGTCCACGTCATTTTGATACTCATCCTTCAGCCAGAAATAAACATGATGCTCCATGCCGAATGGGAATAAGGATCGAAGACGCCGACGGCAAGCCCGGATCGCCGCCGCGAAAT
The DNA here is from genome assembly GCA_031429315.1 of Akkermansiaceae bacterium. GTDB lineage: Bacteria > Verrucomicrobiota > Verrucomicrobiia > Verrucomicrobiales > Akkermansiaceae > Luteolibacter. The sequence continues at coordinate 456 of JANOZJ010000374.1, forward strand.
CCATTTCGCGCGCTTTCCAATCCGACCCGGGCGGAATAGATTCCGCGCGCCCGTGAAAATCCTTGTCACCGCCTTCGGCCCGTTTGCCGGCCGTTCCGAAAACGCCTCGACGCTCGCCCTCGTCGAGCTGAAACGGGCCTTCCCGGAAATCCGCACCCGCGTCCTGCCGGTGGACTCGGTGATCGCGCCCGCCCGGGTCAAACAGGCGCTGCGGCTGATCCGCCCGGACGCGTTGATCCTGCTAGGCGAGGCGGCCGGCAGCAAAACCATCCGCCTCGAGACGACCGCATGGAACGAACTCGATTTCAAGATTCCCGACATCGCCGGTCGCCAACCTGCACCCCGCGCGATTTGCCCGGGCTCGCCTCCCATCCATCGCTCGACGCTGCCGCTTGGGAAAATCCAAGCCCGACTTGAGGCTAACAGCCATGAAGTGATGCTCTCGGACAATCCAGGCCGCTACCTTTGCAACCAGGTTTTCTACGTGGCCCTCGAATGGCTCAAGGTCCGCGCCATCCCCTGCCCTGCTGGATTCGTCCACCTCCCGCTCGCCCAAGACTACGCGACGGCTCGCGTGGCCGACGCACTCGGCCATATCATCCGGGTGATGGAGCGCTGACTTTAGCCCAATCCAAAAAGGCATTGGACTAAAGTCAGCGCTCCGTGGATTTCATTTGCCGCGCCCTGCCCGCCACCTACGCTTCGCCCCACGTCCATGACCCGCCTGCTGCTCTCCATTTCCCTGTTGCTCTCGGCCCTAACCGGGCTGGTCGCGCAAACCCCGTCGCTGCCGTCGGACGTCTATAAATCCGTGCTCCGCATCGAAGTCGCCACGCAGGTGCCCGACTATCAGACACCGTGGAATGCCGGTCGCTTCAGCGGTGGCATCGGCACCGGCTTCCTGATCGGGAAAAACAAAATCCTCACCAATGCCCACGTCGTTTCCAACGGCCGCCGCATCCTCATCACCGTCTATGGCAGCCCGAAAAAGTATCCCGCCAAGATCGAGTTCATCGCCCACGATTGCGACCTGGCCTTGCTCTCGGTCGAGGACTTCAAGGACTTCGAAGCGTTTCCCGCGTTCGAGTTCGGCAATGTCCCGAGCCTCGAATCCCAGGTCCGCGTGATCGGCTACCCGGTCGGCGGCGAGCGTCTATCAGTTACCCGCGGCGTCGTTTCCCGCATCGACTTTCAACCGTACTCGCACTCCCGCGCCGACTCGCACCTGATCGTGCAGATCGATGCCGCCATCAATCCTGGCAACTCCGGCGGCCCCTGCGTCCAGGACGGCAAGGTCGTCGGCGTCGCCTTCCAAGGCCTTCGCCAGGCCGACAACACCGGCTACATCATCCCCACGCCGGTCGTCCGGCGTTTCCTCAAGGACATCGATGACGGCCATTACGACAACTACGCCGACCTCGGCATCAGCGATTTCCCCCTCCACAATCCGGCGATGCGCCAGGCGCTCGGCCTGCCTAACGACGGCAAGGGCGTACTTGTTAGCAACGTGATTCCCACCAGCTCCAGCGACGGCATCCTCAAGTCCGGCGACATCCTCGTGTCGCTTGATGGCAAGCCGGTGGACAGCGCCGGCATGATCACCATCGATGGCGAGGACGTGAACCTCAACGAGATCGTCGAGCGCAAATATGCCGGTGACAAAGTCGCCGTGCGCTTCCTCCGCGAGAGCGCGATCAACGACGTGGACATTGTCCTAAAGCCGCTCAACTGGTCGCGGATGTATGCCGTCCAGTATGAGAAAAAGCCGCGCTACCTGGTCTTCGCCGGACTCGTGTTCCAACCGCTCGACACCAACCTGTTCGCAGCCTCCAAGTTCGACAATGTCACCGTGCGCCGCCTCTTCACCGATTACGTGCCGAAAGGTCTGTTTGAAAAACACAAGGATATCGTCGTTCTAACACGCGTGGAAAGCGATCCAGTGACCAGCCAGCTCGCGGACTTCAGCGGCTTCGCCGTGGAGAAAATCAATGGCGTCGAAGTCCGCGACCTCGCCCATGCCCACGAACTGCTCCATCCCAAGGACGTTCCCGAGTTCTTCGTGATCGATCTGTTCGATGCCGAGCGCCCGGTGGTGATCCCCTCCGCCATGGTCGAGGACGCCAACAAGCGCATGCAGGAAAACGGCATCACCCGCCTGGAAAACCTCGAGGACTGACCACATGCCCCGCGCCGGCATCGCCCTCGGCTCGAATCTCGGCGACCGCCACGCCAACTTGCAGGCGGCCCGGGATTGCCTGCGGGAAATCGCCACACCCGGCGAGCCGTTCCTGTTAGCCGCCACCTATCAAACCGAGCCCTTGCTGTGCCCGCCCGGCTCGCCGTTTTTCCATAACTCGGTCGTCGAGATCGCCTTCGCGGGAGATCCGTTTGAACTGCTGGAACTCACCCAGTCGATCGAGAAACAGTTAGGCCGCGCGGCATCGTCCGAGCGCAACGCGCCGCGCATCATCGATGTCGATCTGCTCTACTTCGGCGACCAGATCATCGACACCGAAGCACTGGTCCTCCCCCATCCCCGCATCGGCGAGCGGCGCTTCGTGCTGCAACCGTTAGCCGAAATCCGGCCGGAGTTGGTTCTCCCCGGACAAACCCGCAACATCGCCGAGCTGCTGGCACAAGGAGCGGCGGACTCCGACCCCCAATCCTTTAAGGCACCCGCATAAAGGCGGGACTGCTTGCGGACACGGCCGATTCCCGCTTGAGTCCGCGCATGTCGCGCCGTCTGGCAGTTCCTCTCATCCTCGTCGCCGCAATCTTGTTCGCGTCGTTCGGGCTGACGCGACTGCGCTTCGACACCGACATCCTCTCGATGCTGCCCGCCGGGCTGCCCGAGGTGAAAGGCCTCAAAGCCTTCCACGAAGCATTCTCTCGCAACGACGAGTTGATCGTCGTCATCGAAGGCGGCGAGCAGGACGCCGGCACTCTATCAGCGGCGGCGGAATCCCTCGGGAAAAAGCTGGAAGCCGGCGGCTTGGTGAAGCACGCCCGCTGGAAGCCGCGCTGGAACGACGAACCGGAGGGCATCGCCGAGTTGCTCGCCTACCTCTGGCTCAACGGCGATCCGGCTGTCACGCAGGCCCAGGCTAACAGACTCGCGGCGGGGAACTCGGCGGCGACGGTAAAGGATTCGCTGGCCAAGGTCGCCACCTCCATGGAAGGCCTCGACATGGTCATGCTCGCGCACGACCCGTTCGGCTTTCTCGATCATCCGGCGGTGGGCACCCTGATGGATTCCTCCGGCCAGAGCGGCGAAGCTTTTGAAAGCGGGGACGGCCGCACCCATCTGTTATTCGTGGACTCCCCCGCCCCGCTCCAAGGCTACCGTGAGGCGGACGCCTGGTTGAAAAAACTCCGCGCCGCGCTGACAGCGTGGCAAACAAGCGATGGCACCGGCCTCACTGTCCGCCTAACCGGCGAACCCGCGTTTTCCTCCGAGATCGGCGTGGCGATGGAAAACGATTTGAGCGGATCGATCAGCATCACCCTCGGACTCATCGGGATTTTGTTCTGGTGGATGCAGCGTCGCTTCAGCCTGTTGCTCGGGCTAACAGGCATCCTGGTGCTGGTGTTCGCGATGGCCCTGGGCATCGCCGGCTGGCTTTACGGCGAGCTCAGTATCATGGCACTGAGTTCGATTGAAATCCTCATCGGCCTCGCCGTGGATTACGGGCTGGTCATCTGCCAGGAAGCCAAGGTTGCCGGCCACGACCGCAAACAACTGCTCAAGGCGTGCGGCAAGCCCGTCGCGTTCGGCGCTCTAACGACCACCGTGGTCTTTCTCGCGCTCAACCTCGGCGGCCTGCCGGGGATGGCGCAGTTAGGCAGCATCGTCGCCATCGGTTTGAGCGCCGCCGCCATCCTAATGCTGGTGATCTATCTGCCATTCGTGGCCAAGTTCGGGGTCGATCGCCAGCCCGCGCGAGGCTCCGGGGAGATCCTCCCGCGCGGCAAAATGTCGTGGGCCATCACCGGTGCCTCGGCGATGGCTGCCGTGCTGGTGCTGATTTTCCACGGCATGCCGGGCACCGAATTCAGCTCCAGAATCATGCGCCCGAGAAACAGCGAGGCGATGGAAACCTTCGACCACGTCCAGCAGGCGTTTCCCGCGTTCAGCGGCCAATCGCTCGGCGTGGTGGTCGAGGCGAAATCGGACGCGGAGATGCTCGCGCGGCTAACCGAAGCCGCCCAACGGATCGGCAGCGCCAGGGAATCCGGCATCGTCAAGCAGGCGAAGTTGCCCGACGGCTGGTGGCCGGATGCGGCTAGGCAAGCCTCCAACCGCCCGATTCTCGCCGCGCTTGCCGCAGACCGTGACCGCTTGATCCGCGAGGCCGACGCCGCAGGATTTACCGAGGAAGGACTGGCGCTTGGGCGAGGCGTGTTGGATGCCATCGCACGGCAGCCGGCGGGCAACCAGCCGGTGTTTCCGCAATCCGCCACCGCACGCGAAGTCATGCGGCTGTTCGTGTCCCGCAAGCCCGACGGCGGCGGCTATCTGCTAGGCTCGCTGGAACCCGCCGCCGGAGTCGATCCAGCGGGCGCGGACTTCGGAAAATTCCGCGCCATGACCGGCGGCGGCATCTGGCTAAGCGGCTGGGATCTCTTCAAACCGGCCATCGCCAAACTCGTCAGGGAGGACATGACCCGGATGCTGGTGCCGATGTTCATCCTGCTCATCGGCATGATGATCGCCATCTTCCGCCGGGTTTCGGATGTCGCGCTGGCCTTGTTCGCGATGGCCCTCAGCACCTTGCTGCTGCTCGCCATCATGAGTCTAACCGGCTTGAAATGGAACTTCGTCAACCTGATGGCCACCCCGTTGCTGCTTGGCACCGGCATCGACTACGCCATCCACGTCACGCTGAGCCTGCGCCGCACGGGCGGTAATTTCAAAGACCTCTGGCAAGGCACCGGCAAGGCGCTGCTGTTCTGCGGCGCGTCCAACGTCATCGGCTTCGGCTCGCTGGTGTTTTCCTCGAGCGAGGCCTTGGTCAGCCTCGGCACGGTCGCCGTCATCGGCATCCTGCTGAGCATGGGGATTTCCATCTTCCTGCTGCCGGGCTGGCGACATCGCGAATAAGGAGCCACGACACTTTTGTCGTGGAGCCAATGAGATGCGAAAGGAAGAGCGCCGAAGGCACGAGTCTTTCACATCTCATTGGCAGGTGGACATGAGTGTCCACCCTCCTTACTCACGCCCCTAAATACGCAGCCTGCACCTGAGGATCCGCTTTCAGTTGCGCGGACGGGCCTTCCAGCAGGATCTTCCCGGTTTCAAGCACGTAGCCATAACTCGAAACATCCAGCGCGAGATTGGCGTTCTGCTCGACTAACAAAATCGTCAGTCCCTGCTCGCGGTTGATCTCCACGATGCGCTCGAAGATCGACTTCACCAGCAGCGGCGCGATGCCGAGCGATGGCTCGTCGAGCATCAGGAACTTAGGCTTGCCCAGCAGCGCGCGACCGATCGCCAACATCTGCTGCTCGCCGCCGGACAACGTGCCGGCCGCCTGGCTTTGACGTTCCTTCAAGCGTGGGAACAGCCCATACACATAGTCGGTCTGCGCGGCGATCCACTTCTGGTCGCGCTGCAGGTAAGCACCCATCTTGAGGTTCTCCAGAACCGTGAGGTTCGAGAAAATCATCCGGCCTTCCGGCACATGGCACAGTCCGCGACCGACAATCTTGTGCGCCGGGAGCTTGGAAATTTCCTGACCGTCATACTTGATTGATCCGCCGGTGGATTTCACCAACCCAGACAAGCTCCGCAGCGTGGTGGATTTGCCCGCGCCATTGGCACCGATGAGCGTGACGATACTGCCCTGAGGCACCTTCAGGCTCACGCCATGGAGGGCTTTGATCGCGCCGTAGGAGACGTGGAGGTTTTCGACGGTGAGCAAGAGGGTAGTTGATGGTTGAGAGTTGATAGTTGATGGAAAGAGAAGATGAAGAGTTCGAAGAGTCTCTATGAATCGCCGAGCAAGGACCGCCGGAGGCCGCTGAGCATCCGACCTTGTTCCTCGGCAGCAACGTAGAGGATTTCAAACTCTTCTGGTGTGAGTAGTCCCTGATTTCTGCCAATAAATGATTGGGAAACAACCTCAAAAAGAGAATCCATGGCAATCTCAATGAATCTGGCGAAATCCTTGGGCGAGTTTCGTGAACTGCCTTCCGCGATATTGGATGAAACGGACACGGCGGCTCTTCGCATCTGGTTCGTCAAACCGAAGCGTTCGTCAGAAGGAAACCCGCGGGTAACCGAATAAACGGTATCTGCGAATTCGATCGCCTTACCCCAAACATCGAGTCGTTCAAATACAAACATATTGTCTTATTTTTATACTCTTCCTCTTTCCATCAACTAAATCGCCGCCGCCCCGAGATATGCCTCAATCACCTTCGGGTGACACTGGATTTCCTTCGGCGTTCCCTCGGCGATCTTGATACCATACTCGAGGACGGCGATGCGCTCGCAGATGCCCATGACGACTTTCATGTCGTGCTCGACCAGCAAGACGGCGAGGTCGTAGCGCTCCTTGATGAAATTGATGAGCTGCATGAGATCCTCCTTTTCCGAGGGATTCATGCCTGCGGCCGGTTCGTCGAGGAGGAGGAGTTTCGGTTGGGTGGCGAGCGCCCGGACGATTTCGAGGCGGCGCTGGTCGCCGTAGTTCATGTCCTTCGCGTTCTTGTCGCGGGCATCGGCGAGGCCGAAAATATCGAGCAGTTCGAGCGCCTGTTTTTCCACCGCCGCTTCCTCGCGGTGATAGACGGGACCGCGGGTGAGCGAGTGGATGATGCCGCGCTTCAAGTGGGTCAGCATCGCGGCCCGCACGTTGTCGAGCACCGAGAGCGATTGGAAGAGCCGGATGTTTTGAAACGTGCGGGCGATTCCCAGCCGGGTGATTTCATGCGGCTTCTTTCCGGGCACCGGCACGCCGTTGAAATGGATCTGGCCTGCGGTCGGAGTGTAAACGCCGGTGATCAAGTTGAAAACGGTAGTCTTGCCCGCGCCGTTAGGGCCTATCAGTCCGACCAGCTCGCCCGGAGCCACGGCGAAACTGAGGTCGCCCACGGCTTTTAATCCGCCGAAGCGGATCGTTACGTCGTTCAGTTCGAGTCCGGAGCTCATGCGGATTTTTTCTTCCGGTTCAGGAACGACAACGACGGGATCAGCCCCTGCGGACGAACGATCATCATCACGATCAACAGCAGCGAGAAGACGATCATGCGGTATTGCTCGGCGTCCCGCAGAAACTCGTTCATCACGGTCAGCAGGATGGCCGCGACCACGACACCGGCGGTGCTGCCCATGCCGCCGAGAATGACGATCACCACGATGTCGAAGGACTTGAGGAAGTTGAAGCCCTCGGGGGAAATCGTCGTGCGGAGATGCGCGTAGAGTCCGCCCGCGAGCCCGGCGAAAAACGAGCCGGTGACAAACGCGGTCACCTTGTAGCGCACCGTGTTGATCCCCATGGAGCCGGCGGCAACCTCGTCGTCGCGCACTGCTAGAAAGCCGCGGCCGTAGGTGGAATTCACCATCGAGGCGACGACATAGATACACACGGCGGCAAGTGCGAAGACCCAGAAAAACGTGGTGTTAGGCGGGATTCCCCGCAGCCCCAGGGGACCGCCAAAAGGTCCGTCACCGCTGGTGTTTTGCAAGATCACCCGGACGATTTCGTTGAAACCCAACGTCACGATCGCCAGGTAGTCGCCCCGCAGGCGCAGCGACGGCATGCCGACCAGCCAGCCGCAGATGGCGGCGCACAGTCCGCCGATCATCAACGCGACGAGGACTGCAACGCCCGTCGCGAAGATCCCCGGGCCGCCGAGCATGGGGATCAGTTTCCCGCTGGCCTCCAGCATGAAAACCGAGGCTCCATAGGCACCCAGAGACATGAAGGCGGCGTGGCCGAGCGAGAATTGGCCGGTATGGCCGTTCACCAGATTCAAGCTGACCGCCAAAATGATGTTGATGCCGACATTGAGCGCGATGTCCAGATAGTAGGCGTCGATGGAATCCGACAGCAGGGAAATCCCCAGGCTAACAGCGACGGCGACGATCAAAGCGATTTGGGCGGAGTAGCGCTTCATGTGGTTAGACTTTTTCGCGCTCCACTTTGCCGAGCAGGCCCGAAGGTTTGAAAATCAGGATGAGAATCAGGATCACGAAAGCGACCGCTTCCGAGTAACCCGATGGGATGCCAAACTCCTGGCTGTATCCCTTCACCAGCGTTTCGGAGATGCCAAGGATCAGTCCGCCGAGCGCTGCACCCGGAATATTTCCGATGCCTCCCAGCACGGCCGCCACGAAGGCTTTCAACCCCGGCTGGACTCCCATGAAGGGCTCGATGCTCGGATAGAGCGACGCGTAGAGGATACCGCCCGCCGCCGCGAGCGCGGAGCCGAGACCGAACGTGAAGGAAATGACCACGCTGTTGTTCACGCCCATCAGAGTCGCGGCGGTGGGATTCAGCGAGAGCGCCCGCATTGCCAAACCCATCCGCGTTTTCATCACAATGAACCGAAGGCCGACGAGCAGCGCGACCGTGATCGCCAGCACCACCACCTGCGCGATCGAGATGGTTAGACCGCCGGTGTGGGCGATGGCAGTCCGCGGAATCAGATCGGGGAAGGGCCGCTGCGTCGCGCCGAACACGAGCTGCCCGGTGTATTCGATGAACAAGGAAACGCCAATGGCCGTGATCAGCACATTCAGTCGGGGCCGGCTCCTCAACGGTCGATAGGCCAACAGCTCAATGATGATCCCGAAGGCCGCGCACGCCACCATCGCGATGATCAGCGTGATCGCCAGCGCCAGCGGCCACGGCATGGCGGCCAAGGATGGCCCGAGCCATTTATGAATTCCGAAGGCGCTGAACGCCCCTAACATGAAGACGTCCCCGTGGGCGAAGTTGATGAAACGAAGCACCCCGTAAACCATCGTGTAACCCAGCGCGATCAAGGCATAGATCGAGCCTTGGAACAGGCCATTGAGGAGTTGCTGAAAAAACTGCTCCAAGGAAGTGAAGGCGGGGTTGGGAGTTTGGCGGAACCGTTCCCGTCGTTCAGGGAGCGATCGTTTCCGTGTAAACCACCTTGCCGTTCTTGACCGCCAGGATCACCGCCGGCTTCGAGGCATTGCGCTCCGCGTCCAGCGTGATGCTACCGGTGATGCCGGCGTAGTTCTTGGTGGTGGCGATGGCACTGCGGAGGGCCGCGCCCTCCACGGAGTTCGCGCGCTTGATCGCATCGAAGAGAATGTTGGCTGAATCGTAACCGAGAGCGGCCATCGCGTCCGGCTTCGCACCGTGCTTGGTTTGGTAGTCCTTCACGAATTTCTGGATCGCCGGGGACTGGTCCTCGTTTGAGAAATGGTTGGAGAAAAAGCAGCCTTCCATCGCTTTGCCACCGACCTCGATGAGCGAGGGCGAGTCCCAGCCATCGCCGCCCAGAATCGGGACGCTGATGCCGAGTTCGCGGGCTTGCACCGCGATGAGCGCCGCCTCATTGTAGTAGCCGGAGGCGAAAATCGCGTCGGGCGCGCCGCCCTTGATCGCGGTGAGCTGGGCCTTGAAATCCTTGTCACCGGAGCCGTAGCTTTGCTCGCCGGTGATCGTCCCGCCGTTCGCGGCGAAGTGTTTTTTGAAGAACTCCGTCAGGCCGACGCTGTAGTCCTGCTTGCTGTCCGTCAGGATCGCCACTTTTTTCCAGCCCTTCGAGAGCGCGAATTTCGACATCACCGTGCCTTGGAACGGATCGATGAAGCAGACCCGGAAAACGTAATCGCCCGCCTGCGTGACCTTCGGATTGGTCGAGGCCGGTGAAATCATCGGCACGCCGGCCGTTTGCGCGATGGGAGCCATTTCCAGCGACCGCCCAGAAGCAACCTCGCCGAGCAACGCGATCACCTTCGACCGGGAAATCAGCTTTTTCGCCACGATGCCCGCCTCGCCTTGCTTCGATTGGTCGTCCTCGGTGAAAAGCTTGACATGTTTGCCGAGCAACCCGCCCGCCGCGTTGATCTCGTCCACGGCCATCTGGGTGCCGTTGTGCGAGGACTGGCCGAACGTCGCCGTGCCGCCCGTCATCGCCGCCACCTCCCCGATATTGATGGTGTCGCCGCCTTTGGATTTGCAGGACGGGAGCGAGAGCAGGCCGAGCAGGGTGGCGGCGGTGGCGAAAATCAGGTTGGCAGGTTTCATGGGGATACGGTGGGAAGCGAAGCGCGGAATTTAGGAAACCGACTTCCCGAGTGCAACAGCATATTGCGTGTCCGGGGGAAGCGACGGCTCGGTCGCTGTGGAGATTCAAATCGCCAGCCGGCGGGGCGATGGTTAGGGTTTTGCCATCGCCATGGAAGGAATCGTTATTCTGCTAGTTTTGTTCGGACTTTGGTTGTTGATCGGGCCGATCGCCACGCTGGTGAAGGCGGGAAACGCCCAACGCGAGGCGAGGGAAGCCCGCGACCAGATGAAGGCGCTGCTCGGGCGGATCAAATCGCTGGAGAACGAATTGCGCGAGTTCACGCGCGGAGGCGCGCCCGCTTCGCAAGCGCCGCCTGCGGAGCCACCCGTTTTGGAGCGGGAGAAGGTGGCAGAGCCGCGGATCGAGATCGATCCCGGCGTGGTGGAATGGCTGCGCAAGCGCGAGGCCGCGTCTGAAACTCCAGCGCCACCGCCGCTGCCGGAGCGCCGGAAGCTGGTGGA
>JANOZJ010000375.1:0-3944 GCA_031429315.1 Akkermansiaceae bacterium
GCAAACAGCCAGTCAATTGCCTCGCGGTAGTTCATCGTGACGGCCCATCCTTCACCCGGATTTAGGCCGCTGCCAAGCAGGCAATTACCAATCCGCGTGGGACTTCGGCGTGTGTTCGTCCGAGCCGGAAAGCGAGCACTCCATGTAGAGCTGGCCCGCTTCCGGGAAAACGTCCGGCACCGGGCAGGTGTAGCCGCCCCCTGCCGGGCATGGTGCCTGGCCGTGGGCATGCTTGTAGAGATTCGTCTCGATGTAGCCTTTCGAGAGCAGGTGCTCGGCGATGTCCTGGGTGCCGTTTTCGGCGTTTGGCTTGCCACCTTCGGTGAAGCCGTAAATGTTCTGATAGGAGCGCGTCGCGACCTGCATGTTTCGCAGCGTCATCACACAGGTGGAGCGGTCGCTGCCACGCCTCCAGGCTCGCGAGCCGATGAATAGAAGTGAAACCAGGAGGAGCAGGATCGTGATGACGACCGACAGTTCGAGCAATGTCAAACCGCGGAGCCACACAACCCGGGGGGAGTTGTTGTTGGTCATTTTTTTGGGGGGGGAGAGTCACGACCCTACCAGGATTCCGCAGCAATGAAATAACGCGAACGCGGAAGGGTGGAAATCCCGGAACAATTAAACAGTTAGAGTTCCTTGATCCAGAGATTCGCGAAGTCGATCGCCGAGCCATGATGCTGGAGGCCGATCGCTCCGGTCGCCGGGACTCCCGGGAGCTGGGCGTTGTCGATCACCACGCGGCCGTTGAGCGAAACGGTTAGCCGGTCGCCCTTGATCGTGACCATGGTCCGGTTCCACTCGCCCACCGGGCGGTCGGCTTTCACTTTCGGGGTGACCTGCGCACGCACCTCGGCGGACATCGCCGGGTTGGTGCGGTAGCCATAGACTTCACCGGAGCCGACGGTCCAGTTCCACAGGTTCACCTGGCTGGTGGTATTGCCTCGCAGATAGATTCCGCTGTCGAGTTCCTCGATCTCGACGCGCTCGGGTTGCCCGTTTCCGCCAATTTTGTTAGAGCCATCCGGCAGCACGACCGGTTGCGTTTTCATCGGCCCGTGGCCGCTCCAGCGCCAGTCACAGACGAGGGTGACGTCGCCGCATTGCTTCTCGGTCCAGAGATCGGAAGGCTCGCCGGGGCGGCCGCTGTGTTTGAGAATGCCGTTGGATGCGGTCCATTCCGGGCTGTTACCATGCTTCCAGCCGTCGAGGTTCGTCCCGTTGAACAACCGCGTGAAACCGGCGGCCATTACGCCTTCCGTGTTGGCCGGCGGCGGGGTTTCCAGGATCTGAATGTTCCTGAATGCCACGCGGTCGCCATGTCCTAACCACGCAAGGTGTCCGGCACGTCGCTTCGCTCCCTCATGCTTTGGATTGCGGGCGCTCAGATCGTCCAGGTTCGCACGGAGGATGACTTCGCCGTTGAGTTCAACCATCAGGCCGGAGCCAGTCACGCTCACCCGTTCATGGTTCCACTCGCCGACGGGCTTGAGGCCGCTCTTCTTCGCCGGGGCCAGCGTGTAGAGAGAGCCGTTGAACTGATAGTCTTTCAGCCCGGCGTATTTCGGATCCGAGTTGTCGAGAACCTGAATCTCCATTCCGGTATAAGCCCCATCGCCGGTCCCCGGATAATGAATGCCAAGTCCGTTGTTGCCACCCAGCGGAAGCTTGAAATCGAACTCCAGGATATAGTTCGAAAATATCTGCTCCGTCATCAGGACTCTCCCCTTGGGCGTGCAGACGATGGCCCCATCCTCCACCACATAGCCGTCCCCGGTCCAACCACTGAGATCCTTGCCATTGAACAGGGAGCGCGTCGCCGGTGCTTCGGCGGCGAAGGCGCATGCGGCGAGCGAAACTAAAGCCAGCGGGGTGATGTGATAGTTCATATTGGGGTGAGTGAAATCTAAGGCTTTGGAATGTCAACTGTTCACCTGTCAAAAGCAAGCGCGTCGATCAAATAACGGGAGGGCCGGAAGTTCTCGATGAGGATCTCGTTTTGCGCACCACGCGTCATTCGCACCTGGCTGATGTTGAAATTCGGCGTCTTGTGTGGCGCGAAGAGGATGTCGTCGTGCGTCGAGTTCTCATGTTTCTTGAACATGCTTGGCAAAATGTCCCCGCCGAGATGGTCGTCGCGGCCGGTTGCCAGATGGCAAGTGCCGAGAACCTTTTCATCCTGAATGTCCGCACCCGAAACGGGAAGCACCTGCGTGCCGAAGCCCAGCTCGCCGAGCGTCCCGGTCATCGGATCATCCGCCAGCCGGGAGTTGTGGGCATCGATCGTCGCTTGATCGCCCTGGATGAGCGTCGAGCGGATGATGCAGCGGTTTTCGACCTCCAGCACCCCGAGCGTGCCATCCTCGTATTTCATCGGGAACTGGCCACGGGCATCTTGAGGCACGAAATAAACCTCTCCCGCCGGAAGATTCGCGATGTCCGGACTCCTGCCGACACACAGGCCGTGCGACTTCTGGGCTTCCTGGCCGCCGAGCCCGAGCCATGCCGTTAGAACGCGACCGTCCTCCAGGGCGAAGTCGATTTCAATCGAGTCCGCCTTCGTCAGCGCCCGGCGCAGGCGCTCGGCGTCGCCGGATACTTCGTGATAGTCCACTGCTAGACCCGAGTTGAGAATCACCTCGTTGAGGCCGTGAAGCGTGGCACCGCGGAAGCCGTATTGCCTGCACTTGGCCGTCAGTGGGGCGGTCGCCGAGAAAGTGGAAATGCAAAGAATCAGATCGTAGTTCGGATAGATGTCCGCATCCAGCGAGAGGAGCTTGCCCATGGTGTCCCACACCTCGTCCGCTAGATCGAGATTGGAGCCATGGGTGCAGCGGTAGGCGAACATCTCGCCGCCTGACAGGCGGAGCTCGTCGAGCGCCCCATCTTGAAGGCCCAGATAGAAATGCCGGTGGGCGTTCTTCTGAACCGGAAAGCCCGGTTGCCTCAGGAATGCATAATCCTTGATGAGTTGTTCCGGTTCGTCGAAGTCAATCAGGATACAAACCCGGCAGCCTTCGGTCGGCGCGAAGACGGTGCCGAGAAGCCGGACTAGGTCGAACGGCGGAAACTCGCGGTTTTCCGGGTGCAGCAATATATCTTCGCGGAAGTATTCGGGGAGGGTGGGGGCGGATAGATTCATGATGGTTCGAGATCCTAAAACTGCTTCCCAGCGCCGCAAGCTGCGATTCGCGGAAATTCACAGGATGCCCAAGTCCGGCGCGTCGCCTTCGTCAGCCCCACCACTTTCGCGCATCTCGCGAAGCACCCCGGTCATGTCATCCAGCGTGTCCCAGAGCTCTTTAACGACATAAAACGGAGCCCCGCAGCGCACCACCAGCGCCAGGCAATCCGATGGCCGCGCGTCAAGCTCGACGATTTTTCGCTCCATGATTTCGTTCTCCGCCTCGACAATCAGTCGCGCGTAATAAATCTCCTGCTCCATCCGCACGATCACCGCCCGCAAAACCTTCGCACCGAAGGTTTGAAGCGTCAGCAAATACAAGTCGTGGGTCAGCGGTCGCGGTGGAAGCTGGCCGCTCAAAGAGGCATTGATGGACGCTCCCACTCCGGGGTCGATGTAAAACACGATGGTTTTATTCCCGTCTCCAAGGAATACGGCGCATCCTGCCTGGGTTGGTAGAAGAGCAATCGGCTCAACGCGGACAAGGGTTTGCATCGGCGGCAGCATCCGCTGGAAAGTCGGATCTTCCAAGGCCAAACACGTAAACGACCGCGCCCTGACCGATTGCTCGCAGTCTTCGCGCTCTCAAAGCGACCGTCCGATGATCGTTGAATAGCAAAAAATCATTCACTTTAAACGACTTGCGGATTGAATTAAAAAACTTCTTAAAAACACCACAAAATGGATTGACCGGCGTCGCGGGGGCGGAATAGGTTCCGCCCGTCGCCACGACGGAGGGCGACCGAGAGACAAAGCGTCG
>JANOZJ010000376.1:0-4119 GCA_031429315.1 Akkermansiaceae bacterium
CTCGTTGCCCGGTTCCGGTGGCGGTGCCGCCGCCGCTTCTTTCTCCGTGAGTTTCTTGGCCTTGTTGATCGCGTTGACGACCAGAAACATCACGAATGCCACGATGAGAAAATTGATGCCGATGGTGATAAAATTCCCGTATGCGATCACGGCTCCCTGCTTCTTCGCATCGACCAGGTTGAGTGCGGTGACCTTGTCCGACAACGCGATGAACTTGTTCGTGTAATCCATCCCGCCCGACAGTTTGCCAACCAGAGGCATGATGAGATCGTCGATGAATGCGGTGGACAGTTTGACAAATGCAGCCCCCATCACAAAGGCCACGGCCATGTCGATGAGGTTTCCTTTAAGCGCAAACTCTTTGAATTGTTTAAACATGGCCGATAGGGGATTGGATCTAATGGATTTAACTGCACAATTCCCGCTTCACCGCCAAGCAATTTTTCAGTGGATTCCAACTTGAACCTTGGCAGCCGGTTCCTTTCGCATGAGCCTGCGGCCGATGGCCACGCAGAATTCCCAAGCCTTACGCCGGCTTATCGACGATGTCGGCACCGTCGATCAGGTGGGCATTGAAGAGCGCGTCGCCAAATACGGCACCCGCAGCATCAAGAGGAACGCCAAGGTCTTCGGACTGAAACTGGCGACGACGATGGTCGATCTAACCACGCTCGAAGGCAAGGACACCCCAGGCAAGGTCGCCTCGCTCTGCCAGAAAGCGCTCCATCCGCACGACGATCCGGAGATCCCCGCGACCGCCGCCGTTTGCGTCTATCCGGCAATGGTGAAGCACGCGGCCAGGCATGTGAAAGGCACCTCGGTGAAGATCGCCTCGGTCGCGACCGCGTTTCCTTCCGGCCAAGCCCCGCTCAAAACCCGCCTCGCCGAAGTCCGCGCCGCCGTTTCCGACGGCGCGGATGAAATCGACATGGTCATCAACCGCGGCGCGTTCCTCGCCGGGGAAATCGCGCTGGTCCAAGACGAAATCGCCGCCGTGTTAGAAGCCTGCGGGGACTGCACGCTCAAGGTCATCCTCGAGACCAGTGAACTCGAAACCTATGACAACATCCGCGCCGCATCCTTTCTGGCGATGCGCGTCTTGCGCCCCGGCGACTTCATCAAGACCTCCACCGGAAAAACCAACCTGAATGCCACCCTCGGCAACAACCAGGTCATGCTCGAAGCCATCCGCGACCACTACTTCGAGACCGGTGTCGAGATCGCCATGAAGCCCGCCGGCGGTATCCGCACCGCCAAGCAAGCGCTCCATTTCCTCGTCGCGGTGAAGGAAACGCTCGGCGACGGCTGGCTCACTAACACCCGTTACCGCTTCGGCGCCTCCGCCCTGCTCAACGACCTCGTCCGCCAACTCGTGAAGGAAAAAACCGGAGCCTATCAGGCGCCATACACCTTCAGCGAATCCTCCTCAGCCTACTGAAGCAGGTCCTATAAGACCCATACGACCTATACATCCATGCCAGCCAGGAAACCCACCCGCCCCGCCGCCCGCGAACTCCTTTTCGGCGACCTCTGGGAATACGATCCCGCGCCGGAAACCGCCAAGGCGTTCATCGACGAACGCTACGGCCTGTTCATCAACGGCAAATTCGTCGCGCCCAAGACCAGGAAATACTTCGACTCTATCAGCCCGCGCAACGAGGAGAAGCTCGCGGAAATCGCGCTCGCCGGAGCTGCGGATGTCGATGCCGCCTATCAGGCAGCAGCCGCCGCCTTCAAGTCGTGGAGCAAACTCCCCGGCACCGCGCGCGCGAAACACCTCTTCCGCATCGCCCGGCTGCTCCAAGATCGCGCCCGTGAATTCGCCGTCGCCGAGACCCTCGACGGCGGCAAGCCGATCAAAGAATCCCGCGATTTCGACGTGCCGATGGCGGCCGCGCATTTCTTCTATCACGCCGGCTGGGCGGACAAACTCGGCTACGTCACTCCCGGCCGCACGCTCGAACCGTTAGGCGTGATCGGCCAGGTCATCCCGTGGAATTTCCCGCTGCTGATGCTCGCGTGGAAAATCGCCCCGGCCCTCGCCACCGGCAACACCGTGGTCCTCAAGCCGGCGGAAACCACCTCCATCACCGCGCTCAAATTCGCCTCCATTTTGCAGGACGCGGGGCTGCCACCCGGCGTCGTGAACTTCGTCACCGGCGCCGGTGACACCGGGGCTGCCGTCGTCAATCACCCGCTTGCCGCGAAAATCGCCTTCACCGGCTCCACCCCAGTCGGCAAAGCCATCCAGCGCGCGCTCGCCGGCACCGGCAAACGACTCACCCTCGAACTCGGCGGCAAGGCGGCTAACATCGTCTTCGAGGACGCGCCGCTCGACCAGGCCGTCGAAGGCATCGTCAACGGCATCTTTTTCAACCAAGGCCATGTCTGCTGCGCCGGATCGCGTTTGTTAGTCCAGGAATCCATCGCCACCCAAGTTCTGGCAAAACTCAAGGTCCGCCTCAAAACCCTCCGCACCGGCGATCCGCTCGACAAAAACACCGACATCGGTGCCATCAACTCGAAGGCCCAGCTCGACCGCATCACTGAACTTGTCGCCTCGGGAGTCACCGAGGGCGCGGAGATCTATCAGCCAGCGTGCGGGCTGCCCGAAAAAGGCTACTACTTCCCCCCCACCCTGTTTTCCAACGTCTCGCAAAGCCACCGAGTCGCCCGCGAGGAAATCTTCGGCCCGGTGCTTGCCATTCTCACTTTCCGCACGCCAGAGGAAGCCATCGAGAAAGCCAACAACACCCGCTATGGCCTCAGCGCCGGCGTCTGGACCGATAAGGGCTCGCGCATTTTGAAAATGTCCACCGAGCTCAAGGCCGGCGTCGTCTGGGCCAACACTTTTAACAAATTCGACCCAGCGTCGCCCTTCGGCGGCTACAAGGAATCCGGCTTCGGCAGAGAAGGCGGGAAACAGGGACTGCTGGACTATGCCGATCTGATATAGGATCCATGAGACGTATTTCCAAAGTGACAGCGCTTTGGCTACGCCAATCAAAAAGGCGGACCCGGTTAGAGGTCCGCCTTGGAATGAGAGGAAGTTTGAAACTCCCGGATCAGACTTTGCCGAAGATGGTCTGGCCGGTCGAGCGGAGGTCGTCACAGGCCTCTTTCATGCGCTCGCAGAGACTGAGTTCGCCCTTCTTGAGGTAGGAGCGCGGGTCGTAGTGTTTCTTGTCGCCGACTTCGCCGTCGATCTTGAGGACGCCCTCGATGTTCTGGCACATGTGGGCGGCGATCGGGCGGGTGAAGGCGTATTGGGTGTCGGTGTCGATGTTCATTTTGACGACGCCGTAGTCGAGGGTCTCGCGGAGGTCGCTCTCGGAAGTGCCGGAACCGCCGTGGAAGACGAGGTCCATTTCCGCAGCCGCGCCGTGCTTGTCCATGACCGCCTTCTGGCCGTCGCGGAGGATGGATGGTTTGAGTTTCACCGCGCCGGGCTTGTAGGCGCCGTGAACGTTGCCGAAGGTGGCGGCGAACAGGAATTTGCCTAACGGTTGGAGCGCTTCGTACACTTCCACCATGTCCTCGGGAGTGGTGTAGAGTTTTTCGATAGGCAGGCCGGAAGTGTCGTGGCCGTCTTCTTCGCCACCGACGCAGCCGGCTTCGACTTCGAGGATGATGCCGAGCTCGGCGCACTCCTTGAGTAGCGCTTTGGAGATTTCGAGGTTTTCCTTCAGCTCAACGACGGAGCCGTCGAACATGTGGGACTGGAACAAAGGACCCTTGCCCTCGGCGATGCGCTTGCGGGAGGCTTCTAGCAGCGGCTTGAGGAAACCATCGACCTTGGCCGGATGGCAGTGGTCGGTGTGGAGGGCGATGAGGACGTTGTGCTTCTCCGCCAGGAGGTGGCAGGCTTCTGCCAGGACGATGGCCCCGAAGGCGGCGTCCTTGACGGCGGTGCCGGATGCGAACTCGCCGCCGCCGGTGGAAACCTGGATGATCCCGTCGGATTTCGCTTCGGAAAAGGCACGCAGCGCACCGTTGATGGTGGGCAGCGAGGTGACGTTGATGGCGGGGTAGGCGTAGCCACCCTTTTGGGCGGCGTCGAGCATGGCGCGATATTGCGCGGGGGTAGCGATTGGCATAACGGCGGCTTGCGTAACCAAG
>JANOZJ010000377.1:0-8545 GCA_031429315.1 Akkermansiaceae bacterium
GATCGACTACGTGCCCAAGGCCGGGCTCGCGGCGCTGGTGATCGCCCTGTCGTTTTCACTGTTCAACCTCCGCCACATCCGGATCTGCCTGCGCTCGACCACCGACGATGCGGCGGTGCTGGTGATCACCTTCGTCGCGACCCTGTTAGCGCCCCTGCACGTAGCGATTTTCATCGGTGTCGCCATTTCCATCATGCTCTTCCTGCGCAAGGCGAGCCGACCCTATCTGATCGAGTATGAGTTCAGCGAGAAGGGCGAACTGCGGGAAATGGGCGAGAAGCGCCAGCGCCCGATCCCGGCGATCTCGATCGTCCACGTCGAGGGCGATTTGTTTTTCGGTGCGGCGGAACTTTTCCGCACCCAGATCCAGCGGACGGTCTCGGACCCGGCGATCCAGGTGATCATCCTGCGGTTAAAAAACGCCCGCCATCTCGACGCGACCAGCGTGATGGCGCTGGAGGATCTGATCCTTTTCATGCGGGAAAAAGGCCTGCATCTGATCGTTTCCGGCGCGACCCGTGAAGTCTATCGGGTGCTCAAGAAATCCGGGATCCTCATCACCCTGCAAGACGGCTGCGACCGCCGGGCCGGCGAGAGCAATATCTTTCTAACCAACCCGCGCAACCCGAACCTCTCGACCCGCGCCGCGCTCAAGCGCGCCCAGCAACTGCTAGGCACCGACAAGGCGGACATCCGGATTTTCTACGACCCTAGCCAACAGCCCGCCGCCACATGAAACGCCTCGCCATCGCCATCGTCCTCATCGCCATCCTCGCCGGCCTCGGTGCCTGGTGGTTTTCCGACACCCAAGTTCTGAAGCGCCGGACCCAATCGCTGCTCACCACGCTCACCCTCGACAGCGGCACCGGTAAGGTCGGTCGCCAGATGGGAGCCTATTCACTCAACGCCCTGCTCGCCGAACAGATCCAACTCGACACCCTGACCATCAAGGAAGCCAACGGCTCGTTCCAACGCGACGAGCTTGAATCCGCCTACTCCTGGCTCTGCAACCAAGCCAAGGAAACCCGCTTCGAGCTGCAAGACTTCCGCTCCGTCACCGTCAACGGCGACAAGGCCACGGTGACTCTAACATTGATCGGCCTCGTCGTCCTGCCGAACTACCGCCCGGCGGACGGGACTTACGAGGTCTCCTTCGACTGGCAAAAGGAAAAAGACGGCTGGCGGCTCACCCACGCGACGTGGAAATAATCACCGCCCTGCAAATCTTCACTTCCGTAGTGAAGCCGCACGGGTGCGTGACGAAAACCTCAAGGAGCGGCGAAACGCGTTCGCCGATTTGAGGGTTGCCAGGAATGCTTTTGGCCCGGATGCTGGCGCGGCGATGGCACAATGGTTCTACGGGGAAAACGGACAGCAAGCGGGCCCCATAGAGGACGCCGGGCTGCACTCTCTCGTCGCATCCGGGCAGATCGGCCCGGCGACCTTGCTTTGGCGCGAGGGCATGCCGCGCTGGCTGACGCTCGACCAACTTCGCGCGGAGGGCGGCATTTATCTAACCACGCCACCTCAGTTCGCCGGTCCCGGGATGATGCATCCGGCCACCTCGGGCCTGGCGATCACCAGTCTGGTGTGTGGGATCGTCGGCTTGGCGACTTGCATGCTGATTCCCGGAATTCCGGCGGTGATTTGCGGCCATCTGGCGATGAGCCAAATTGCAAACTCGCCCACGCCGATGGTCGGTCGTGGCATGGCGCTTGGCGGCTTGGTTTGCGGCTACCTTGCGGTTTTGATGTTGCTCTCTTTCATCGTGATGATGGTCTCATTCAGCAGACTCTGATAAACCGCCAGCCCTAACCGAACATGCAATGGTATTACTCGAAAAACGGCACTCAGCTCGGCCCGGTCGAGGAGAGTGAACTCCGTGCGAAACTTGGCTCCGGTGAAATCTCCGCGGCGGATTTGGTGTGGCGGGACGGCATGAGCGACTGGCTGGCCGCAGCGAGGGTCGCGGAACTCAAGTGATCTTGTCGCTGGCGATGGGGTTTCTAACACCACCAACGGACTGATTTCAAATGCACCGGCAGCGGGCATGGTGGCTGACGTTCGGCTTGATCGCTGCGGCCGTTGCCGCATTGCAACTCTATCAGCGGGGGCCGTTCGGGCAGTCGTGGCTTCCCGGCTGTCTGTTCCACCATCTAACCGGCTTGAACTGTCCCGGCTGTGGCATGACCCGGGCCGCCCACGCGACCCTGCATGGCCGGTTCGGGGAGGCCTTCCGTTTCAATCCGCTCGGGATGGTTCTGCTGCCGCTGGCGTGCGTCGGTGTCGGGATCGAAACGCTCGGCTGGATCCGCAGAAAGCCGCTGCCATGCCGCCTGAGTGTCGGTGCCGTCGGCGCTTGGGGGATCGTGTGGCTTGTCATCGGCTTTTGGATTCTCCGCAATCTGCCGTGGTGGCCGTTCACGCTGCTCTCGCCGCCTTGATTTGCCCGTGGAAGTGAGTCTTGCCGTATGCCTTTCCTCCCGCTATTTCCAGCCATGCCTTTGCTTCTTGGAGTCAACATCGACCACATCGCCACCCTGCGTCAGGCCCGCTACGCAAAAGATCCGGCCTCGCCCAACGCCGAGCCGTGCCCGGTCCAAGCCGGCCATGACGCCCTGGCCGGCGGCGCGGATTCGCTCACCATTCACATCCGCGGCGACCGCCGCCACATGCAGGAAGCCGATGCCTATCGGCTCCGCGCGGAGGTCAAAGTGCCCTTGAATCTCGAAATGGGCGTGACCGAGGAAATGGTCGGCATCGCCCTGAAACTGAAGCCCGAGTTCGTCTGCCTGGTGCCTGAAAACCGCATGGAAATCACCACCGAAGGCGGCCTCAACGTGCTCGCCAGTTTTGATAAAACCCGCATGGTCATTGCCCGCCTCCAGGATGCCGGCATCCGCGTCAGCGTTTTCATCGACCCGGATCTCAAACAAGTCGAAGCCGCCGGCGAGGCCTGCGCCGACATGATCGAACTCCACACTGGCGCCTTCGCCAATGCCACCGGTGATGCCGTGCAAGCCGAACTCGACCGCCTCATCGCCGCCGCCAAGGAAGGCCACCTTAGCCTCCAGGTGAACGCCGGACACGGCATCAACTACACCAACATCCAACAGATTCTAACGATTCCCCACCTGGCGGAACTCAACATCGGCCACAGCATCGTCGCCCGCGCCACCCGCGTCGGCCTGACCGCCGCGGTGCGCGAAATGAAGGATCTCATGGCAGCCTATTCCGTCTGATCATGCGTATCTTCGGCATCGGCATCGACGTGGTTGAGGTGGATCGGATCGCCTCCGCCATCGAGCGCCATGGCGAGCCGTTTCTCGCGAAATTGTTCACCGCGGCGGAACGCGCCTACTGCGAGCTTCAAAACAAGCCCGCGCTCCACTACGCCGCCCGCTTCGCCGCGAAAGAAGCGGTTTCCAAAGCGCTCGGCACCGGCATTGGCGGCCAAGCCGGATGGCTCGACCTCGAAATCACCCGCGATCCGGCGGGGGCACCCAAGCTTCTGCTCCAAGGCAGCGCCGCCGGGTTCGCCCGCCAGAACGGCATCACCGAGATTCAGATCAGCCTCACCCACGCCCGCGAATACGCCGCCGCCAATGCGATCGCCATCGCGGGGGAGTTGATGGTTGAGAGTTGATGGTCAGAAATCGACTCTTCATCTGCTTTCTCCAAACCATCAACCATCAACCATCCTCTTCCCATGCACCGTCCCCGCCGCAACCGCCGCACGCCCGCGATCCGCTCGATGATCCGTGAAACCACGCTGACGCCCGCGAATTTCATCTTGCCGATGTTCTTCCACGAGGATGCGGAGGACACGCCGATCGCTTCGATGCCTGGCGTGACGCGATGGTCGCTGGCGAGTCTTGTTAGGGAGGCCGGGGAAGCTCACGCGCTCGGCATTCCGGCGGTCGTGTTGTTCCCTAAAATCGAGGAAGCCCTCAAATCCCCGCTCGCCGGGGAAGCCTCTAACGACGACGGCCTTGTCCCCCGCGCCATCCGCGCACTTAAGGCCGCGCATCCCACGCTCTGCGTCATCACCGATGTCGCGCTTGATCCCTACAACTCGCACGGCCACGACGGCATCGTCCACCGCGACGGGCGAGGGGACTTGGAAATCCTCAACGATGAAACCGTTGCCGTCCTTTGCCAGCAAGCGCTCTGTCACGCCCGCGCCGGAGCCGACATCGTTGCCCCGTCCGACATGATGGACGGCCGCGTCGCCGCCATCCGCGAGACGCTCGACGACGATGGCTTCACCAAGGTTTCCATCCTCAGCTACACCGCGAAATACGCCTCCGCGTTCTACGGCCCGTTCCGCGGCGCGCTGGATTCCGCGCCCAAGGAGGGCGACAAGAAAACCTATCAGATGGACCCCGCGAACTCCCGCGAAGCCATCCGCGAAACCCTGCTCGACGAGGCCGAGGGCGCCGACATGCTGATGGTCAAACCCGCCGGCCTCTATCTCGACGTCATCGCCAAGGTCAGCGAAACAAGCACGCTGCCCATCGCCGCCTATCAGGTCAGCGGCGAGTATCTCATGCTCAAAAGCGCCGCCGTCGGCGGTTGGCTCGACGAACGCGCCATCGTCCTCGAATCGCTCCTCGCCATCAAGCGCGCCGGTGCCGATATGATCCTCACCTACTACGCCAAGCAAGCCTGCGGCTGGCTGATGGACAAGTGAAGCCGGCCACCCGGCAAGTGACATCCCGTGTCGGAAACTCGTGAACAAAGTGACAACCAGAGATGCAATGACAACCCGCAACTCATGGAAAGCACCTGACTAACACAACCATACCAGCCTGACGTTAATCCGCGAGGACTGGCCCGATGTGCAGGCCTCATTCACTTGATAGGTTGTGTTAATCCGAGAGGCCTGACCCCTCATTCTGACCCCTCATTCGTCCTTGACGCGCAGCTCCAAGGGCTCCGTCACCCGCAGCCCGCAACCATAGAGCAACTGCACGACCAACCGCGTAGGGTAGCCGCCGCGGTCCTCAACTCCAGCCATCAAAGTCCGGGTCTCATCTGCAGTGAGCGCCGTCCGTACCGTCGCCGGGCGGCGGACCCGCAACGCATCCACATTTCCCAGTGGCGTTCCAAGCACCTGCCCGTAGAGGAAAATCAATGCGTTGAGTGCCTGGCTTTGAGTCGCCGCCGCCACTCCGCGCTTGGCCTCACGGGTCAGAAACTCACTGACTTTTTCCTCGCTGGTCCACCCCGCTGGAAACGTCGCCAGCTCCTTGATATACGACCGCACCCACCCGCAATAGGATTTCTCAGTCGCATAACTGCGGCGCTTCAGGCGACAGATGTCACTGAGCTTCTGTAGAACGTCAGCGCTTTTCATAGGCCACCAGTCGTATAGCAGCGGTCCCTGCTATGCGACTGGAATTGTAATAAACTTTTTGCAGAAATTTCCTCGCCAGATCCCGCCCCCAGCTATACGACTGGGTTGTGCCCCGTATCCACCAGCAAACCCCCGCCAACTCCCGTGGAATGGCACTTCCAGCGGGTCTTGCTATACGACTTCCATTTCCCGCCAGTCGTATAATAGGAAGTTAGGCCATTCTACGCGCGCCATGAGAACTGCGATACTTCTGCTATTCCTCGCCTATTACGCGAGCGCAGCCGTGCCACCGATTATCCTCTCAAAGAATCCGGCTGGCTACGCTCTCGAACTCGACCGTCTTCAACTTCCAGCGGGCACCAAGCTTGATGGTGCTCAGCGCGAGCATGAGGGTATTCTCACGATTCGTCTTCTTGCCCCCGACCCAGCAAAAACCTCCAAGCCGCTCACTCTCCCACTGTGATTCGCTCCAGAATCGCAGGTGGGCGATGTTCCTACTGCATGGTCAGAGCATGGCTCTGCTATCGCGTTCATTCTTCCGTGCTACGCGCCAGGCAAGGAGGACGAGGAGCGGCTTTTCGTCTTCTCCACCCGCCACGGCGAACTACGCCCTGTGGCGTTGCCGGACATTTGCACCCACCTAACGACCAAGCGACAGGATTTCGCTTCACTCTCGATACGGTATTCTGGCGGCGATTGCTTCGGTTGGGTCGGCGACGATTTACTTATTGTTCGGTTCACTGGTTCCTGCCTACTTTCACACGATGTTGGCGGCTCAGAGTCACGCGAGGTGTCCGGCTATGTCGTTCTCCAACTCGCCAAGGACGCAACAATCAAAATCCGTGAAATTCTCAATCTCCGAATCCAAGGATGAATGGCCTAACCATGCGCTGCAGCGAACTGCTCCGCGCGTCACGGCACATGCTTCCCACCACCTTCGCCCCCCGCCGCCTTCGCCCGCGCATGTGCCGCGCCGCGCCGCGCTCCGCAGTCGCTGAGCTTGGGGTCGTTAGGCGATTCTACACGCCACTTGACAACCCGCACGCTTTTACGGACGCTTCGCGCATGAAATCACTACCCGTCACGCAAGCCCGCTCCAAGCTCTATCAACTTCTCGATGAGGCCGCTGATTCTCACGAACCCATTCAGATCACCGGCAAGCGTTCCAATGCCATTCTCGTGTCGGAGGATGATTGGCGTAGCGTCCAAGAGACGCTTTACTTGGTCTCGATTCCCGGGATGCGCGACTCAATCCGCAAGGGCATGGCTGAACCGCTCGCCAAAACCTCCACCAAACCCGGCTGGTGAGTTGGTCGGTCACTTACACGAAACAAGCGCAGAAGGACGCCAGGAAACTGGCGTCCTCAAACCTCAGGCCACAGGCACAACGCCTTCTCGACATCATCGCGAAGAATCCGTTGCAGAATCCGCCGCCATACGAAAAGCTCACAGGGGATTTGGCTGGAGCCTATTCCCGCCGCATCAACATCCAACATCGCTTGGTGTATCAGGTCTATGACACGGAACACGCAATCAAGGTCGTCCGGATGTGGACTCACTACGAATGAACCGGCTGAACATTACCGTGCCGAGGCCCGAAATGAATGGGGTCAGAGTGAATGGGGTCAGTGAATGGGGTCAGAGTAAACCAATTCACAACTTTTGTCACCGATGCTGCGCCTTCAGCACCGCTTCCGGGTTGCTTTCGGTGCCGCGGAGGAGGGCGCGGCTGATGAGGGCGGCGAGCTGGGTTTGACTGAGACCGGGCTTTTTGCGCTCGGCTTTTGCTTCGGGCTTGGCGTGGCGATGCGGTGCTTTTCGAACATGTGCTGGAGAAGTATGCGGAGAATGGGGAGGGTGTGTATGTGGCGGCGGGAAGAAGGACTCGGAGCGAGACGCTCCGGGCACGGTCTGGGGCGAGACGCCCGCAGCCACTTTGGGAGAAGGCGATCACGCGGGTGCCGAAGCAGGCCGCCCAGCTAACCGACAGTTCCCGGCCACCGCTTGTTAGCAAGTAGGGAACACAAGATCCATGCTCCTGAATTTTCCGGCGGCCAACCCCGCCAGAATCCATCAGTGGGTCATCGGGCTCTCACCGGACGCGTCGCCGAGACGGGATAGATTATCTGGTAGGAATTTCTTGAAGCGGGTTTTGTCGATGGCCTTCATGTAGGCTTCCTCGGGCGAGATCATGCCTTCGCGGAGTTTCGACCAGATCGATTCGTCCATGAACTGCATGCCTTCGTTTTTGCCGCCGGTGATGACGTCGTAAAGTTTTTGGGTGGCACCTTCCCGGATGATGGCGGCCACGGCGGGGGTGGCGAACATGATTTCATGGACGGCGGTCCGGCCGGGTTTGTCCACGCGCTTGCAGAGGAGCTGGGCGACGACGCCGCGCAACGAGGCGGCGAGCATGGTGCGGACCTGCGACTGCTGGTTGGCGGGGAACACGTCGATGATCCGGTCAACGGTTTTGCGGGCGTTGTTGGTGTGCAGGGTGCCGAAGACGAGCAGGCCGGTTTCCGCAGCGGTTAGAGCGAGCGAGATGGTTTCAAGGTCGCGCA
The DNA here is from genome assembly GCA_031429315.1 of Akkermansiaceae bacterium. Lineage (GTDB taxonomy): Bacteria > Verrucomicrobiota > Verrucomicrobiia > Verrucomicrobiales > Akkermansiaceae > Luteolibacter. The sequence goes on from JANOZJ010000377.1 coordinate 7,924, forward strand.
TTTCGCCGACGAGGACGATGTCGGAGTCTTCCCGCAGGGCGGCGCGTAGGCCGTCGGCAAAGGAGGGTGTCTGGATGGGCACCTCGCGCTGGGTGATGATGGATTTCTTGTTGCGGTGGACGAACTCGATGGGCTCCTCGACCGTGATGATGTGGCGGCTGAAGTTGATGTTGATGTAATCCAGCAGCGCGGCGAGGGTGGTGGACTTGCCGGAGCCGGTGGGACCGGTGACGAGGACCAGGCCGGACCGCATGTGGCCGAATTCCTTGACGACATTGGGCACGCCGAGGCTTTCGAGGGTGGCGATTTCCGTAGGGATCAACCGGAATACGGCGGCAAGGCCGTTCTGTTGCTTCAGATAGTTGCAACGGAAGCGGGAGTCCTCGTCCATTTCGTAGGCGAAGTCGAGATCGCCCTCTTCGAGGTATTTGGCGAATGCCTTGGGGTCGCAGATTTCCGCGAGTAGATCGTGGAAGATCTCACCTTGGAGGACTTCCTGATCGGGGATGACGGTGACCGCGCCGTGGACGCGGATTTTGGGCATCTGGCCTTCGGACAAATGAAGGTCCGAGCCTTTGGTGGCGATCAGGTAGCGGAAGAGAGTGTCGATCTTGGCCATGTG
>JANOZJ010000378.1:0-2956 GCA_031429315.1 Akkermansiaceae bacterium
GAGTTCACCCAGATCGACATCGAGGCGAGCTTCGTCAACCAGGATGACATCATCCAACTCGTCGAAGGCCTGTTAGCATCAATGTTCAAGGCCGGCCTCGGCATCGAGGTGCCGGAAAAGTTCCCGCGCATGACCCATCAGGACGCGATGGACATCTACGGCTCCGACAAACCTGACACCCGTTATGGTATGGAAATCACCGACCTCGGCGACGTTTTCGCCGCCACCGAGTTCAAGATCTTCCGCAGCTTCATCGACGGCGGCGGCGTGGTTAGTGCGATCAACGCCAAGGGCTTCGCCACGATCACCACCGGCCAGATGAACCGCCTCAACGAGATCGCCGTGCAAGCGGTTCTTCCTGTAAAGAATCTCGCGTTCATCAAGCTGGAGAACGGCGAATACAAGAGCCCGCTCTGGAAGATTTTCACCGAAACCGAAAAGGCCGCCGTCGTCGCCAAGCTCGACCTGGCGGAAGGCGACATCGTCTTCTTCGCCGCCGGCTCGCGGGAAAGTGTTAGCACCATCCTCGGTCGCGTCCGCACGGAATCCGCCGTGATGATGGAACTCAACAAGGACTCCACGAAATTCAACTTCCTGTGGGTCGTCGATTTCCCGCTGCTCGCCCACGACGAGGAAACCGGCCACTGGGGCGCGGTCCACCACCCGTTCACCCGGCCACACCCGGACGACATCGCGAAACTGGAAGCGGGCGACTACGCCAATGTTAGAGCCGTGGCCTACGACGTGGTCCTCAACGGTTACGAACTCGGCGGCGGCTCGATCCGGATTCATGAAAAGGATCTCCAGGCGCAAATGTTCAGCGTGCTGGGTGTGGGTCCCGAGGAACAACAGATCAAGTTCGGGCATCTTCTCGATGCCTTCCGCTTCGGCGCGCCGCCGCACGGCGGCCTTGCGCTCGGCCTCGACCGGATCGCCATGTTAGTCGCCGGCGAGGACAGTATCCGCGAGGTCATCGCCTTCCCAAAAAACAACAAGGGAGCCGACCTCATGGCCCACAGCCCGTGCCAGATCGAGCACAAGTTGTTGCGCGAGGTTTACGTCCAGTCCACTTGGAAAGACCCCAAGCTCGCCCAGGAAAAAGCCGTCGCCGATGCCCGATAAGGAAAGTGGACGTCTCGTCCACTTGCCAATGAGGGGCGAGGGAGTGGCGCCGATGGCACTTGTTCCTTCGCTTTCCATTGGCCAGCGGGACAAAAATGTCCCGCCTCCTTATTCACTCACTCGCGGCGGACAGTGATCGCCGCGACGGTGGTTTCCCAATCCATGCACGCATCTGTGATGCTTTGGCCGTAAACCAACTGATCGAGCGGCTGCGGGAATTTCTGCGCACCGCCGACGAGATGGCTTTCTAACATAGCGCCGATGATCGAGGTGTCCCCGGCGGCGCGCTGGCGGAGGATGTCCTCAAACACGGCGGGCATCCGCTGGTGATCCTTGCCACAATTCCCATGACTCGCATCGATCATGATGGACGGCCGCAAGCCATGTTTGACGAGTATTTCCCGCGTCTCGGCGACGCTGCGCGCGTCGTAGTTAGAGCCGCCGTCGCCGCCGCGCAGGATGATGTGGCAATCCGGATTTCCAGTGGTGGTCACGGCGGAGGCGCGACCGTCCATGCCGACGCCGAGGAACGTCTGTGGCTGGGCGGCGGCTTTGATCGCGTTGATCGCGGGTTCGAGATTTCCCAAGGTGCCGTTCTTGAAACCCAGCGGCATCGAGAGTCCGCTGGCCATCTGGCGGTGGGTTTGGGATTCGGTGGTGCGCGCGCCGACGGCCGACCAACAGATCAAGTCCGCGATGTATTGCGGGGTGATAGGGTCTAGCAACTCGGTGGCGGTGGGAACTCCGAGACGGATCATGTCCAACAGGAATTGCCGCGCGACCTGGAGGCCTTCCGCGATCCGGTTGCTGCCATCGAGATGCGGATCCATGATGAGTCCTTTCCAACCGACGGTGGTGCGGGGCTTTTCGAAATACACCCGCATCACCAGCAGCATGTGGTCCTTCACTTGATCTGCTAGCACCTTGAAGCGTTCCGCATACTCGCGGCCGGCGACGGTGTCGTGGATGGAGCAAGGCCCGGCGATGATTAGCAGGCGGGGATCGTTGCCGAAGATGATTTCCCGAATCGCGCGGCGGCTTTGGAAGATGAAATCCGTGTCGCTGTCGCTGGCAGGCAGTTGTGCGAGCAGCTCGCGCGGGGTGGGGAGGACGAGATTCGAACTGACGTGGATGTCGCTAACGGGTTTCATGGATTGGCGGGGATTTAACGGTGAGGTCGGCGTCGGGATCTTCATACCAAGGGACACCGGCGTTCGCGCTGCGCTGGAGATCGGCGATGACCTGAGCTCCTAGCAGCAGGATGAGCGAGACGGCTTCCAAGGTGAGGAGGACGATGATGATGGTGGCCATGGAGCCGTAGAGGACGTTGACCATGGAGATTTTCGTATAGTAGGAAACGAGAAGGTGGCGGACGATTTCCCAGAGGATGGTGGCGGTCAGGCCGCCGGCGAGGGCGCGGCGGAATGAGACTTTCGCCACCGGCATGATCTTGTAGAACAGCGAGAAAAGCAGGACCAGTCCGAGCAGGCTGATCAGATAGATGAGGTGGTTCAGGTGTTGTTGGAGCAGTGCGTCGATGCCGAGGAAGCTGTAGTTCTTCTGATCCTGCGCGTCGATGATGGCATTGATGGCGGTGATTCCTATCAGGCCGCCGGCGACGATGAGGATGAACAGGTAGGGCATCAGCGCGGAGACCCAGAACTTGCGCTTCAGCGGCTGGAGTGGGCGGTGGAAAATGATGGCGATGGAATCCTCCAACACGCGGAAGGCGAACGAGCTGAAGACGAGCAGGGAAATCCCACCGACCCAGCCGATCAAATTCCGGGACTCGATGAATCCGGTGAGCACCTCGCTGAGAGTCGGGGTGAAACCG
>JANOZJ010000379.1:0-2695 GCA_031429315.1 Akkermansiaceae bacterium
TGGCCGCGTCGCGGAAGCGCACGCTGACTTCGCCGAGTTCGCCAGTGCCTTCGGCGAGCGGCTCGACTTGATAGATGGCGACTCCGGCCTCCTCCGCCGCGAGTTCGGCGGCGTCCACGGCGTCGTTGCGGAAGTCCTCGGTTTTCAAGCGGTCCTTCTCAAAACCGATGAGTTTATATTTCCCGACGCGCTGCGAGTTGAAGTTCACCTGGACTTTAACGTTCTCGGCGGCGGGGCGGAAGGCACCAGCTAGTTGGCGGGCGAAGCTGTCGTTGTTTTCGCTGCCGACGACGTAATAGCGGCCATTGCCGTTGCGGGCGAGTTCGCTCAATAGGCGGTCGTTCAAGCCGTCCGCGCCGATGCCGGCGATGTCGAAGGCGATGCCTTTTTGACGCAGCGATTTCACCTGCTCGGCGAGGCGTGCGGGATTGGCGTCGCCGAGGTTGGCCGCGCCGTCGGTGAAGAGGACGATGCGATTCTGGGCACCGGCGAGCTGATGACGCAGGGCTTTGTCCGCGCCGAGTTTCATCGCTTCTTCCAAGTTGGTTCCGCCTTCGCTGGCGGTTTGATTGATGAGATCGCCGAGTTTTCCCGCTTCATCGCCGGACTTTGCTTCGGCAAGCAGGTGCGGGATGCGGGAAAAGCCGATGACCGTCACGAGGTCGGCTTTTGTTAGCAGGCCACTGAGCTGCGCGAGGGCGTGTTCCATCGACGCGCGGCGATCCTCGCGGACCATTGAGCCGGATTGATCGACCAGCAACGTGAGCCGCAACGGTTGCGCGGCACTGCGTCCAACAGAACCGGTGCGGAGCGCCACGCGGACGAGGTTTCTGCCAGGAATGATGGGATGGGCGGCTTGCTCGATGGTGGCGGCGACGGGTTCGTTAGATGATGGCGCGGGATCGCCGTAGTCCACGGCGTTGTAGAACTGCTCGGGCTTGATGCTCTCGGGATCGGGGCGTTCGCCTTTCGCGAGCGCGGCCTTGGCAAGTTGGAACGAGGCGTCGCTGATGTTGAGGGAGAAGGTGGAGTAGGGATTCTCGGCGGCGGGGATTTCCTCCATCAGTTCCGCTAGATCAGCGGGAATGGATTTTCGCCCTTCCTGCGCACTGAGATCCTTGCCTTTGAATCGATATTCGGAAGAATAGCTGGTGTGAATTTCATGCTCGGTTCCTTCGGTGAAGGTATCCGCAGCGGCAATAGGAGCTCCGTAGTTCACGGTTCCTTCGAACTCCTGCTTCTTCCCATCCGCCGGAACCTTGAGTTCCCAAGCGGAATCCACCTGACCTAGCAGCTCGGCGCGGGTGTGGTCGTAGGCGGCGCGGTAATAGTCGCTCTTCGCCACCTCCACTTGCTCCAATCCCCGGCGGGCGGCGGAGTTATACGGATCAATTTTCAATGTGTCTTGGTAGGCTTTCTTGGCATCGTCGTATTTGCCCAGGTTGTAGCTGCCCTCTGCGGTGTAGAGATTCCGGCGCACTTGATCGACGGCTTGCGCGGTCTCATCGGTCAGGGCGGAATTGGATGGGACCATGCCTTCCTGGCCAGCAAGCGTGCTTGAGTCATTTTCTAACGGACCTCCGGCTCCCGATTTCTTCCCACCCTCGGCAAGGTTGCCCACGGTATCCCCCAATGGCATGCGCACTCCGCTAACGATCGTACCTTGGCCTGGCCCGGCAGTGAAAGTCGATTCACGATCTGCCAGGGCCGGAGGCATCGCGTCCGAGTCGGTCTTAATGCCTTTGGCATTTATCGCGCCGTCAGTAACACGATTCGGATTGTTGAGGATTGCATCGATGCTGTTGCGATTGATCGCCTGGTCGCCGCTGCGGAGTCCGCTGGTCCCGCCACTCCATGCGAACTGGTTCGGATCCGCAAGAATCCCGTCAACCGAAGTTCCGGCGACTGCGGCATCGGTGTCGAAGCGATCGCCGAGACTCAGCCCGTAGCTGGCTGATCGGAGTTCGCTCCGGGACTCCTTCTCCTTTTTGGCAGGTGCGGAATCCTTCGCGAGAAGCTGTGCTTCCGGCTCAGCCTCGGGGGCTGCGGTTTGCGCGGATGGCGGCACGACCCTCGCGCGGGCGTCCCTGAATTCGTTAGCGTCTCCGCCAAGCCCGCTGCGAGTGGCGATCTGTGGCAGCACTTCGATTTCCGAGGGAGCATCGAGCGCAGGTGTCGTTGGGGCCGCTTCGGCGAACACGCGGGATTGGGGAACGGTCGGTTGCTTCGCGGGTTGAAGCTGGCGGGCGTTTTCCTTGCGACCGGATTGGCGACTGAGTGACAACGCAAAGTATTTGTCATTGCCGGTGCCCGCGGTCGGCGCGGCAGGGGTTGCGGTGGCTGCAGGAAGTTGGCTGGCAGCAGATTTTGGCTTTTGAATCTCGGGACCAGAAGACGACGAGGACCATTCATTTCTCGCGAGATTTTCATCGGGGGCTTTGGCGTTGAGCCTCTCCTCGATCTTGCTTACCCGATCGTTGATCATTCCTCTGGTGACTGGCAACGATTGCATTTTTTTCGCCTCATCGGATCGCTTGAGGTCCAGGTGGAACTCACTGCCGCCGACGATGTCGATGCCTCCTTTCAGATTCTCGGTGGATTGGGCATTGCCACCAGAAGCAGCAGGTGCCGCGTGAAATGCCACCGCCTTTTCCTGTGCAACCTGCGGTGGCATTTCATGCACCACGATCGAATC
>JANOZJ010000380.1:0-2500 GCA_031429315.1 Akkermansiaceae bacterium
GATCGACCGCGCGTCGTTCCAAGCCTTCGGCTGCCAGACGGCGATCGCGGTGGCCTCGATGGCCACCGAGTTGCTGCGCGGCAAGACGGTCGATGAAGCGAAGCGGCTCAGTGCGCAGGAACTCACCGGCGATCTCGGCCCACTGCCGCCGATGAAAATCCATTGCGGCCAGCTCGTGGAAGGGGCCTTGCGAAATGCCTTGGACAACGACGCGGCACCGGTGGAACCCACTGCCGGAACGATCGCCCCGACGCTCGCATCCTCGCTGCACCGCAAGGCGGGCGGCACCCTGCGGATCGTGCCGCTCGATTAGAGCGCGGGCTTATTTTCCTGATAGCGATAAAGATGCCGCGTGCGCGTCGTTAGCTATTGTTCCGACCCCATCCATTTCGTGCTAGAACTCCAAGAAGTCAGTTTCACCATCCGCAAAGACGGCGAGGACATCCCGTTGGTGGACCGAGTCTCGATCCGCGTTCCGAAAGGGCACTTCATGGCGATCGTCGGGCCATCGGGTTGCGGCAAAACGACCTTGCTGAAGACCATCGCGGGACTCAATCCGGAGTCGGCCGGGGCGTTGTTCTGGGATTCGCGGGATTTGTCGAAAGAGGGGGATTTGTCGCCGTCGGAGATTGGTTATGTGCCGCAGTTTTCCATCGCGTATGAACCGCTGTCGGTGGATGAATCGGTCGAAGCCGCCACGCGCTTGCGGGTCCGTTGCGGCAGCACTGCGGAGCTCGACCACCGGATCGATCGGGTGCTCGAGGAAACCGGGCTGGGGCCGATCAGCGACCGGCAGGTGAAGGTGCTATCCGGTGGGCAGAAGCGCCGGTTAGGGCTGGCGATGGAGCTCGTTTCCGATCCCAAGCTGCTGCTTTGCGATGAAGTCACGTCCGGTCTCGATCCGCGGTCGGAGCGGGAAATCGTCCGCTTGTTGCACGATCTGTCGCGCAAGGACGGGCGGATCGTTCTATCAGTCACCCACTCGCTGGCGCATCTGGAGTTGTATGATTCCATTCTCGTGTTGCACGAGGGACGAGTGGCATTCCACGGGCCGCCGGAGCAGTTGACCCACTATTTTTCCGTCGGCGATACCGAGGAAGTCTATCCGCGGCTGGCGACCCAACCGTCCGAGCGCTGGCACAGTTCGTGGCAAAAACACCGCGAGTCCTATCAGAAAATGATGGACAAGAGCCGTGCGCTGTTAGTTTCAAGCGGTGCCCTTCATGTGCCTGTGGCCGTGGAAGCAGACGCGGCCACGCCCGAAACCGTACGGCTGCCGGGATTTTTCAGCCAGTTCGCGACCTTGTTGTCGCGCCGCTGGCGGATCTTCTTCCGCGACCGCGGCCAGGTGTTCCTGCAACTGGCGATCATCCTTTGTTTCCCGATTCTGGTGACGATTTTCAGCGACAAGGCCTCGGGCAATATCCGCAGGTTTTCCGACACCCGGCAGACCAACCTGGCGGCGGAGATCCAGGAGCAGCAGAGCGTGCGCTCGGACCAAGCCAAGGTTGGCTCGGCCATTTCCGGCATCATCATGTTCCAAGTGGTGCTGCTGTCGCTGATGGGTTCTAACAATTCAGCGCGCGAGATTGCCGGCGAGCGGCCGATCTATGAGAAGGAGAAATTCGGCGGGCTGCGGCCGACGGCGTACCTAGCGTCGAAGGTGGCGTTCCTCGCGTGCCTGGTGATCGGGCAATCGCTGTGGATGGCGTTTTTCGTGAACTTCTTCGGCACTTTTCGCGGCGATTTCATCCAGCACGCGGGCTTCCTGCTGTTGATCAACGCGTCGATGACGGCCATCTGCCTGGCGATTTCCTCGTTGATGCGCACGGCCGAGCAGGCGTCCCTGCTGTCGATCTATCTGGTCGGTTTCCAGCTCCCACTGTCGGGCGCGGTGCTCGCGCTGCCGGAGAGTGTCGAGGCCTTCACCCGTCCGTTCATTTCCGCCTACTGGGCGTGGTCCGGTTCGGTGGAAGCGTTGCAAACCCAAGTGCATGACGCCGTGAAATCGGTGATCGATACCAGCCTCTCTGCGCAGAGTGCCTGCCTTTACGCCCTTGGCGCGCACATCGTGGTCGCACTCATCGCCGCATGGGCGGGTGTCCGCAGGCCGCAGTGGGACTAGGGAGAAGCTGAAAAACTGAATGGCTGAAATGCTGAAACTTTGGACTCGCGCTTTCCTCTCGATTTTTCGCTTTCACCCGCCATCTTCCCCCTGAAACCCGCTCCCTTTCAGCATTTCCTCTTCCACCATGGCACGCCGCGCTAGTTCACACATTCACCCCGGAGTCATCATTGGTGCCATTGCCGCCATTGTGGTGGCGGTCATCGCCGGGAAATCCCTGCTCGGGAAAAAGTCGGCCTCGTTTGGCGAGGTCGCCAAGTTGAGCGTGGACGAGTTGCTGGAAAACGGCAACAGCCTGCGCGGCAACGAGTATGTCATCGAGGGCCAGATCGACGAGAAACTCCAGTGGACGACCGACCGCGGGCAACTGGTCAG
>JANOZJ010000381.1:0-4730 GCA_031429315.1 Akkermansiaceae bacterium
CACTTACATCGGCGGGCTGCCTGAGGATTGGACCACCCCGAACCGACCGGCAAACGTCAACAACCCGGCGCGCACCCTGATGTTTGCCACCACCGCAGCCGCCAAGGCTGAGGGTATTCAAGAGTACGCTTTCGCCGAGCCATTCAGGGAAGTGTATTCGAGTTGGCGACTTGGCGGCTCCATGCAGCCCAGCGTCCACTTCCGTTTCAACCGCCGCGCCCTCATCGCCTGGTGCGACGGCCATGTCAGCGAGGAACCTCAGCAAGACCCGGCGGAAACCAACTTCTACGGCGGCGACAACGCAGTGTCTAACATCGGCTTCTGCGGCCCCAAGGACAACAACGGCTGGTGGAACCCGCGGAACTGAGCCGCATGGGGCGCATGAGTTCAGGATTTCTGGAATTGGAGTGGGGCAGGTTGTGTGTGCAATGATGGTTGGCCTTTTTCGCTCAACACCCCTGCAAGTCAATCTGATCACCGCTGAGGATTTTGACGCGTTTGCCCATCTTCTTCTGGATCACTTGGAAATGGTCCATTTCTAACGGACTGACCAGCGAGATGGCCTCGCCGGGATTTTCCGCGCGCCCGGTCCTGCCGATGCGGTGGAGGTAGTCCTTGGGCGAGCGGGGGAGTTCGTAGTTGATGACGCAGGGCAGGAACTCGATGTCAATGCCACGGGCTAACAGATCGGTGGCGACGAGCACCCGCAGTTCGCCGGACTTGAACTGGCGCAAGGTGTCGCGCCTTGCCTGCTGGCTGAGTTTGGAATGCACGGCGGCGGCGTGGATGTGGTTTTTGAGCAGTTTGTGGACGATGCCATCCGCCTTGGTGGTGGATGAGGCGAACACCAGGACCTGTTGCAAGTTCCCGTGCTTGATCAGGTAGCGCAGCAAGGGACCCTTCTTGTCCTCGGAGACCAGATAGGCCGACTGCTGGATCAAATCCCGGTCATCCGTTCCGGCGGCGATCTCGATCACCTGCGGATCTTTTAAAATCAACTGCTGGATGAGACTCAGATCCGCGCTGAGGGTCGCCGAGAATAACAGATTTTGCCGCTTGCGAGGGAGCAGGGCGAGGATCCGATCCACCTCTTCCTTGAAGCCGAGGTTTAGCATTTTATCCGCCTCATCGAGCACCAGCGTGGCGATGGACGAAAGCCGCACGGCGTTTTTCCCGACTAGTTCCAACAGCCGGCCGGGAGTGGCCACCAGGATGTTGACCTTGCCGACCGTTTGCATCTGGGGGTTGATGGAAACCCCGCCGGACACCGCCATGCAGGTGAGTCGTTCGGTTAGGTCGGGGAGGAAGGACTGGAAAACTTGCTGGACTTGGTCCGCCAGCTCGCGGGTCGGCACCAGCACCAGCACCGTGGGTTCACGGTAGTGGGACACGGTGGCTGCTTGCAGGTTGTGCAGGATCGGCAGCACGTAGCCGACGGTTTTCCCCGAGCCGGTTTTGGCAATCCCCAACACGTCCTTTTTCCCGATCACTGCTGGGATCGCTTCCCGCTGGATTTGCGTCGGCACGGAATAGCCCGCCGCCTCCACAGCATTCAGGAGGGCGGGAGCGAGGCCGAGAGAGGCGAAAGACATTGGGCCGAGAGTGGTCCTTCGGAAAAATCCTGGCGAGCCTGAATTGGATCTCGACCCGCCCGCTCACAAAGACACCACCCGCGAGTCCTACACCCTCCGGAAAATGGGGTCAGTGTGCAAATCTTGACAAAATGGTCCACATCTTTAGTTTCCCCGCCCATGCTCCGCAATCTCCGTCTTGAATTTTCCGGGGCCTTTTACCATCCGCCTTCGCCTCAGGCTATGGCCAACGCCTATAGGGATTGGAGAATGAGAAAGCCGCAGATCTTTATCCTGAGAGGATTACAGATGACAGCCCGGGGTCGAGGAGCCATAGCGACGACCACCCCGGGTTGGGATTCCTAAGCATTTGCACCCCGGAGGGCGTGCGTGTGCGACGCGACCACCATGGCCGTCCGCGCCCTCCAAGTCCATCGCGCACGCGGCCGGGCGCGGGGGGGAATGCAACATGCCTCTTCTGGCGACCGTGCAAACATCCGTTGCGCGGCAGAACTCATCCAATCGCCTTCCATCGGATTCCGAAACTATCTCGAACCTCTTTTTAAACCGTTCAAGAAGAAATTCACCGTGCAACGAGCCGTCAATAGAACCGGTAATTCGGTGCATTTCAGCGCATCGTAACGCGCTTTCAACAATCTGAACCTCCCTCGTTTTCCGTTGTAAATCACTGTTTGCCAGTGATTTATCCGGGTGATTCGTGAATCTTGCAAAAGTGCCGGGAACAGGACTCGAACCTGCACTACACGCCTATTAATACATTGCCTAACAAAAATGCCTGCGTCACTTCCTGCAATAAGTGCTTGTAACTACCCCTGAAATGCGGTGAATTGCACCCATGAGCAGGCCACCAAAGCGGACAAGAATCCTCCCCGACAAAAACGCCCCGTCTCCGATCACCGTTCGACCTTTTGTCGATTCCAAGGGCTACACCGCGTTCATGGTTCAGGGCTGGCAGGAAAACGGGAAATGGAAACGAAAGCAGTTCAAGGATGAGGACAAAGCCAAGAGCTTCGCCGCGATCAAGCAGGTGGCGATGGAGAACAAAGGGCGTGACCAGCGGATGATTCTCTCATCGCTGACCCAAGAGCACCATGATGCAGCCGTTTCCGCCATCGACCGGCTGGGCGGTGCCTACACTTTGGCCGATGCCGTGGAGTTCTTCCTGAAGCATCACCGACCGCCGGAATTCACGATTCGGCTCAGGGACGCGCTGAAGCTCTTCCTCGACGAGAAGGAGCGCGATGGACTCCGGCCCCGGACCCAGCAAGCTCTCAAGGCCAGCATCGAGCGGTTCATCAAGGCAGTGGATAATCCTTGGACGCATGAAGTCACCCATCAGCAGGTGGAAGGATACCTCCGTGGTTTGCGGTCGGCCGACGGCCAGAAGAAGGCCAGCAAGAAGTTCTGGAACAACACGCTCAACGACCTGAAGGGATTCTTCGCGTGGAGTGCCACCGCCGACAAGACGACGAACCGGCCATTCACGTTTGAGAACCCCGCGGCAACCGTACGCGCTTATGACGCCCGGCAAGTGAGGGAAGAGCAGAACGCGAGGCCGATCACTACCGAGCTGGCGAGAGTGCAGAAAATCTTCTCGGCGCTCCACCGCTGGCGCGGCGGTGCCATGGTCCGATATTTCTCACTCGCCTACTTCGCCGGCATCCGCCCGGCAGAGATTCGGCGCATGGCGGGCCGTGAAGCCGAGCTGATCAACCTCAAGACCCGAATCATCACTATCCCCGCCAACATCTCTAAGACCCGCCACGAGCGGCATGTCTCGATTTCCGACAACCTCGCCGCGTGGCTCGAAGCGTTTCCGCCGCCGCTCACCTGCGGCAACTTCGGGCGGATGCTCTCTGCCGTGAAGAAGCATTTCAAGATCACCCACGACGAGGCCCGGCACAGCTTCATTTCCTACCACGTCGCCGCCTATCGCTCGCTTGGTGACGCCGCGCTCCAAGCTGGAAACAGTGAGTCGATCATCAAGCGCCACTACCTCAACCTTCACCCCCGCGAGGAAGGCGGGCAGTTCTTCCGCATCGTTCCGGACAAGGAGCATCGCCGAGCCGTGCTGGCACCGATGAAGGAAGCCAATCCGAATCCTCACCTCGTCGCCGTCTGATTGCGCGCACTCTCACCTTGACCACTTCCACCCTTGTTGCTAATTTGACAACAGATTTCCGAATGAGAATCATCACCAAGCGCCGCATCCTCGACTATGCCAAGCAACACCCCAACGCCGCTGCCAACCTCAACGCATGGATCACCGTGGCCTCCGCCGCCAAGTGGCAATCCATCGCCGATGTTCGTAAAGTCCTCCCTCACGCGGATCTTGCCACCGTCGGCAGTTCCAAGACCGTCACCATCTTCAACATCGCCGGCAACCACCACCGCCTGATCACCGCCATTCATTACAACACCCGCAGCATCTTCATTCTGAAAATCCTCACCCACGCCGATTACAGCAAAGACCGCTGGAAAAACGACCTCTAAGCCGATGAACGCCACCCAGCCAACTCTCCCCAGCTTCTCCAAGCTGCCGAAAACCTACGACGCCCTCTGCCGCTTGCACCTGCCGCGCACGCTTCATGATGAAATCGAACTCGATGCCGTCACCGAGATCATCGACCTCATGGCCGGTCACCCGCTCAACGCCGATCAAGCCGACTACCTCGAAACCCTCGCCGAACTTGCCGAAGCCTACGAATCCGCGAACCTCCCGGCACCGGCCTCCCTGCCTCCCCATGAGTTTCTCGCCGCCCACCTCGAAAACATCGGCATGACCGCCACCGAGTGGGGCAAGCTCATCGGGATTGATCGCTCCACCGCGTCCCGGCTTCTCCGTGGCGAGCGGAAATTCAACACCGCCCACGTCAGGAAAACCGCCGAGGTGCTCAGTCTCGAAGCCTCGCATTTGATTTAGCGTCCACCATGAAAACGCACGCTCCCATTCATCCCGGCGAGGTTCTCCGTGAGGACTTCCTGATTCCCCTCGGACTCCCGATGTTCGTCCGGAGCTTCTGGCGCTTTGTAAAGTGATTGGTAGCCTCGCATCAAATCTCAGGAGACCTCCCACCATGGCGGAAGTTCGAAACGCACTGTCAGGCCATCCGATTTTGGAACTTCATGACGCGGCCG
>JANOZJ010000382.1:0-7670 GCA_031429315.1 Akkermansiaceae bacterium
CGCCAATGGCCAGATCCTCACCAATCCCGCCTACAGCGAGAAGATGATGCTGCGCCTCATCATCGAGCAGCTCCAGGGCGTCCACGGCTTGCCCCTCACCCCGGAGAGCTGCCAATTTATCAATACCCTTGTGATGAAAGAGTATCTGGATGAGTTCCACGGCCAGCAACTCGCATGACTTCCCGCGACTTCCAAAAACAAGCCACCACCCTCATCGACGACCTCAAAGGCGTCTGTGCCAACTACGGCCTCGGCAACGACGGCAACGAATTCAAGATCATCACCCAGATTTTCCTCTACAAATTTCTCAACGACAAATTCGCCCACGAGGTGAAGCGCATCGACCCCAAGCTCGCCAAGGCCGCCTCCTGGGAAGACGCGCTCAAGAAAACCAAAAAGGCTGATTACGAAATGCTGCTCATGCAGCTCGGCGACGGCACCGCCCGGCTCCGGCCCGAGCACTTCCTTTCCCACATCTTCGCGCAACAGAATGAAAAGGACTTCGCCAAAATCCTCGATTCCACCCTGCTATCCATCGCTGCGCTGAATTCCGAGATCTTCTCCGTCATGACCGACGATGGCGAGAAGCAGCCGCTGTTCGATCCCATCACCGAATACGTCGCTAACAAGCGCAACGAGTTCGCCCGCGCCCTCGTCAACAAGCTCGTCAACTTCAGCTTCGAGCGGATCTTCGCGGAAAAATTCGACTTCTTCGCCACGCTCTTCGAATACCTCATCAAGGACTACAACAAGGACGGCGGCGGCAAGTATGCCGAGTATTACACGCCGCACGCCGTGGCCAAGATCATGGCCTCCTGCCTCGTCACCAAGGCCGCGAAAAACGTCCGTTGTTACGACCCCTCCGGCGGCTCCGGCACTCTGTTGATGAATCTCGCCCACGCCATCGGCGAGGACCGCTGCTCGATTTACTCGCAGGACATCTCCCAAAAGTCCTCCAGCCTGCTGCGGCTCAACCTCATCCTCAACAACCTCGTCCACTCCGTCCCTAACATTATCCAGGGCAATACCATCCTCCATCCCTTCCACAAGGACGAGAAGGGGGCCTTGCGGAAATTCGACTGCATCGTTTCCAATCCCCCCTTCAAGCTCGATTTCTCCGACTTCCGCGACGAGCTCGACACCCCGGCCCACCACGCCCGCTTCTTCGCCGGCATCCCCAAGGTCCCGAACAAGGACAAGGACAAGATGGCCATCTATCTACTCTTCATCCAGCACATCATCCACACCCTCGCCAAGAATGGCAAAGCCGCCATCGTCGTCCCCACCGGCTTCATCACCGCCCAGTCCGGGATCGAAAAAGGCATCCGCCAGCACCTCGTCGAAAACAAAATGCTCGCCGGCGTGGTCTCCATGCCCAGCAACATCTTCGCCACCACCGGCACCAACGTCTCCATCCTCTTCCTCGACGCCACCAACCAGGAAGGCATCGTCCTCATCGACGCCTCCAAGCTCGGCACCAAGGTCAAGGATGGCAAAAACCAGAAAACCCTCCTCTCCACCGCCGAGGAAGACCAAATCATCCGCGTCTTCAACCACAAGGAAATCGTCGAGGACTTCTCCGTCGTCGTCAGCTACGACGACATCACGGAGAAAAACTACTCCCTCAGCGCCGGGCAGTATTTTGATGTGAAGGTCGAGCATGTGGAAATCACACCGAAGAAATTCGAGGCTAAACTGTCGGAACATCAAGAACGCCTGAAATCGCTGTTCGGGGAGTCGCGAACGATCGAAAAGGAGATTTCAAAGCAGCTCAGCGGATTGTCCTATGAATAATCAAATTGAGATCACTTTCGGCGAGATTGGCAAAGCCATCACAGGAAAGACTCCATCCTCCGACGATCCTGAGGATTTCGGCACAGGCTATCCCTTCGTGACGCCAACCGATTCGCTCGATTCCAAGTATGTGCTCCATACGGCGCGTCAGCTTTCAGAGGAAGGTCTTCGGAAACTTAAATCCAAAGCGCTACCTACAGACTCGATCATGGTCTCTTGCATTGGATCTGCGATGGGGAAAGTTGTGATGAATTCAACTACGTGCATCACCAATCAGCAGTTCAATTCCATAGTCGTTGATACAGCCCGATTCTGCCCGCACTACGTTTATTATGCATTACGGAACAGCTACAAGCTACTTCGCAATGCGGCTTCAGGAAGCACCGCGCTGCCGATGCTGAACAAAACCGATTTTGAGAAACTCAAGATTTGGGTGTTTAAAGACAAAGCTCATCAACGCAAGATCGCCGCCGTCCTCTCCGCGCTCGACGCCAAGATCGCGCTCAACCAGCGGATCAACCTTGAGTTAGAGGGGATGGCGAAGTTGCTGTATGACTACTGGTTCGTGCAGTATGATTTCCCTCTGAGCGCCGCCCAAGCCGCCGCCCTCGGCAAGCCCCGCCTCGCCGGCCAACCCTACCGCAGCTCCGGCGGCCCCATGGTCTTTCACCCCCAACTCAAACGCGAGATCCCGAAAGGGTGGAGCGCAGGAAGTCTCAATTGCCTCGGTGAAATTTTAGGAGGCAGCACCCCGAGCACGAAAGAAGACCATTTCTTCTCACCGCAGGGGACGCCTTGGATCACTCCCAAGGATCTTTCCCGCAACGCCTGCAACAAATTTATCACCCGCGGAGGAACGGGAGTGACGGATGCAGGCATTAAAGGCGCATCGTTGACGCTGCTCCCCGCAGGAACCGTGCTCATGAGTTCACGGGCACCCATCGGATACACCGCCATCGCCCGAAATCCCGTCACAACGAATCAGGGCTTCAAATCATTTGTCCCGTCGAAGGGCTATTCCACCGAGTTCATCTACTACACGTTGAATCACCAGATGAAGACCATTGAGCAAAATGCCTCCGGCTCCACCTTCAAAGAGGTTTCAGGCGGCACGCTCAAATCGATTCTAACACAACTCCCGGAGCCAGGCGTTTTGTCAGAGTTTTCCGATTTGATGAAGCCGATTTTTTCCCAACAGGACAACCTCGAACGCCAAAACCAAGAACTCACCGCCCTCCGCGACTGGCTGCTGCCGATGCTCATGAACGGCCAGGTGCGAGTGGGGTGAGTGCCAAAATTGCCGTCTCAACTTATTAAGATGCCTTAGAGACTTTTAAAAACTTCACCTAAACGTTAAAAAATCTTGGAAATTACTCTGAAAGAGCTGCATTGTGGGCCGTGCCGCGCGGTCGTTTCGCTCCAACTCGGGGATGACGACCAGGTGACAACGTTTCTTAAAGGACTGATCAAATCGAATCCCAATGCTGCAAGTAGTCTCCAAACCAGCATGGCCACCATTACCTCCGTCGAGCCCTATCGCAATAAACGGAAGTTCCGCGATGTGGGCGATGGGATCTTCGAAATCAAGGTTCCGGGCATACGTCTCTACTGTTTCAAAGATCAAATCGATACCCTGGAGACAAAATTCATCCTCGCCACCAACGGCGGCACCAAAAACAACCCGCGGGAACAGAACAGCGACATCAAACGGGCGGCCCAAATTAGAGACCGCTACTTCGCGGCAAAGAATCTTCCCGACACCCAACTTAACTACATCCAAATCGACCCATGAACATTAAGATCACCAAGCAAAAGCCCGATGAGGTCCAACGCTTTTTCTCCGCGCCGCTCTCCTTCTCCCAAAAGGTAGTGGTCAAAAAACTGCTGATCGTGGAGCAACTCCTTGAGCGGATGAAGTCCATCGGCATCAACCGCACCAAGCTCGCCGAACGCATGGAGGTTAGCCCGGCGCGTGTCACCTCGATGCTGGACGGAACGAACAATTTTACCATCGAGACCCTGATGCGCGCTGCGGATGCCGTCGAATCCGAGCTGGCTCTGGCACTGAGTCCCAAAGGGCAGCAGGTCAAGTGGGTGACATATTCTGAAGAGGACATCCACGCGTCCTTCCTGCCGAGCCGCCAAACCCTGCCCGCAGCCACCACCGTGTTTTCGATGGGTGCGCCAACTCGCGACGATGAAGCCCATGCCGCATAACACTTCACCGCTCGCCTTACTCAACCACCGCTTCCTGGCCTTTGAGTGCCATGCCACCGCCGGAGAGCAAACCGGCGGCGCTCTGGCTCTGAAAACCCAGCAAGAGATTTCAGGATTTCCCGAGGATCCTCTCCGCTGGCTGGTCACGCTCACGGTCGAGTTTGCGCCCGAAGATCCGGAAACACCCTCCACCTATCGCGGACAAATTCAGATCCAAGGCGAGTTTCAAATCCACGAAAGCTTCGACGAAAAAAATCATGAAGCCCTCATCCGCGTCACCGCCACCTCGATCCTCTACGGTGCCTGCCGTGAGATGATTGCGAATTTCACGGCCCGCTCGATTCATGGAATTCTCTCGTTACCATCGATTTCATTTCGCAAAGCGAAGTGAAGGGTCTCCAGTTTGAGATTATCCGCTTCGCCGCCGACAGCCCTAACCTCCGCGCCGTCCGGATTTACGACTGGCTGCGATACGGGCACAAAAAAACACCTGAAGCGCCAAAGGACGTAGAAGCGAAATGAACCGCTGCCAGCCGTATCAGAGCCCGGTGTTTTTTGTGGACGCCTTATCCCCAGGACCCGGTGTCCAAGGCACTGGAGCGATCAGTGTCCGGCGCTACGAATGCAGCGGAGCGGCCCTATTGCAAGACCAAAATCGGCCTTGATCGAGTTTGCCAGCCCTGCACCACTGCCTACCCAGCCGTGAAACCGCTCTTCACCATCGGTCACTCGACCCACGACTTCGCCAAGTTTCTTGGGCTGCTGAAACAGCATGGGATTCAGGTGGTGGCCGATGTCCGCTCGCGTCCGTTCAGCCGCTTTCCATGGTTCAGCCGCCCGGAGCTGGACAAGGAGCTGAAAGCGAATGGCATCCGCTACGTGTTTCTCGGCATGGAATTGGGAGCCCGCCGGGACGAGCGGGAGTGCTACATCGGGCCAAGAGCGGACTATGACCTGATCTCCCTGACCGCCGCCTTCCGGAGTGGCATGGAACGTTTGAATACCGGCGTGCAAAGTTACCGGATCGCCCTGATGTGCTCGGAGCGGGAGCCGCTGGACTGCCACCGGACAGTGCTCGTCTGCCGCCACGCCAAGCCATTCGCCGAAATCTCCCACATCCATGCGGACGGTCACCTCGAAACGCACGAAGAAGCGGAAATCCGGATGATGTCCCGCTACGGCGCAAAGGAGGGAGATATGTTCCTTTCCAAAATTGAGCTTCTCAATGCTGCCTACAAACGGCGGGGTGAGGAAATCAACTACGTCGATATATCCCAATCCTCCATGTTGAGGGAAGAACCCGTGAATGATGAATACTGAAACCACTGTCCACACCATCGGCTTTACCAAAAAGACCGCCGCCGAGTTTTTCGAACTGCTGCGCAAGAGCGGGAGCAAACGCGTTGTGGATGTGCGGCTCAACAACGTTTCCCAGCTTGCCGGATTCTCGAAGCGCGACGACCTCAAGTATTTCCTCAAGGAGATCGCCGGAATCGACTACATCCACGTGCCGCTTCTGGCACCAACCGCCGATATCCTGGATGCCTACAAGAAACACAAAGGCGACTGGAGCATCTACGAACCCGCATTCCTGGATCTGATGAAGAAGCGCGAGATCGAAAAACGGATTGATCCAGAGACGATCAAGGGAGGTTGCCTGCTGTGCAGCGAGGACAAGCCGCATCATTGCCACCGACGCCTTGTCGCCGAATACCTCAAGAGACAGTGGGGTGACCTGGATATCCGGCACTTGGTATGAGCGATCTGGTCAAACGCATCGACGAATCGGAACTGCGGGAGCCGATTTCCCGTTGGACGGGAAACGATGCCAGCAATCGCCACCACACCGGATTGTTGAATCCATCAGAATCGCGTGACTTCGTTCTGCATTGGAAGCAATCCGCATCTGACACTCATCCCGAGTTGATCGGGTTTTTCCGCCTGCGGCTGGAGCAGCTTGTGACGGCAGGATGGTGCAAACGTGAAGGCGACAAGATCCGAGTGACCTTCTACCACGATGAGAAAGGGGTAATCCGACTTCGTATTCCTAAAGCTGACGGGGGAGGCATTGCTATCCCGCGAATCTGCGATCCATCCGTTTGAATCGATCAAAGATCGTCGCGGATCTGGTGAAGCACTACGAGATGCGGATGAGCGTGCTGGAAGGCAAGGCGATGATCGTGGCGATGAGCCGGGACATTTGACTTCGTGTCGGGGGGGGGCTCTCGCTATCACATCCGGCAGCTCTTGAGGAAATACAAGTATCCGCCGGAAGGGTGTGAGGAGGCGATTGGGTTGGTGTTAGCTCAGGCGCAGGCGTTGGCGGATGATTGGTCCGCGGGTGGATGAATGAATGAAGGCCGGAATGAATTCCGCGGTCCGTGAAGATCCGGCAGCTTTTGAGGAAGTACAAGTGTCCGAGACCGACATCCAGCGTTCGCTGGGATTCACCGAGGGCCGGGGCAGGGGGAAATGACGGGCGACTTGCTAGCGGAATGCGACCTTTATTAACATCCGTTAGCTTTACGGCATCGGGGAAAAGTGCTGCTAGGTCGCGGTTTTCCTTACTGAAATCGGCCATTCCGGGTGAGTGGGAGGCGAGGGCAAAAGGGTGCTTGACGCCGGAACCTCCTCTTCTCAGCGTCTGCGAGTTCTTGTTTTGTCTCCCCTAACTACCCACCGCGATGAAGCCTCGATTTTTTCGTTTCAAGCCCACCGTTGCACCCCCTAGCAAGAAATCCAAGCGCGCCAAAGGTGCTGCACGGGATCTGTTTGCGGTGGAACCGATGGAAGCACGCATCCTGCTTTCGGTGGCTCCCATCGACGCGCCCCAGAAGCTTAGCAATGTCTCCGTGGTGCCCGAAACCCAGACGGCGAGCGACTTGATGGCGCAACATGCGCCTGCCATCACAAGCACCACCGTGGTGCCGACGACGGTGGATACCAGTCACATCTACGGCGAGACCACCGACCTGCCCGCGACCTTGGCCGCGCCCGCTGCCACGCCGCAGATTGTATTCTTGGAGACTGGCGGAGCGTTGGACGTCGACTACCAAGGCCCAGTTCAGGTCAACTCGATCGCTATCGCCGGGTTCACCGCACCCGCCGGCCTTGCCGGGCAGGAGGCGGATATTCTGGCTGCAATGGCTGGCGCGCTCGACCAGGCGTTCGCCGATTCCTCGGTCACATTCACCTTTGATCGGCCGACGGAGGGCGAATTCTCGACGGTCTATATCGGTGCCGGATCATCATGGTTCGAGCAGTGGGGCAAGTTCGGAGGGCTGGCGGAACAGGTTGACGCGGGCAACACCGACCATTCGGACATCGCCTTCGTTTTCACCGATGTGATCGATGGCAGCGGGCTGACAGCGGACCTCTACGGTCGTCAACTGGCGGATGTCGTCACCCATGAGACCGGGCATCTGCTCGGTCTGGTGCATGCTCATGATATGGGCAGTGGCCCGCTCAAGGATGTGGCGTTTGATCCGAAGGTGCATGTCGCGATTGGCAAGGACGCCGCCGACGACGCCGTCGATGACGGCAGGGTCACGATCAACGGCAATGAGTATGTGGTGCATCCATTGATCGTCTCCGCGCTGGACAACTGGCGTTCTTACTACAACGCCGGCACGGTCGCAGGCGACGGCTTCCCCGACGTG
>JANOZJ010000383.1:0-16694 GCA_031429315.1 Akkermansiaceae bacterium
CATCACCCTGAAAAACATCCCGCTCGCCGCCTACGACTACGTCGTCAACGGCAAGCCCGCCCTCGAATGGGTCATGGAGCGCCAGTCCGTCACCACCGACAAAGACAGCGGCATCACCAACGACGCCAACCTCTGGGCCACCGAAACCATGGGCGACCCCAAGTATCCGCTAGAACTCTTCCTGCGGGTGGTCACGGTCGGGCTGGAGACGATGAAGGTGGTGAATGGGTTGCCTACACTAAACACTCAAACACTTTGATGGATTATTCGTTTCTTAAAGACGTCTTGGCCGCTTCGATCCCCTGTTTTGCGGTATATCTAGGCATCCAGCGCTACATGTTGAAATCTGGCATTTATTTGCGGGGCGAATTTTCAATTAGTTCAAGTAGTTTCTGTGAATCGTCCTACGTGAGTCGTGTAGCAATCGAAAACCTAAAGGATAAATCGGTTTCGATATTTGCCATCTATATTAAAATTTATCCAAATTACTACATACTTATCGAGGACTTTGAAAGAGATCCTGTCATTCTCAAGCCATTTGAGACTATTAAGCGTGAGTATGAACCGTTGGATTTTTACGGACTGAACTCTAAAAAGGTTCGCGCGGGTGATCTCCTGGATAGGAGAAAGAATAAGATCCGCCTTGTCATTTCAACTTCGCAAGGTAAATACACGATTAGGAAATCGATCCGAAGGTGGAATCCCGTAATGATGGTTTTTCGTAATCACATGACGGGTCTGATACGACCCATTCGATATCGTTTCGAAGGGAAGTCATATGGAAGCAACGCGAAATATATTATTCAATTTACAACATCCAGTGGAGATCTGAATCTGATCCCGGTATACAAGGAAGATTACAATATTAAGAAGTTCAAAAACTTTTCGCTGTCAAAGGAATCTCTGGATTCAAGGAGTAATCTTGAAGCTCTACTAAATGAGAAACGGACGGAAGGAATTTTAAGTGTGGAATCAATCAAGGTCCATGATCTCAGTGAAATGAAACAAGGAATGGATGATTTATATGATCCGGAGCCTATTGAGCTGTCCAAGGTGGGATGGATTCATTATTACGTGCTTGGACCCATAGTTACCCGGTTGAGCGATTTGAAACTAAAGAGGGAAAACTTGGCTCGGGAAAAGTCGCCAGAGAAGAAAGGCACCATGCCACTCCCATGACACCCATCGAAGCCAGCTCAATTCTAGCAACCCTCGTCGGCCTGATCTGTAACTGGAGTCAGGAGCGGTCGGGACAGTCGGAGGATCGTTTTCAGGATTTCATGGTATGGCTGTCGCATCACCACTTCGAGGGCCTCCGCGAGCGGATCTGCGACTCTGAGGAATTGCAACGCGACTTGGCCTCGCTTCTCCAGCAGGATCTTTCCGTGCTCTGCTCTAGGCTCGACACGATTGCCGGAGCGATCTCCGCCGTAGCGGACAAAATCGATTCTCTGTCCCAAGTCGGCCGGGCGTTGGGGACGGATACGGAGGCCTTGTCAGATCAAGCGACGGAGGTGCTGAAAGTGTTTGATCAAATGGCAGCGAGCCGGATGATCGTCTTCGACCATCGACCAGAAGTCCGCTTTCTACCAAGCGGACAAGGCATTCAGTTTGATGAAGGCCGTTTTCTGGAAACAGACGTGACTGCGCTCGAAATAATGGGATTCATCCGGATGGTGGATCAGAACAACAGCGGAAATCCGATCTACGCCATCACACGTGCCGGGAGTGCGTTTGCGGCGACGCTTCCGGCGGTGTCGCTCTAAGCGGCACAAATTGTGGTTGCCATCTTACCACGCCGAGCTAGCGTGGTTTGAAATCAACCACACGAACAAATGAAATTTGGAGACTATGCCAAGGACCTGCGGATCGCGGCGGGCCAGACCTTGCGGAGCTTTTGCCGCGATGCGGCGATCGACCCGAGCAACTGGAGCAAAATCGAACGTGGAGTGCTCCCGCCACCGGATGATGAGGACTTCCTGAACCGGATTGCCGATGTTCTCGTCCTGAGCGGAGAACAGCGGGCTGAACTGGCGGATATGGCGGCCATTGCCCGTGGACAAATTCCGGCGGATTTAAAGGACGAGGAACTTCTGAGCAAGATGCCGGCGTTCTTTCGCGCCATTCGCGGGCAGGAATACACACCGGAGGATTTTGAGAAGCTCCTGAAAGGCGTGAAGAAACTGAATCAACCTTGAACGAAACCCCGCCATGACGAATGCCGAAGTTTGGAAGAAAGTCGAGGAACTGAGGATCCATTATGAAATTCTTCAGGCGGACAAAATCCCGCTCGATTTGATTTCATTTGTGGAGTTGGAGCTGCGGATGGACCTCATTCCCTACGATCTTCTAAAAGCGGACTTCGGAGCGGATGCGGCGATCCTTGCGGACTTTTCCGGCTTCTACGTCGATGGCGAGATCTTTGACCGGATCGACCTCGTCCGTGGTGCGCAGTTGAACCGTCTGAGGTTTTCCATGGCCCATGAATTGGGGCATCTGTTTCTTCATCGCGGGTATTTTGAATCGGCGGGAATCCTTACGTCGGATCATCTGCTCGATTGGCTGAATGAGCACAACGGTCGTAAATACGATTTTGAGCGGGAGGCCAACGAGTTTGCCGGGAGACTGCTGGTGCCGGTGGATGTCCTTCGGGAGTGTTTCGACCGGATGCTTCCCGCGAAGCGGGTGATGACGTGGCCCGCATCTGCGAAAATAGCCGTTGCTGGGTCGCCTCTCATCCGCATCCCGGCCCGGTCGTCAAAGACGGGGGGGAACTCCGCGCATGGCTCGCCAAGCAGGAAGAAAGAGAGTTATTGGTCGTGCGGGAAGATACGCCGCCCTATGGAATTCAGAAGCCGTGAGCCAGATTGTGGAGACCGATTACCGCAGCCGCTACGCCGACAAGCTCGGCAAGGAACTCCCGCGCATCCGCGAGGGCGTACATTCCTGTCCGCCTGGCCAATGGGTGGACAAAGGGAAGAGCTTCGCGCTCGGATTTCGCTTTTCATTGGCTACACGACAGGAGTGTCGGCCCCCCTATTTTCACCACTCGCACAGTCCTTCCAAATATGCGGCGGAGCCGTCGCGCAGCCAGCCGTCGAGCTGCGAGGGATCCTTGAGCTGCTGGCCGCGGAGGCGGGGGACGGCGATGTATTTCGTTTCCAACGACGGCAGGTTGCTCATGTCCACCCAGAGTTTCTCGAACTGGCACACCGGGAAGATGTCCTCCTGGCAGTGGCCCCAACGTTTTTTGACGTCCTTGAGGGTGATGTAAGTCGGCATCCGCGCGGCGAGGGTGCGGATGGCGGTGTTGACTTTTTCCAGGTCGGTTAGGTCGGCGCGGGTGAGTTGAAAAGCGGCTAGCAGCGCGTCGATCTGGATCCAGCAGGTGTTGCTGTTGTAGTAGGAAAGGTTGAACTCGTCTTCCTCACGCGGCATGGCGAGGCCCTCGACGAGCTGCGGGCGGCCGTTGACAAGGGCAAGGCCGCCGCCGCGGTCTTCGAGGCGGCGGGTGATGACCTCGAAACTGAGGCCCGCGCCGCTGTCGAGGTGGTGGCCTAGCAGCGCGGGATCCACGTTCATGCCGACCGTATCGATGTTGTGAAGGACCAGGGTCTGGAGCTGCGGGCGTTCTTCTAGCAGGCTGGCGAGGGTGCCGTTTCGCAAAAGATTGGGAACTTCATACCAATGGCCGACGGGATGCAGACATTGGAGAGGGAGATTGTCGGTGTAGTCGCTGGCCTCGCCGGTGGTTTCGGCCCAATGGAGCAGGGCGGTGCGCAGCGAGTCGCGGACTTTCTGCTGCTGCACGTCGAGCACCTGCTGCGGCATTTCCTCCCAGGCGAAACGCAAGTCGCGGACGGTCGGCACGGTGCGCAAGCCGATGGACTTTCCCTGCGAGAGATAGAGCGGACCCTGATAATGGTAATTCTCGTAATGCGTTAGAAAGCGCTCGGTGGGGTCGTGGGAGAAGTAGCTGGTGGTGAAAATGTGGGGAAGCGGAGTGCCCGCCTCGCGCCCGGTTTTGCGGCTCTTGGCGAGGTGGGTCTCGATGAACGACCGATGGCGGCCGCCGAGTTTGCAGAACGGATGAAGGGCCTTGACGACGCCAGCGCCTTGGGTCCAGCGCGAGCCGGCACCGGCGGCGAGAGTGACCACGGCGACCTCGCCATTTTTTAATGCGGTGAGGCCTCTCGTGCGCGAGGCGGGTGAAATGGCGGCTGCCTGGGTGAGGTCGGATTCCCTAACGTCTTCGATGATCGCATTCGCGGGCAGCCGGTTTTGGGCGAGGCCGATGCGCCCGGCTTTGAGATCCTCGCGGATTTGTTCGTGGGCGGTGCGATCAAATCCGTGGCTGGCGAGAATTTCAGTTAGCGATTCACGGTTGCGGCTGTTTCCCTCGCTGCGAGGGAAAATCGAGTCAAAAAGCGTCTGCACCATGCCGCGGAGCTCCGGGTGGTCGCGGCAGGCGGTGGCGAAGTGGTCGAGCTCAGCGAGGCGCAACGGCGAGAGTTCGTGGCGACCTTTCCGCAATAGCTGGGGGACGATGTAGCTGTAGTAGCCGGCGGGCATCAGCGCGTCCTCGCCGACTAGCAGATCCGCCCAAGTGCCGCGCTCGTTGATCGCGAAATCTTACACGACCGGCTCCATCGCGAACGGCAGCGCCGAGGCTAACATGTCCTTGGTTTCGGACATGATCGCTTGCAGCCGTGTCTGTCCCTCGGCCTTTCTAGCAGGCGCGAAAATGAAGCCCATGCCACCGCCGGCCATCCCGCCTAACATCCAGAAGCCCCAGAAATCCGAGCCAAACTCGGCGCTGATTTTTTCGATCAGCGTCTCGGTGTAGAGGTTGCTGGCCCACGGAATGATCGTCTGAATTGGCTGGCGGAAATTCTCGGTCGTGGCCGCGCCGATGGCCGGGATGTCGCCGGTGTGCAGGGCAGTTAGAATTTTGTCGAGGATGCCGTGAGTTTGTTGGCGAGCGAGCCACTCGGGGCCGCTGCGGAGGAGAAATTTCTCGGTGACCATTTCCAGAATGGGGCCGACATTTTGTGCCATGCCACCGTGGACGAGGACCAGCGAGTCTTGGAGTTTTTGGCGGGCGGCGGCGGGGACGTCGGTTTCATCGAGCACCCGGTGAGTCGGCATCAGGCGACCGCGAGAAATGCCGTGCTCGGGATCGCCTGCTTTGGCGAAGGTGCCTTGGATGAGTTTCATGCCCGGCCAGACGCCGCCGGAATCCTGCCAGCCACCGCCGGAGCCTCCGATCCATTCGCCTAACAACGCGCGGGCCAGCACGATCCGCCGCTCGCTTTCCTCCAGCGGGCCGGTGAGTGAGCGGGCCTGGCCAGTCGCTCTCATGCAGACGCTGATCAGCGCGGCTAACAAGTTGGTGGAAACCGCGAGGCGCGAGCCTTTGGGGATGTTGTTGACGTTAGAAACGAGTTCGAGACCTTTCCCCGGACCGACGATGTGGGCTAACAAATCCGCAAGGCTCTGGCCAGATCCCTCAATGCCGGGCGGCACGATGCCGCTGGCGATGACCGCTGCCTTGAGCAGGCCGAGGTGGTCTTTGGCGAAATCGAAAACTTCGTTCAGGCTAGAAATTTCCGCGCTGCATCCGAGATCGACGCTGGTCAGTCGGAGGATGGGTTCCTCGATGATTCGCAAGCTGGCCTCGACCGGCGGGCTTGGTGCCTTGTCGCGACCGTGGACGGCGAGGTCGATGGAGATGTTGAGCACCTTCGCGCCTTCTGGATAGTCCATGCCGAGGAAGAAGATGTCGCTCCAGCCGCAGTGCGTTAGATCCATCCGCACCGGCGTGCGCTCGCGCAGGATCGGATAGGTGCCGGTGGCGGGATCGCGCTTCGTGATTTCCGGGCGGATGCGGAGCGGTTGGTCAGCTGGGTGGCCCATCCGGAACATCCATTGATTTCCACTCACACTGCGGACGCTGCGGCGGACTTGGTCGGCAAGCGTCTGGAAGGCGAGCCGCTGATAGACGGAGGCGAGGGCGCTGGAAATCCCGTCGCTTGCGCCTTCCGTGCGCTGGGTTTTGAGGAAAACTTCGATGGCTTCCTCGAAGCGACGTTCGAGTAGATTTTCGTAACCTTTGAAGGGAATGGCACCGGGTTTGTCACTCCCGGCGAGGCGCAGCGGGAGGTGGAAGCGGTGGATCGAGTAGAGAAACAACAGGGCGCGGACGCGGTGATAGAGATTCTCGCTGGTGCGGCGGAAGGCGTCGAGGGCGTCGGCCTCGGCGAGGAGTTCCGCGAGGGTGAGTTTCTTGCAGGCGGCGTCGAGCGATTGGTTGCGGACAACGTCGTCCGGCGAGGTGATGAGGGGGAGGAGAGCCATGACCGGTTAGGCGTGGGATTGGGCGAGCAGCTCGACGATGTTGGTGAGCACTTCGTCGCGATCTTTTCCCGCCAGTCCGAGCGCGAGTTGGGCGGTTAGAAGACCATAGCGCACGCCGATGTCGTGGCGGCGGCCTTGGAGTTCGTGGGCGAGGTAGCGCTCGCAGCGGGCAATTTCTGCGAGGGCGCTTGAAAGGTCGGCCCGCCCGGTCGCAAGCTGGCGGGCAAGGATTTCCATGACCGTCGGCGTGAGCACATGGAGGCCGAAAAAGCACAGGTAATTTCCCGCGCGCAGTCCGGGGACGACGAGCTTCTGCTCGGCCTCGGTGGGGGTGGGTTTCTCGATGACGGTCTCGACCTGATAGAGCAGATCGCTGCCGGGGAGGCGGCGACCACCGATCGCGCCGTAGAGCGGGAGCTTGCTTTCGTGGGTGGCCTGGACGGCGGACACCGCGCAATTTTCCGCAGCGGCGGTGGCTAACAACTGGGCCGCGCACGAGGTCTCGGTGCGGCTCAGATAGAGATGGTCGCCGACCATCAGCAGAAACGGATCTGCGCCGGTGAACTCGGCGGCGCAGTGGACGGCGTGGGCGTAGCCGAGGGCTTCGGGTTGCTCGATAAAACGCATGGCGCTGGCGTGCTTTCCCGCGGCTGCGGCGTAGGCGGTCTCGTCGCCGGGGCAAATGATCACGGCGATTTCCTCGATGCCGGCGGAGGTGATTTCCTCGGCGAGAATGGCGAGGGCGGAGCGGGAACTGCCGTCGCGGTCCACCAGCGTCTGGAGCGGGAGCGTGCGCTGGGATTTTCCGGCGGCGGTGATGACGGCTTTTCTAACTTTCACGGGCGGAGTCTGGCGAACCTGCCCGGTTTGGCAACCCCTGAGAAGATGTTACGCGGAGGCCGGCGAGAAGCTGAATTCACGGGCGATTCCGAGCAAATGCCAGTGCCAGCGGCCGTGTTTGGCGATGCAGGTGAGGTGCAGCAGGATTCTGCCGACGCGACTGCTGGAAAGCCGTAGTTGATAAGTTTTCATTGGAGCAGGTGGGTGAGGATTTGAATGCCGACGGCGACATGGGCGTAGAGGACGAGTTCGATGAGGAGCTTGGTGGGGATTTGGGAGAGCGTTTTCATGGCGGCGGGCGGTTGAGCGTTGGTTTGGGGGAGACATCTCTTCCTTGCTCCGTCTGGTCCCCGAGGTAACACGTCGCGTGAGAATTTTTCGCTTCCCGAGTCGAGATCCGGTGCTCGCCTGTGGTTAAGCGAAGCGCCTCATTACTCCGTCGCGTTCAACGCGCATGGGTGCAGGACAAAAGAGTCAAGGAGCGGCGAAACGCGTTCGCCGTGAGGATGAAATGCCGATGAAAAGCCCTCATGGCCGCCAATCGGCTCTCCATCCGCAAGGGCGGACGCGTTCCGCCCCTCCCTTGAGCGCCGATGACAGGTTCCTGCGTGTCCAGGCTAATTTTTTTGTCCTACACCCAACGCGCATCAGCAGCGATCAAATTCCCAGCTCCTTGAGCGTGCCTGTACTGTCGGCGAAGCGTTGTTGCTTCACCCCGGCCTGGCGGGCGAGGGTGAGCCACAGGTCGGCGAGCGGGCGTTTGCCTTCGTAGTGATGGTGGCCGCTCTTGAGGCCGCCGCCGGCTAACAGGACCTGGAGGTCGGCGTATTTGTGCTGGTCTCCGTCGCTGATGCCGCTGCCCATGACGAGCGTGGTGCTGTCTAGCAGGCCGGCGACTTGCAGGCGCTCGACCACGTGTGCGTAGAACTCGACGTGGTATCTATCGATCTTCGCGACGCTTGCCTTCGCCTCGTCGCCCTTGGTGTGGGTGAGGACGTGGTGGTTTTGCGGTTTGTCGAAAAGCCCGTCGAACATCCGTGGCGAATCCCAGCGCTCGGGGTCCACGACGAGCGTGGCGACGCGGGTGAGGTCGTTTTGAAAGGCTAACACAAACAACTCGGCCTGCAGCCGCAGATAGTCGTGGCGCGATTCCGGGATGCCCGCAGGCTCGGTCAGCGACGGCGGCTTCATGCTGCCTGCGATCTTTTCCGCCATCTGGATCCGGCGCTCGGTGGCGCGGACGCTTTCCAAATATTCGCCGAGCTTCGCCTGATCCGCGCGGCCGAGGCGGGAGTTGAGGGCTTTCGCGTCGGCGTGGACGGCGTCGAGGATGCTGCGGGTGGCGTCGGCATCGGGCTTGCCGAAGAGCCGCTGGAAAACGGCGCGCGGGTTCTTCTCCACGTTCGCCGCGTAACCGGGGCCATACCACGAAACGCATTCGTAGTAGCGGGTTTCCTTGTTGTCGGTGAAATCGTTGCAGCTCAGTTCCAGCGAGGGCAGCAGCGTGTTAGAGCCGATCTCGCGGGCGATGAGTTGGTCGAGTGTGGTGTTCGTCGGGAAACCGCCGTCGAGCGTTTCCTGCGGCGCGGACGACGTCAGCCAGCACGACCCGCACTGCGCGTGGACGCCGGTGCCGCTGACAAACTGCCGGTCGAGTCCGGTGACGATGGCGACGTGCTCGCGCAGCTTCGCGAGCGGCTCCAGCGTGGGTGTTAGCTCCCAATCCGCGCCGGTCGTCTTCGGCAGGAACGCGGCCTGGTTGTAACCGTTAGGCGTGTAGATGAACGCGAACCTCCGCGGCTGCGGCGCGGGCGCGGCTTTCGCGAGAGTTTCCAAAAATGGCAGGCCGAGCGTGATGCCGGCACCGCGGAGAAAGTGACGGCGGGTGATCATGGCTTGCTGCGGATGTGGGTGAACGGATAGCTGCGGACGATTTCCAGAATGATCCGGTGGAGCTTGTTGCCGTCGGCCGCGGCGGCGGTCTGGATGGAATCCACCGTCGGCATGTCGTAAATTTCCAACTTTCGCGACAGCGCGTAGCTGAGCAGGTGCTCGATGAACCCGCGCGTGAACTCATGCGGATTTGCCGCGAGGATCGCCTTGTATTCCGCCGGTCCGTCGAACGGCTTGCCGTCCCACTCGGCGCGGGCGTCCACCGGTTGCGTGCCGTCTTTTTCGCGCCACGCGCCGATGGCGTCGAAGCGCTCCAACGCGAAGCCCGGCGGGTCGAGCCGGATGTGGCACGAGTAACAGGCGGGCTCGTTGCGATGCTGCTCGAACCTTGCGCGCACCGTCTGCGGTTCGGTGTTGGCTTTCTCATCCTCCTTCAAAACAAATGCGATTTTCGGCTCCTGCGGCGGGCGGTTGAAAATCGTCTCCAGCAGCCAAGCGCCGCGCTTCACCGGACTGGTGCGGGTGGGCAGCGAGGTGACGGTTAGGGGCGCGGCCATCGTGAGATAGCCGCCGCGGCGTTTGTCGGGCAACGGCACACGCAGCCACTTCGCGTTCAGCTTGGCATCGATGAGCACGTTGCTGTTAGCGGTTTTGCCGGCGAACGCGGGCACTTCGACTTGATAGAGTTTCGCGAGTCGGGGATTGAGCCAGGTGTAGCCGGGGTCGAGGAAATCGAGCACGCTGCGGTTTTCCACCAGCACCGTGTCGAACAGCAGCAGCGCCTCCACCAGCATCGAGCCGTGCAGCGTCACCTTGTCCTGAGGGCCGCTGTAGAAGCCCTTGAAGAGCTTGGGATCCGGCTTGGCGGTCGGGAGCTGGTCGAGCCGCAGCCATTGGCTGGCGAATGACTCGCCGAGCTCGCGCGAGCGTGGGTCGCGGAGCATCCGCAGAGTCTGCGCTTCGAGTCCGGCCCGCAGCCCGCCGCGCGCGGCGGCGGATAGAAGTGCGTCGTCCGGCGGCGCGGCCCACAGGAAATACGCGAGCCGCGTCGCGAGTTCAAAATCGTCCAGCGGTCTAACATCGCCTTGGCCCGCGCCGGTTTCGGCGATGTAGAGGAAGTCCGGCGAAGTGAGTGCGGCGGCGATGGCGGCTTTCATCGCGGCATCGAACGCCGCGCCGCGCTTCCGCGCCTGGTCGAACACCGCGACATAGCGGGCGACTGTTTCCTTGTCCGCCGGGCGGCGGAATGCCCGCGACAGGAAACCCGCCAGCCGCTGGCGCGCGGCGTCGAGTTTTTCGCCATCCGACATTTTTCTAACCGCCACCGGCGGGGGCGCGCCGGCAGTCGCCGCGGCGCTGTCGGTTAGGAAGGCGAGGTCGTCGAACAGCGCGTGGTTCCCCGAGAACTTCGAGCCATCGAGGCGCAGCCCGACGATGTGTTCGCCCTTCGGCGCGCGGAAGGCGAAGAACGTGTTGCCGTGTCCGCCGCCTTCGATGAGATCGTGTGCGAGCTTGGCCATGCCGCCACCACTGAAGGTGGCGGTCAGTTCCACGCCGCCCGATTCACGGTCGCGGCTCAGTGCGCACACGGCCAGTTCGGTGATGCCTTCACCCGCCGCTCCGCCCTCGATGTCGAGCGCGAGCGTGATTGTCTTTTGCAGTTTCCCGTGGTTGGTGAAAAGCGATTCGCCCGAGGTTTCGGCCGCCGTGGAAAAGCCCGCGACCCACAGCGGTTCTCGGGGCGTGATCACCAGCGACTTGCCGTTGTTAGGACCGAATTTCACGCGGATCGGTGTGCCGGCTTTCACCACCAGGCTGCGCGAGTTGGCATCCCAGACGCCGCCGCTGCCCTCGGCCGCCGCAGACTGCATCGCGAAACGGAGCTGATAGTCGAGGGTAACCACCTCGCCCAGCTTCGCCTGGAACGGCAGATTCAAGTTCGGCGCGAACTCCTTCGCCGCCTCCCACACCGGCGAGTCTTCGGTCGCCTCGCCGATCACTTCGCCCACCGCCCGGGCTTTGAGCGGCACCGCCGGGTCGCTGACCAGTGACAGGAAAACATCGCTGAGCTGCGGCAGCTTCGGGCTGTTCACGATTTCCCGCGCGGCCGCCAGATACTGCTCCAGCAGCATCGGGGAAAGGTTCATCGCCTCGCCGCGGTTGCGGAATCCATGCTCGGCGCGGTTCTCGCCGGGCAGCCCCAGCTCCGGCATCAGCACCGGATACTTGAGACCATACTCGCGGACCGGCACTAGCAGCTCCTCACCGAGCACGCCCTTCGCCGGCTGATAGTAAGAGTTGTTAGCAAGCGGCAGGCGGTCGGGAAACATGAACACATCCATCTCCAGCCCGAACAGATCGCGCACCGTGTTGTTGTATTCCAGCCGCGTGAGGCGGCGCAGCATCGGCTTGCCGGGATCGCGCGCGCCGAGCGCCGGATCGGGCCGCGCGGCGATGTCCATGATCCACGCCATCACCTTTTGCCGCTCATCCTCGGTCGGTTGGGATTTCTTTTTCGGCGGCGGCATCTGGTGCGACTCGATTTTCTCAAACACCGAGCGCCAGATCGCGCGGTCCTTCATCACCGCAGCCTCGTTGGTGAATCCCGATAGATCCAGCCCGCCCTTCTTCTCGTCCGCATCGTGGCAATCGAGACAGTTAGCATCTAGCAGCGGCAACACGTCCTTGTCGAACGACGCGGCCGCGAGCGGACCCGCAACGGTCGCGGAGACGATGATGGCCAGGACCGGGATGCGGTGGTGCAAGGGCCGATGCTGAATTGATGCCGGGTTGGAGCTCATTTCATGGAGTGAAGATCCCTGCCCGCGAAACTAGCGGTCAGTTCCGCGATACCAAGGATTGTTTTGGCCCCGAATAAGACGGCGTCCCTTCTCCTCACGCGGTCTTGCCGTCGGCCTTGGGTTTGCTGAATTTCGGCGGGGCGGGGGGCTTTTCCGGGATGACTTTCTCGATGGATTCCATCGGCACCCAGCCGCGGGTTTTGGTGGCGAAGGCGACGTAGGCCCAGCGGCCGGACTCGCTAATGATTTCACACAGCGAGCCGGGTGGCGCGTCGATGACTTCGGGAGCGGTGCGGGCGGCGTCGGTGTGGAGCGCGACTTTTTCGGTGATGATGACGGCTTGTCTTGCGACCGGCGCGAACTCGGCGTCGTTGGGGAAATAGCGCCAGCCGAGGACTCCCGCGGAAATCAACACCGGGCCTAACACCAAGGCTCCAACGGCGGCCACGCGGAGGCGAGCGGTCGGTCGGGTGGCAGGAAATACTAACAGTGCGAGCCCGCAAATCCAGAGGCCGGTCCAACAGATAGCTTGCCAGGTGGAGAGCGGAAGCCTGGCGATCGAGTATTGGTATTCCGGGCGCTGGATCGAGATGGAGCCATACTTCCGCTCGATGAAGCGGAGGTTCTGGCGGGCTTCCTGGTGGCCGGAATCGCGGACAAGGGCGCGCCGATAGTAGAGCGCCGCATAGCCGGGAGAGCCGGAGCGGTAACAGGCGTTGCCGATGTTGTAGAGCGTGTCGGCGGAGAGTTTCTCGTAGGTGCCGGCTTCTAACCAGAGCTTCAGCGCGTCGTCATATTTCGCGGCCTCGTAGGCTTCCAACGCCTGGCTCGCCACGTCGGCGCGGGCCGGAGTGCCGAGGCCGAGGGTGGCGCTAACAAAAACCGCGACGGCGGCCTTGCGGAGCAGTTTGAGGATTTGGTCGCGGCGGTTCTGGTCGAGCACGGTCTTGGGTTTCTCGGCACGGAAGCAAACGGCATCGCGCTCGGCAAGCACCGCGTGGATCGCCGGGTCTGGATGGGTGCCGAGCCAGCGCTCGATGAAGCTGCCGGCGGATTTTAGAAACTCCGTGTCATCCGCAGACCTGGTTTGTCCGATCTCGCGGAGCTGTGAGAGTTTCGCATCGCGGACCGGCTCTTTCCTGAGGCGTGCGGCCCGGCGCATCCAGAATGCCTTGGCGATGAGGACCAGTGCTAACAGGCCGCCGATCGCGTGACCTAGCCAGGCAGGCAGCGCGGGCGTGGCGGGCAGGGTGAGCTGGGCCGGGCGCAGCACGGCGAGGATGTCGTTCATGCGCTCCAGCGGGATCGGCAGCACTTGGGCGGCAGCGGCGGCGTTCGCGGGCGGCGAGGTGTCAGGGCGCATTTGCAACGCGATCGGACCGGTGGTTAGAGTTTTGTAGGTTCCGTCCTTCGGGTCGAAATAGACCAAGCGGAACGGCGGGATCTCCGGCTTCATTTCCAGCGGTCGGAGCGATTGGTGGAAAATGACGCTGCCTGATAGGTGGCGGCGCTCGTCGCCGCGTTGTTCCGTGGTGGTGCCGTAGATTTTCCAGCCGTCGGTGTTCTCGAGTTTCGGCGGATGCAGGGTGTCGAGATTGCCGCTGCCGCTGACGATGAGGTCCACCGTGATCGGGTCGCCTTCCTGCACGTCGGTGACGGCGGTGCTGGCACTCAGCCGGAATCGGCCGACGGCGTTTTCAAAGCCCTCTGGCGCTCCGGCGGGCAGTGGCTTGGCGTCGAGTTCGAGCTTGGGCACATCGACGTAGATCTCCGGATTCACCGTGCGGGGGAACGGATCCATGATCGTTTCCCGGGTGGTTAGACGGACCTTGGCCGGGCCGATTCCGATCTTGCCGGTGCGCGTCGGGGTGATGGTGCTCGGGTAGGCCACCGACAGGTAGCGCGCTCCTAACAAGTTGATCCGGTTGGGCCGGGGCGACGGCTGGAACCGCCAAGCGGTCACCCCGTCCCGCTCGAAATCCGGGATGCCCCAGTCTTCGACGATCATCTCCTCCGGGACGAACAGTTTGATCTCGGCGGGCGTGGTTTCGTTTTCGAAAGGCTTGTCATTCAAGACCCGGAACGAGCTGGCGTAGCGGATGGTTTTGCCGCCGGCCCGGATTTCGGACCAGTGGAGTTCGTCGGGATTGAAGATCACGAACTCCAGTGGCTCTGTTAGCGTCTTGGCACCATCCACCATCACGCTGATCGGCGGGATGACATAGCGGCCGATTTCATAACCGGTCACGACGTAATCGAACACATACTCCAGCCTTCTGCCCGGCAGCATTCTCGTCTGCGGGCCTCTGCCGGTGGTCTGGATCGTGGTCTTGGCGACGGCGGGAATCTCCGGCATCGCGGTCGGTTCGCCGCCGGCCACCGATACTTCCAGGATCGCTTGCTCGCCGCGGGCGAGAAACGCGGTGGAGAGCCGGCTGGTGGTCTGGCCGTGGCCAAGGGTGGACAGGAATGCCCAAGCCGCGATGGTTGTTAGGATCCGGGTGGAATGTTGCCAAGTGTTCATGATGTTACCAATCTTTCTCCGGTCCTCGGAATTCGCGGCGGCCCGGGGAGAGCGGGCCCTTTTCGAGGTCCGCGTTCTCCTTCAGGATCCGGTGGGCGCGTTCCTTGGGTGACTCGTTGGGGTTTTCGCCTTCTTTGTCGCCGTCTTTCTTATCCTTATTCTTATCCTTGCCCTTTTTGCCGTCCTTGTCCTTGTCGCCTTCATCGCCCGCGCCGTCCTTGTTTTTGGGATCCTTTTCGCCTTCGCCTTCTTCACCGGGCTTTTTCTCACCCTTGCCTTCGCCCTCTTTCGGCTCGCCTTCGCCTTCACCTTCCTGGGGTGGGCCTTCGCCGGGCTGGCCCTGTGGCATCGACTGTTCGGTGTCCTGCTCTTCCTGTTTGAGAAGCTCCTCCAGGCGTTTGAGATAGGTGAGGGTCATGCCGCGGTTTTTGCCGGCGACTTTGTCCGACGGGAAAAGAGTTAGAGTGGAATCATAGTGTCTAACGGCGTCCGCCCAGTTGGTGATGAGCGACTCCATTTGCACGTAGCCACCGGTGTCGCCTTCTTCCGGGACTTCGGATTCCCGCATTTTCGCCAGGGCTTCCTTGACGATGGTGTCAAAGCGGTCGAGATCCGGCAGCGCCGCCGGGTCGGTCGGATAGGCTTCGCCTGACAGGCCCTTCCAGCCGAGCTGAAACAAGGAATTGCCAATCCCGAGGTGGCCGCTTGCCTGAACCTTGGAGTCGCCCGATAGCATGGCCTGGCTGAACGCGGTGCGCGCCTCGCGGAAATCCCCGGCGCGGTAGGCGGCCGTCGCCTCGCCGAGCCGGTAGCGGGCTTGTGTCTCGCGGAGTCGCGCTTCACCGGCGAGTTTGCGGTACGAGTCGCGCGCTTGTTCGTAGTGCTTCCCGGCCAACGCGTCCTTGGCGGCGGAGGCCTCGCTGGCATCCGCCTTGGTTAGCGTTAGAAATCCACCGGCGATGACAATCGCGGTCTGAAGGCCTTTCCAGCGGGTGCCCGCGACGATCGAGACGAAGAGGAACAAAATCGCGGGAAACATCAGCCACTGATAGAACTCGATGGAAATCCGCCGCTCGCGTCCTTCCATTTCAAAGGCGTCCAAACCGGCGATTACCGATTTCACCATCGCCGGAATCCCCATCCCCGAGCCGGCGAGGCTGTAGCGGCCGTGCGTCCCTTCCGCCAGCTTGCGGAGCGTGTCGGTTTGCAGGCGGCTGATCACGGTGCGGCCCGCGCGATCCACCATCTGGTCGTTAGGGAAATCCCGGTTCGGGACGAAGCCGCCGTCTTCCGTGCCCACGCCGATGGCGATCACATAAACACCGGAGCGCTCGGCCTCGGCGATCATCGACTCGAGCTCGCCACCGCGCTCGTCGTCGCGGACTTCCTCGCCGTCACTGAGGATGACGAGCGCGTTGTTCTTCTGCCCAGTTTTTTTGAGCGTCTCGGTGGCGAGGCGGACTGCCGCTGATAGATCCGAGCCGCCCAGCGGTGCCCAGGTGTCATCGACTTGCTCGGTGATCTCTCTAACGGCGCTGTGGTCGATGGTAAGCGGGGCATACACATACGGCGTCCCAGCGAACCCGATGAAGCCGATGCGCTCGTTCGGCAGGGCTTCCAGCAACTCGTAAATGACCACCTTCGCCTGCGCCAGCCGGTCCGGTTTTACATCGCTGACCCGCATGCTTTTGGAAAGGTCGAGGGCGATCATGACATTGCGGCCGAGCGTCTTCTCGGCGCGGGTGCCGGCATCACCGCGCGGCCGGGCGAGCGCGACGATGATGGCCGCGCAGGCTGTTAGCAGGAAAAACAACGCGAGCCAGCGGGGCAGGAGGCTGCCGCGTTTGAGCAGGGCATCGCGCAACCGTGGCGCCACGAAGACCGTCCACTGTTTGCGCCGCAGCCGCGCGGTCAGCAGCGCGCCGGTTCCTAATAAAGGAACCAGGATCAGCAAGGCAAGCCAGCCGGGGTTGGTGAAGTTCATCGGATCAGGCGGAAGGTGGTGGGTTCAGCGACAGGTAAACCGCCGAGGCCAAGGCGGCGAGCAGCGTCGCGCCGACGAACCACGGAAACAGCTCGGTATCATCGATCACGGTCAGGCTTTTCGCATCGGTTTTTTCCAGGTTGTCGATGGTGGAGAAGGTCTTCTTGAGCGCGGCGAGGTCTTGCGCCCAGAAATGCTCGGCTCCGGTCATGGTCGCGATTTTCTGGAGCGTGGGCAGATCGAACTCCTGATAGGGAAAGGTCATGATGCTGCGGTCCACGCGGCCTTCCTTGGT
>JANOZJ010000384.1:0-5570 GCA_031429315.1 Akkermansiaceae bacterium
AGCTCCGAGCCTTCGATCGGCTTCTCGCCGATGCCGATGCCGGCGTGAAGCGGCGGGACGGCTAACAAGAATGCGCTGAGAAATCGAAGGGCCGGGTTCATGAGGCCATGCGATATTGTGGCGATCCGCCGCGTCTTTCGCCGCCGGGCGTTAGGGCATGCGCGTCAAGTTAAGGGCGAACGGCCCTGATTCGTGGCCCAAGGAGCGGCGAAACGTGTTCGCCGATGTCCATGAGCTGGCAATGAGATGAGCGGATGCACGGGACATTGGCTTTCCATGGGCGTCGGCGGACGCGTTCCGCCGCTCCTTGGCGGCCACCACTTTCAGTTTCACCCGCCGTTAGGGTTTCCCTTTGAAATACTTCACGATGGCGGCGGTGAGGCCGGGGATGTCGTGCTTCGAGGCTTCGAAGGTGGGCTTCATGCCGACCTTGCGCAGCGTGTCGCTGGTGACGGGACCGATGCTGGCTGCCGCGCAGCCTTCCGGCCAATCAAGCCCGAGGGCGAAAAAGTGCTCCACGGTCGAGCTGGAGGTGAAGGTGATCAGATCCGCGCCTTGCTCGATCAAACGGGCGCGGGCACCGGTGGGATCTTCCGTTTCGGCGACCGTCTGATAGGCGACGCAATTGTCAACGATGGCTCCCAGCGCGGTGAGGCCTTCGCCGACGATGTCGCGGGTTTCCGCAGCTTTGACCCACAGCATGGTTAGATTTTCGATATCCTCCTTTTTGAAAGCATCGATGAGTCCTTCCGCCACGAAGCGCTCGGGAATGAGGTCCACGGCGAAACGGTATTCGCGGATTTTTTTGGCGGTGCCTTCACCGATGGCGGCGATCTTCGGATGGCCCAAGCTGCGTGCATCGGCGAAGGACGCGAAGAACGCGTCGAAGAAGCGCTCGACGCCGTTAGGGCTGGTGAAAACGAGCCAGTCGTATTCGTGGGCGTGGGTCACGAGCTCCGCGAATTCGTGGCGGTCCGGCGGGCCTTCGATGCGGATCGTCGGCAGCTCGATGACATCGGCACCGAGGTCGCGCAACGCCTTGCTGAGTTCTCCGGCTTGCTCGCGGGTGCGGGTGACGACGATGCGCTTGCCAAACAGCGGGCGCTTTTCGAACCAGTTGATCTTCTTGCGCTCGTTCACCACACCGCCGATCACGGCGACTGCGGGGGAGGTGAAATTTTCCTGTTCCGCGATGTCGGCGATGCTCGAAAGCGTGCCGACGATGGTCTTCTGCGAACCGGTCGTAGCCCAGCGTGTTAGGGCGATCGGTGTGTCGGCAGCCGCTCCATGTTCGATGAACGCGCTGGTGATTTCCCGCAGTCTGGCAACTCCCATCAGAAACACTTTGGTGCCCGGTGCTTTGGCGAGTTGTGCGTAATCCACCGAGCTGAAGCCCTTGGCCGGATCCTCGTGGCCGGTGAAGATTGTTAGCTGCGTGTTGTGATCGCGGTGGGTCACCGGGATGCCCGCGTAAGCCGGACCGGCGATGGCCGAGCTGATACCCGGCACGATTTCGAAATTCACGCCCGCCGCCGCCAGTTCGGCGGCCTCCTCGCCGCCGCGGCCGAAAATCATCGGATCGCCGCCCTTGAGCCGGACCACGTTCTTGCCGGCCTTGGTCTTTGCGACGATCAGGTCGTTGATCTGGTCCTGCGGCACCGAGTGGTCCTTGGCGCGCTTGCCGACGTAGATTTTCTCGCAGCCCGCTTTGGTCCAGTTGAGCAGCTCGGGGCTGCTCAGCGCGTCGTAAACGAGGACGTCCGCCAGCTCGATGCATTCCTTGGCGCGGAGGGTGACGAGACCGAGATCGCCGGGGCCGGCGCCGACGAGATAACAAGTGCCAGACGTGCTCATGAAAGGGAGTTGAAAAGTTCGAGTGCGAGTGAAATGGGATCGCTGCCGCGGGCGTCGCCGGATGTTGGTGTGCCACCTTCTTCGGGGAAAACGCGGGCTTGCAGATGGATTTCACCGTCGGAAATCGTCGAGAAAACCCCGACCGGCGTGTGGCAACCGCCGTCTAGCAGCCGCAGGAACTCCCGCTCGGCGGTGATCCGCAGCCACGATTCGCGGTGGCCGATGGTTTCCGCAAACACCCGGCTCGGCGCATCGCCCGCCCGGACTTCGAGGCCGATCGCGCCTTGCCCGGCGGCGGGAAAAAACTCGCTTTCATCCAGCCGCGTGACGAACAAACCCGCAATGCCTAACACCGGCTCGGTCTGGCCGCTGCGAGCCTCCGGCGGAATAAAACCCAGTCTAACAAGCCCGGCTTCCGCGAGCAGAATCGCATCGTAGTTTCCGTCCTCGGCCAGCTTGCGCAACCGCGTCGGCACGTTGCCGCGCAAGTCGATCACGGTCACGTCCGGCCGCAGCCACTCGATTTGTTTCGCACGGCGCACGCTGCCGGTGCCGACCGTCGCGCCCACCGGCAACGCCGCCAGACCGCCCGTTTCCCGCATTATCAGAACGTCGCGGACCGGAGCCCGTTCCAACACCGCTGCCAGCACATAGCGCGCACCTAACACCGTCGGCAGATCCTTCAAGCTGTGGACCGCGATGTCGATTTCCCCCGCGTCGAGCGCTTCCTCGATTTCCTTGATGAAAACGCCCTTGTCGAACGTCCCCTCGGATTTCGCCACCTCGCTCAAAGCCACATCGGTCCGCCGGTCGCCGGTCGTTTTGATCACCTTGCGGACGATCTCCCGGTTAGGAAATGCCGCGGCCAATGCCGCCTCGGTGGCTGTGGCCTGGACGAGAGCCAGTTCGCTGCCGCGCGTGCCAACGATGATGGGGGTGGGGGATTCGGCGGTCATTTCGGGTTCGTGTGAAGCAGTGCGCTTTCCATGGCCACGGATGCCGCAGCGTGCAAGCCCAAGCTTGCGAATCGGTCCCCCGCGGGTAAACTCCGCGCATGACGTGGGTGCTTTTTTTCGATGGCGACTGCGCGTTTTGTTCGAAATCCGTCCGCCAGGTGCTGCGGTTCGACCCACACAAGCGGGTCTCCTTCGCACCCTTGCAGGGGAAACTCGCCGCAGAAATGGGCTTCGCCAGCCACGCCGCCGCCGAGAACGGCACGATGGTCCTGCTGCGCGAATCCGACGGCAAGGTCTTCGTCCGCAGCGACGCGCTGATCGAACTCGTCCGCGCGCTTGGTGGCGTGTGGCGGGTTTTTACGCTCGCCCATTTCATCCCGAAACCGCTGCGCGACTGGGCCTATCGCTGGGTCGCGGACCACCGCTACCTTTTCCTGGGCAAGTCCGACGCCTGCTCGCTGCCCGATCCCAAGCTGCTGCAAAGATTGCGCGAGTGAGAGTGTCTGGCGCGTCTCGCGCCAGACCGTGGAGGTGGCGTCCCGTAGCGCAGGTTTGCGACCATCCCTTACTGGGAAACCCAAGGGCGGCATGAAAAACCCGCAACAAGCTTTATTTTAGCCACAGGCTCTGTGGACGGCTCCGAGCCACAGTGTCGAGAAATGGATGTAATTGGAGGTAATTGGATGACTTCGGGTGGAATTGGAGTTAGGATCGCGGCATGAAGATCCCACTTCCACCGGCGCTCCAGCCGACCAACGAGATGCTGACGCTGATCGCCGCCATTGACGAGTTCAAGGGCGAGTGGCGCGCGCTCGGAAACCTCGGTCCTGAGACCCTGCGCACGCTGCGCCGAATCGCGACCATCGAAAGCGCCGGTTCCTCAACCCGGATCGAAGGTGCGAAGCTGAGCGACGGCGAGGTCGAGCAACTCGTCGGCAGGCTCGGGAAGGAATCCTTCCAGTCGCGCGACGAGCAGGAGGTCGCGGGCTACGCCTACGTGATGGAGTCGATCCAGACCGTGTGGGCCGATCTGCGGATTTCAGAGAGCATTCTACTCCAACTTCATTGCGACCTGTTGCGTTACAGCAACAAGGACGAACGCCATCGCGGCCAGTGGAAGAACCTCGAAAACCACGTCGCGGCCTTCGATGCGAAGGGAAAGCAGATCGGCATCGTGTTCCAGACGGCAAGTCCGTTCGAGACACCGATGCTGATGGAAAGGCTATTGGAATGGCATGCCAAGGAGAAGAACGACCCTATCCTTCACCCGTTGCTGCGGATCGCAGTGTTCAATGTGGTTTTCCTTGCCATCCATCCGTTCCAGGACGGCAACGGCAGGCTTTCACGGGTGTTGACCAACCTGATGCTCCTGCGCGCGGGCTATGCCTATGCGTCCTACAGCTCTCTCGAAAGCGTGATCGAGCACAACAAGGAGGCCTACTATCTCGCCTTGCGGAGAACGCAGACCTCCTTCGAAACATCCGCCGACTGGGAACCTTGGCTGCTGTTCTTCCTGCGCTCCTTGAAATCGCAGATCGGACGCCTGCGGGAGCGTTTGGAGAAAGCCCCGTCGCCACCCGCCGAAAGCGATCTGCGAGGTGACCTCTCGCTGATGGCAGGGCGACTTCTCAGGTTGCTAGAAGAACGCAAAGCACTATCCGTCGGCGACGCCGCCGACGTGCTCGGTGTCAACCGCAACACCCTGAAAGGCAAGTTCGCGGAGTTGACCGAAAAGGGCTACGCCGAACTGCATGGCAAGGGGCGTGGTGCTCATTTACGCCGAACAAACGGGTAGGCCTGTCGCAAAGTCGGAACCGCTTAGAGCGGTTCGACAACGAGGATTCTTTCTTCGCCGATTTTGAATTCGGATGTGCCGAATGCAGGCGAGTCCAGAAAACAATCCACGTCGAAGGTGAGTCTGTCGCAGGTTGATTTTTCCTAGATTCGGTATTCCTCCGGGTAGTAGAGTTCGAAGAGTTCGTATGCGGCTGTTCTTCGCAGATCGACGAAGGACACATCTTGGATGAAGTCTCAAACCTAGCAGAAGAGATCCAAGCAGGATTTTCTTCAATGGTAGGTCCAAGCAATTCACTGGAACTCGATTTTGGATTTGACTCAACAAGTCCAGAAAAGCTTTTCCGCAGTTTAAAGCTTTTTATAGACGGCAGGAAAAGACTCATATCCCGCTTGAAATTGTCCTGCCGGTCGAGCGCTTCCTAGAGGACGGATTTTGGATCCCGGAGCTTCCGGCACAACTCAAGGAGCGCCTGCTCATCTGTCGTGACCCGATGCACCCGCCCAACTTCACCGCGCTTCAGTTGGCCTTTGATTTCCTTCGCCAGTTTTCAGGCACCCGCCTTGGTCTTCCTATCCTTGACTTGGCGCGTCAAACCCGGCGGAGTCCATGTCACGCGCCACGGCTTGCCGGGAGCTGCCGGGGAGTAGAGTTTCACCGAGCCGATTACCGAATCAAATGGCATGTGGACATGTTACCGAATCACACGGAGTACACACGGAAATTTTGCCAAAAACGGCTATTTTCGGCCAATATGAGACCTTTAAAAATGGCCACAAAAAACCCGTAACAGACTCATTTAAAGCTTGTTACGGGTTATTTTTAAATGGTGGAGGCGAGGGGAGTCGAACCCCTGTCCGAAACGCCGTCAACACTGGCATCTACACGTTTAGCATGATGTCTGGAGTTTCGGACGGGCTGGGCCCTCATGCAGCGTTGCTCGTCCTAGGAACCTGTTTGATCTC
>JANOZJ010000385.1:0-5955 GCA_031429315.1 Akkermansiaceae bacterium
CTCATCCCTCGCCTCCGCCAAACGCCGTCACGCCGATTGCCAAGTCGTGAAACGCAAAGGAACGGTTTACGTCATCTGCAAATCGAATCCGAAGTTCAAGGCCCGCCAAGGCGCGACCGCCGGCACCCGCCTCTCGAAGAAGGGCCTGTAAGCGGACTTCCATTCCGGAAAATTTTGAAGAAGCGACCCACGGGTCGCTTTTTTCATGCCGTCGCCGCGATCCTGTCCAACACCCGCCCGGCGGCGATCAGGCCGAAGCTCGCGATCAAATGCGCGGCCGAGCCGAAGCCCGACGCGCAATTCAGCCGCAGCGAGATTTCCTCCGGCTTGTCCTTCGACACAGTGCCATCGCAGCCCGAATACCACGGTGCCTCGTCCGAGTAAACCGCATCGATCCCAAACAGGATCGGCTCCTTGCCGCGGATGTTTTTCGGAAACCCGAAATCATTGCGCAACCCGCGGCGGAGCTGGAGCAGCAGCGGATCCATGCCGCTGTAAGCCAGATCGGTCACCCGGATGCGCGTCGGATCGCGCCGCCCGCCCGCGCCGCCACAAGTCACCGCGTAGATCCCGCGCTTGTGGCACTCCGCGACTAACAGCGACTTGTGGCGGGCGAAGTCGATCGCGTCGATCACCGCGTCGAAACCGGCGTCCAGGATTTCCGCCGCCGATTTCTCGTTGAAAAACTTCGGCACCACCTGGACCTCGCAGCCGGGATGAATCGCCAGCGCGCGGTCGGCCATCGCATCGGTCTTCTGGCGGCCGATCTGCCCGTCCATCGCGTGGAGTTGGCGGTTCACGTTGGTGATGCAGATTTCATCCAGATCCACCAGCGTGAGATGCCCGATCCCCGACCGTGCCAGCGCCTCCACCGCCCACGAACCCACCCCGCCGACGCCGACCACCGCCACCCGCGCCGTTAGAAAACGCTCCAACGCCGCCTGCCCATAAAGCCGCGCGATCCCGCCGAAGCGATGGTTGGTGGATTCGATTTCGGACACGCGGCTGATTTACGGAGCCGTCGCACATGAGTCACGACCCGAATGGGAGACGTGGATTTTTCCCCAAATCCTCAATCCCCAATCATCTCTACATCCGCTCCAGCGGACTCTTCACCCCCAGCGCTCCCACCCCCTTCGCCACATGCGTGTAAATCGCCGTCGTCTTAACGTCCGCATAGCCTAACAACTTCTGGATCGTCCGCAGATCCGTCCCGCCTTCAAACAGATGGGTCGCGAAAGAATGCCGGACTTGTCCCGGCATGACCCCCAGGCGACGCGGGAACGTGTGGAGACACGGTAACGCAGTTCAAGGCCACCTGTCTCGGGGTGATCGACACGGTGCAGAAAGAGAAATCGCGCGTCACACAAAAATCATCCGGTGGAATGAGGCGCAGCGGATGGTTCAACTCATCAGCTTGTGAGCAAGTTGGGGGGCCGCTTAGACACCAACGGCTGGACACGGGTTTGGATGCTCTTGGCCCGCTCGAACTGGACCACGCGCAAATCGTAACGAATCGGAGGGAAGCGGGTTTTTGATCGGATGGGTGGATTCGC
Organism: Akkermansiaceae bacterium; assembly: GCA_031429315.1. GTDB lineage: Bacteria > Verrucomicrobiota > Verrucomicrobiia > Verrucomicrobiales > Akkermansiaceae > Luteolibacter. Next base: position 1,557 of record JANOZJ010000385.1, read on the forward strand.
GGTCATTTGAGCAAATCCTCGAATGGCAGTGCTTCGATGGAGGATGCTTGATGCAGTTTATCGAACTCCGCCGGGACGAGTTTCAGCATCGATCCTTGAAATTTCTGGCCTTCATCACCCTTTTCGCCGCCAATCATCCATGTTCCAGCTACATTTTTGATGCTCCCGCTGAGTGTGCCGGAGATGTCTTTGGCTCCCTGCGTCGATAACTGATACACAAGGAACTTGCGCTTTTCCGATTCGACAATTAACGCCTGATCGAGCACGTATTTCATGCCCTTCCATGGATTGTCTGCGGCGGTCGGGCCGGTCGGTTCGTACATTTTCTTCATCCTTGAGCGGTGCTGCTCAGCCGCCTCCTTATCAAGTTTTGCTCCGGTGAATTTGAAAATTTCCTCATCGCTCATATACGATGAGATATCCGATTTAGAGAGCATGATCGCGATGATGATCTGGGATTTCGGAAGTGAATCCTTGTCCACCAGCGGTTCAAGAATGATCGGAGTTGTGGGTTTGTAGGCTTTGACCGAGCACTTGACTCCTTCTATCACTATCGAGAATTTATTTTTGGCAGGTTGGGCAGCGACCTGAAATGTCAGCAAAGAGAGGCAGGACAAACAGGCAAGCGTGATGGATTTCATGGATGAATGAAGAGTTGGGCAGCAGCGGCTTTTATCTCATCGAGCTTCGAACGATCCGGCGCAGCACCTCTGGCCTGATCCGGCTTGCCGCCGCCTTTGCCGCCGACGAGGGCGGCGAGGTCGCGGAGGAGGTCGCCGGCTTTGAGGCCTGCTGCGAGGGCATCCGGCCCGCAGTGGGTGGCGAGGTGAAGTTTTTCCCCGTCATCGACGATGAGCAGCGCGGGGCCAGCGAATTGCTTTTTCTTGAGGCCATTCTGGAGTTCTTGGAGCAGCGAGGCGTCGGACTCGAAGGAGACGATGATGGGTTTTCCTTCTTTCGTTGCTGAATCGATGAGCTCGGCGAGGGCTTCGTCTGCTAGAGATGCGGCTTGGGAAGACTGGATTTTCTTGATGCGCTTCTCGGCCTCGATGGCTCCGGCTTGCGTTTCCTCAAGCGTGCGCGCGCCGTGGGCGAAGGTGGCGTTGATCTGGGCGATGTCGGCGCGCTCGGCGAGCATGGCTCCCATGATGTGGGGGAAGTCGTTCACGGTGACGGCTTCCTCACCGAGGGATGTTAGCTTTTCGTTGGCGGCGTGGAGTTTGGCGCGGGCGGCCTTGAGTTCCTGGTCCCATTTCTCGACGGACTCGTTCAGATAGGCCCAGGCGGCTTCGCCGCAGACGGCTTCGATGCGGCGGACGCCGGAGGCGATGGCACCTTCGGATTTGATTTTGAAAAGGCCGATCTCGCCGGTGTTGCGGACGTGGGTGCCGCCGCAGAGTTCCTGCGAGTAGCCGGTTAGAGATCCCGGTTCGCCGCCGATCTGGACGACGCGGACGAGGTCGCCGTATTTGTCGCCAAAGAATTGCATGATGTCGGCGCGGCCCTTGATGTCGGCGTGTTTGACTTCGGTCCAGGAAACCGAGTCGTTGGCGGAAATGGCGGCGTTGACCTTTTCCTCCATGGCGGCGAGTTGCGCGGGCGTGACGGCGGCGCTGTTGAAATCGAAGCGCAGGCGGTGTTCATCGACCGAGGAACCTTGCTGCGCGGCGTCCGCGGAAACGACTTCGTGCAGCGCCCAGTGGAGAAGGTGGGTGGCGGTGTGGTGGGCTTCGATCGGGCGGCGACGTTTTTCGTCGAGGCGCAGGACGACTTTGTCGCCGATCTTGATTTTAGATTTTAGATTTGAAATTTCAGATTGAGGAACGATGTGAGCGCGGGCTTTGCCGATTTGTTGGGTGCCGGTGACGGGAATGCTGGGACTGGAAGTCCCAGCCACTTGAAGAATGCCAGTGTCGCCAGCTTGGCCGCCCATCTCGGCGTAGAACACGGTCCTGTCGGTGATGACGAAAAGCGCGTCTTCCTGCGGATGAATTTCGAGGATGGTGGCTTCGATGAAGTCATTCTCGAAGCCGGTAAACTCGGTGACAGCTTCGGTGGAGATGTCGAGGGCGCGGACGATGGTGGATTTTTGCGCGGCGCGGGAGCGTTCTTGTTGTTCTCTTTTACATTCCTCGTAGCCAAGTTTGTCTACAGATAAGCCGCGTTCGGAGCAAAGGAGTTCAGTTAAATCCACTGGAAAACCGAATGTGTCTTCGAGTTCAAATGTAAATTGACCATTCAAAGTCACATTAGTGATCGTCCAATCGGGGTTCTGTTCTTTCGCTTTTGCACAGACTAATTCAAAGGAAAGACCCTCAACCAATTGTCCAAAATCAATCATCTGCCCTAAGACGTCGTCAGGTTGATTAAGGCTTGTAACGAAGCTCCCGATCACAGCGACTCCCATTTGCTCCTCCAAGCGCCTTAATCCTCTATCCAGGGTTTGGTTGAAGCTGGTTTCTTCCTGCTCAAGCGTTTGTCGCACGACGTCCTGACGATTCTTCAACTCAGGGAAAACTCCACCCATCTCAGCGACAAGCGTTTCCACGAGCGCGCCGAAAAATGGCTTGTCTCCGGAAAATCCAAGCTGACGCCCATATCTAACCGCGCGGCGGAGGATGCGGCGGAGGACATAATTTCTCCCATTATTCCCAGGCATGATCCCATCCGCGATGGAGAATGATAGCGTCCGCAAATGGTCCGCGATGACGCGGAAGGCGACTGCGGTTTTCATTTCCTCGGTGAAGAGGGAACGGTCGGCACCGAGTTCCGGATAGATATCGACGTAGGTTTTTCCGCTAAGTTCTTCGAGTTTGCGGAAGATCGGTTGGAAGACGTCGGTGGCGTAGTTGCTGGGTTTTTTCGAGAAGTCGGTGAAGCCTGCTGTGTTCTGGACGATGGAGCAGGCGCGCTCGAAGCCCATGCCGGTATCGACGTGTTTGGCGGGGAGCTCGCGGAAGGTGCCGTCGGCCTCGGCGTTGTATTGGATGAAGACGAGGTTCCAGATTTCGATGCAGAGGTCGGAGTCGTTGTTGACGAGGTTGCGGCCGGTGACGGGGTTGCCTTCGGGCGTGAGATCGACGTGGAGTTCGGAGCAGGGGCCGCAGGGGCCGGTTTCGCCCATCATCCAGAAGTTGTCTTTGACGTTGCCGTGGACGATCTGGACGGCGGGGTCGCAGCCTTTTGATAGAAACAACCCGGCCCAGATGTCGTAGGCTTCTTGGTCGAAATTGCCGGGATCGCCTTCTTTCGGCGCATAGACGGAGGCGTAGAGGCGGTGGGCGGGGAGGCCCCAGCGCTCGACGACGAGTTCCCAGGCCCAGGCGATGGCTTCTTTCTTGAAATAGTCTCCGAAGGACCAGTTTCCTAACATCTCGAAGAACGTGTGGTGATAGGTGTCGTAGCCGACGTCTTCGAGGTCGTTGTGCTTGCCGCCGGCGCGGATGCATTTCTGGGTGTCGGCGGCGCGAGGTGGCGAGTAGGGGGCTTTTTCGACGCCTAGGAAATAGGGGACGAAGGGGTTCATCCCGGCATTGGTGAACAGCAGGCCGGGCGACTGCGGGAGCAGCGAGGCGGAGGGGACGATGGTGTGCTGTTTCTCGTGGAAGAAATCGAGGAAGGATTGGCGAATCTCGGCGGATGTCATGGGGACGAATTTTTAAGAAGATGGATCGGGGCGAGACGCCCCTGGCACGGTCTGGAGCGAGACGCTCCAGCCACTTTGGATGGGCGCGGGAAGATGGCGGAGGGCCGGGGGCGGTGTAAAGCCTCGGGTAAAGGGAGAGACCAGTGTCCAGATACCAGAAATCAAGATTACAGGCAGGACTGCCTATATCACGATTCACTCGTCGTCGATGGGTTCAGCGCGAGGGATCATTCGCGGTTCGGCGAGGGACGCGTGCGGGACTTCGGGGAAGGCGGGAATCGCACGGAGCGGCGGAGTTTCCTCGACGGGGGTTGCTTTCAACGGCGGCGCGGGTGGCTCTTCCACGGGAAGGGGGCGGTTAGGTTTCACCAGCACGGCCTTCGGCGAGGGTTCTTCTTCGATGACGGTGGCTTTTTGCGGCTCGCTTCGCATCTGTTCCTTGGTCGGCGGGGTTTTCCGCATCCGCACCTCCACCCGGCGGTTGGCGGCTTGTTCCTCGGCGGTGCCGGTGATGATGATCGGCTGGTAGCGCCCGAAGCCGCGGGTGATGATCTTGGAGGAATCCATCCGCGCGGAGCTGACCAGGTAGTTTTTGACGGCTTCGGCGCGCTTGATGGAAAGATTGAGGTTGAACTCGTCGCCGCCGACGAGGTCGGTGTGGCCCTCAATCCAGCAGTATAGGCCGGGGTTCCGGTCCATCAGGAGGCAGAGTTTCATGAGGCCGACTTTGGCGCTCTCGCGGAGTTCGGAGCT
>JANOZJ010000386.1:0-2854 GCA_031429315.1 Akkermansiaceae bacterium
CCCATCGGGATACCGTCGCACGAGAAGTCGGCGACGCGGGTTTGCGCAAAGGTCTCGATTGCGAGGCTGATTTTTTCCTCGACGCGCAATTCGAGGCCTTTGTCCTGGCCGAAGCCATGGCTGCCACTTTCGCGGTTGGTGATGAGTTCCTTGAGGATCTCATTCATGTTTCCTGCGGAGAGAATTCCCAGGAAGTCGAGTTTCTCCATCCCCTTGTTGGTATGGATGTAAACCGGCCGGTCGGCACGCATCTGGATGTCGGATACCCGCAGCTCCCGGCAGACGCGGAAGATGATACCTAGCAGATCGGTGCCCCGCATGCCCGCCGCGAAACGCACCGGTGCGGCCGCCGGGGCGGAACCCGGAAGCGGTGGTGGCTCGATGACTGCAGTGAAGACGGACATTTTGGTAAATACTGAAAGGCTGATATGTTAGTTCGCGGCTTGGGGCGAACGGGATTTCCCTTGGAAGCGGAGAATCGTGCCCTCGGCATCATCCCTGATGCGGCGGATGAAAGTGAACCGGTCGTCACACTCGGCAATCCGCTGGGGAGACAGCAGCTCCCAGTTCTTGGATTGGTCCCACGCTTTGGAAATGGTGACATAACGGGCAATGCAGTGATCGAGCAGGTTCAAATACCGGTGCATTTGGTCGGTATTGAATCTGGGAGAATCATTGGCCTGATCATTGAACATCAGCTCCAGGATATTGCAGGTGGCGGCGGCGGCGGTGAGGGCCGGGCGGGGATCGCTGTCTTGCTTGAGGCAATACTGGATCGTGTCTTCAGCGAGCTTTGCCGCGGATGGAGTGAGCTCGGGACGTGTGCCGAGTTCCGGCTCGGTCAGGAAAAAGTGCAGCGAGTTGTAGTTCGCGTAATGGGCCGGATCGAGCTGATAGGCGAAACGGAGCTTATCCTCGACCTGGCGGCGAAGGTAGCGCTTGTGAGCCTCGCTTGACGACTGGGGATTGGTGCGGATTTCGGAAACCTTGTCCAGCGACGCGAGGAGATTCTCAAGGCGGCCTTCGAGAGACAAGCTGGATGGGACGACCGCAGTTACCACATGATCTTGGTGATGGTGGGCACCGCCGCTCATGGCTCCGTGGAAGTACGTGTCGATCGGCCCTTGCATGGCCATTGCGAACACCTCGCCGTAGGGACTGCCATTGATACCCAGTGGATTCAAAGGAGCGACCAACGCGGGATTGGCGACGAGTGGGCGTCCGGCAAGTGCCCAAGCGAACACGCCGACGCCGATGAGGCAGACGGAGATTGCGTGAGTACGGGTGCGGGACATGGGAACTGAGTGTTAGGATATGATGTTCAAGCCGGAAGTTTGGTGCGGAAGCAGAGTCGGGAGACACCCACATAGACTGCCAGGATTCCGGCGAAGTAGAGAATCATGCTTGTGAACGAGCCCTCGGGAAGAGCCCCGGTCTTGAGCTGGAGTCGCTGGGTGAGGTCCGCGAAATCATAGTGGGGGGAGAGCAACCAGACACCGCGAAGAATGGGATTCGCCTCGAGTTCCAGCATGTTTTTCAGGTAACCGACACCGTAGAGACCATAGAGGGCGATGCCCAAGGTAACGGCGAAACCGGTAACTCCCCCGAACCGCGAGGCAAGTGCCGCAGCAAGGGCCAACAACGGTGCAATGACCAACAAGAACAATGCAGCGTATTGGAGATTGAGTACCCACCACATCGAATGCTCGACGGGATTGGCCGGTGCGGCGGCAAACTGGCAAATCGCCGCGGTGATCAATGTCAACGGCAGGACGAAGCAGAAGACGGCAAGCCAAATCTCAAAGAGCTGCCGGGTGGCAGAAACTCCAGTGGTTTGGAAGTATTCACCCACGCCGGTCTTGGCATTGTTCTCTCCTTGTTGGGCGGCGGTGAACAAACCCCACAATAATGTGGAAACCCAAAGCGTAACCCACGCCGCCTGGATCCTCGCGGGCTGGACGAGAATCGGCTTCTCGGTGGCGCTGGAAATCAGCGGCAGTGCGAACGGCAGGACGATCACCGCAAAAGCACAAATCGCCCACGCCTTGCGCTGGAAAATCGTAGCAAATGTAAGTCGGAAGAGTCGCATGGTTTCAGTTAGTTCATCAAGCTCTTGAGGCCGCTCCACGTCTGGTCGCTGCCGCTGAGGTGGCGGGCGCTCTTGCCTTCGATCATCAAGGCGCTGGGCATTTCCATCGAATCGTAATCCGGATGGCAGCTCACCAGACGCAGCACGTTCGAGGAGGATTCGTTCCAAATTTCCTCGAAAGCCTGGCGGGCGAAAGCGTCGAGTCCGCTGAACGGCTCGTCGAGAAGGAGGATGTTTCCGGTATCCGGCTTCACGGAAAACTCGGCGACGATCAGGCTGGTCTTGCGACGGTTGCCGGTGGAAAGGCGACCGTAAGGTTTCTTGACGTCCAGCTCGATGTTACCCGCGAGTTTGAGCGCGTCTTCCAGACGTCCTTTTGGAAGGAGCATCCGGAAAACCATGGCCGGGGTGATGGTGGGATCGAAGCGGAGATCTTCAGGAAGATACTGGACGAAGCCCTCGACACGGAAACTTCCCGCGACCGGCTTCAGCGTGCCGGCGAGCGTCCGGAGAAGGGTCGTCTTGCCGCGACCGTTGCGGGCGAGCAGAAAATGGGTGCCGCCACCAAGCTCCACCTCTTGCCCGAAGCGGGCGAGTGGGCTTCCGTAGCCAATCTCAAGACCAAGGTCGAGATGGATGGATGGGGTGGTTTTGATCATCGTTTTGGCTTTCGATTTCAATGCGGTTCTAGTTCAGTTCGGCGAGTTGTCAAGATGTCTTAGATATCCGTTTCGCTAATCTGTTTAACGATTAAGATAATCTTGT